>JAWAPI010000023.1:0-16910 GCA_038894495.1 Desulfurococcaceae archaeon
TGGGATATAGGGCTAAGACAATATTAAACACCGCAAGAACATTAATAAACGGTTATATAGATGAGAAGGAACTTCTTAATATGAAACCATTAGAAATAGAGAGAACCTTACGAAAAATAAAGGGTGTAGGACCATACACAGCTAGATTAGCAATAGCATTATTCTCTCGTAAATATGAACTACCCCCAGTTGACAATTGGTTGAAAAAGATTGTAGGCATTGTATACTCGATAGATGAAAGCCTTGTTGAAAATTACTGGATCGAGAAATGGGGTAAATGGAGTGCACTAGCAGCGATAGCAACAACAATCGCTCTAGACGCTGAGCCATTAAGTAAAGCCGTTGCAAGGATAAGAAACCGGCAATTACTACCGGTAATAAACCAGGCACCAACACCACTAAACATGATTGGTTTCTGCCCCCATCATACGTAGTAGTAGTAGCCTAAGAATAGAGTCAAGAATAGGTAAAAAAGAGGAATCTACTCTTTCATAGAAACAACCAATTGATTTAACAACTCAAGGAACAAGTGGAATTGCTCTTTTTTCAACCTAGCACCTGCTGCTCGTGGATGTCCTCCACCATTAATACCCATTTTTCTACTTAGCTCTCTCAAAATCTTATTAAGGTCTAATCCTTGCTTTCCACGTAGACTAAGAACATAGATATCTCGTCTTTCCTCTATTGCTATTCCCACAGAAGACTCACCATATACTCTAGCATAATTAGCTGCTCTGCCTATGCTTCCAGGAGGGTTTATAACGTATGCTGTGTTCTCGTGTTTTTTAACGCTCTTCTTAACCCATAATCTAAGATATTCGTCTTCAACAGCTTGCTTTAAAGCTCTCTCAACAAGTAAACTCATTGTGCTAGGTAGTTTGTTATAGGAGAGATGCTCTACAATCATTCTCTTAAACTCATAGTCTCTTCTGGCACCCTCTAATCCCTGTATTAGTAAACCCGCCTCCAGGTAAACAGCTCTCTTATCCCACTTATCTAGCTCTTTTTTAACCCATGTTGTCTCATCTAAGTAATCACCTATGGCACCGTAAAGCGCTACACGAGAGTAATCTTCATCTAGACCCTGAGATTCGAAGAACCTGTAAGTTAACTCGGATGCGGAGCAACAAGTGTCATGTATCCATTGTATACTGTTAGTCATAGTAATTTTAGAGTACTCGAGAAGCGGATGATGATCTATGTATACAATAGTTGATCTTTTTCCAATCTCCCCAAGTAGATCAATGATCTCATTGAAATGAAGTTCACTTAGTGCTATATCTACGATAACAACGTTTTTATTATCTCTAGTGAATTCCCTTAGATCAGAAAACAAGCCAGCGGGATGCGTAAATATCACTTCAACATCGGAGTCTTTTTTTCTCAAAAAAGCAGTTGCAAGGGCAGCGGAGGCAACACCGTCACTATCTCCATGTGCAAAAACAACCCATTTAGTCAATACAAATCCTCTCGAGGTGCTTTCATAGTCCAAATCATATGTTATAATATAGCTCTACTTAATCCTTTTTAAAAACCCTCTCTCTAGGAAATACTCCTTGTCCGCATTGTAATCTCCATGGAGATCGACTGTTGTTATTAAAAAACCTATACCAAGATCTCTCGCTAATAGTTTGAAGTAATTCATTACGACCTCAATGGTCTCATCATCTAGGTTCGAAAATGGCTCATCTCCAACAATGACTAGTGGTTTTTTCACAATAGCTCTAGCTATTGCAACTCTCTGTCTTTGCCCTCCACTAAGTTCACTTGGATACCTAAACTCTAATCCACTTAGGCCAAGCATATCCATTGTATCTCTTATAACTCTTTTTCTCTCCTCTTTGCTCATTCCTATCATTACTAAGGGTAACTCGATATTCTCCCAAACAGTTAACTCGGGTAGTAAGGTGTAATCCTGGTCGATGTAACCAATGCATCTTAGCCTAATTCGATCCCTGATCCTTCGAGAAGACCATGTATCAATCCCATTGAAAAGAACTTTGCCACTATCAGGTCGAAGAAGAAGAGAAGCTATCTTAGCAAGTGTAGTCTTGCCAACACCACTCCTACCGCGAACAAGAACAATGCTTGAATAATCTAGATCTAGATCCACACTGGAGAGAACTACCTCTCTATTTATATTTTTAGACACTCTCACTAGCTGTAGAATCCCCAATTCAATACCCCGATAAAAACACACTACCTGTATTAAGTAATAGACTGCTACATTTAAAGATATTTGTATTGGGTTTTAAGTAATCTATAGGTGACAATGGAAATCCATACTTTAAATTATCTCGTGAAAAGATTAACAAATTACCATTATTCAACCACTTGCATGTATTAACAAAAGAGCTTGGAGATATAGTTGAAAAAACAGAACTATCCATATATGAGTATTTAACATCTCCATATATAACAACCCCATCTGCATAGCTTTTAACTAGGTTCCTTGATACTTCATCTGCTATATTGTACTTCCAGTAGAATAACAATGGATCAGCGTACATAACAACTAGTAGAGACGATATTATAGCCATGGTCAACAATAAAATAACCAATAAAATACCATATCTTCTTGAAAAGACCTTCACTAAGTAAAATGCAAACGGGTAAACTAGGTAGTTTAAAAAACGATGCAAAATACTCAACCCGATAGTGAGGTAAGTAGAAAAGTACAATGCAAGTGTAAGTATCATTAGAAGCAATCCTTTCACAAACACAAATAGAGGCCAATCTTCTGAGGACTTAGATCTTAATCCCATAAAGAAGACTAGTGGGAAGGGGATAATGAATAATAGAATTAGTAAATCAAATACACCTGTAAACAACATTAATACAGATACAAATGGGACAGTAGAGATTATCAATAGTGTAATGAATAACCAGCCACCACTAAGAGCTATGATCAATGATAATATTCCTAGAATGTAGAATCCAAAGACACATATGTCAACTAGGGAAATAGCAAAATACCTAGTCTTTAAGATAAAAAAGTTATAGATGGAGCCTACTATAAATAAGCAGACACCATATAAAAATTCGAAAACAAAACTAGACTGAGTTATAGAGATATACGACCAGATTCTCGTAAACCTCTTGATTATAGGAGAGAGTATCAAAGACGCAGATAATATAACGAGTGTAATGACATGTCCTAGTAGAAGTGAGACAACACACATAGTAAGCAACAGTACTCCTTGTAAACCATTCCTTCGCAATTGAAAAAGAAAAAGAATTAACAACATAATTATAAGTGCATATGTTTCTTTTAGGAATTGAGATGTAAATAAAACATATGAAGGAAACATCGAGAAGGAAAGTGCAAAGACGTAAGCCGAAGATTTGTTTTGAAATATACGTAAGCCAAGCACATATGTTAATAAAGCTATAGACAAACCGTTTATAAAACCTGAGAGATACTTGTAAAGGTCTAATACGGGTATATCAGTCGTGATCGAGAATACCAATGAGTATATCATCGAGAACGGCCATTTAACATGGTGACCATACAATTCAAAAAGATCAAAGAATTTAATATCGTTGTTTCTTCTTAATAGACTAGTGATCTCTATCAAAGGCCAGACATCATTAGATAGTGGCATATTAGAATATAATACATATACAAGTCTCAATAGTGTGCTAAACATCAACAATGAAAATAATAATATTAGAGAACTATGTCTCGGCACGCCTGAACCCTAGAGTAATACCTATTAAAGATAGAGTCATCATGGTTAAAAATACAAAAACGTAATCTTCTAATTCAATAACAGGTGGAAGTCTCAGCGTGAAGAACTTTACTTCGAAGGAGACCTTTATATAAATTAGTAATGCGATTAAAGTTATTGAAATAAATAATTCCAATGTCGTCGTAATCGCTAATCCTGCTAGAGTATAAAGTCTCGGTAATCCAATAATATCGAACACCTTGAGCTCCCTTTTAATGATCACTACGAGACCAACACCTAAAACCAAAGACCCCACTAGCACAACCAATGAAATAAAGTAACCAGCGTATAACACTATGTCCCGGTATAGTCCAAGTCTAGTTAAATAACCCTCAGCTATGTCTTCGTATAATTTAATAGTTACTCTATCGCCAACTTGTGTTAGCAAAAGTAATGCTCTTGTCAAAGATCTTTGATCAATATCGCTAATTCCGAGAACCCTTGCTACTTCTTCAAGAGCTGATTTATTACTAGATCTAATTACAGCAATAGAGTAATAACCTGGCTTAACACCTCTAATAATGGTGCTAACATTGTAATTTATAGCGGAGAATGCACCTTCGCTAAATCCGCAGAGTTTTAAAAACATAATTTTGTTAGTAAATGGTGAATAAAGTGGAACAATATCCCCAGCAGAGAGTTTAAATTTATTCACTAGTTCGTTACTTAGATATATACAGCTAGTATCAATGCTATTTACGCCACGAATCAGCACAGGTGTATCGTAGATATATGAAATAGTGATCATATGGTACTCTACTTTAATACCACTAATGTTTCCAACTATTTTATCTAATCTATTGGAGTCGATGATCGATGTTAATGGCGATAAAGCATAACTTGACACTACAATGCCATCACTTGACCCGATGACCTGGTTATTCACGTAATAAAGTCCACGAATATAGCCAGTAACAAGAATCGCTAAATAACCAAGAAGAACCATTACTAGTAATGTAAATAAGAATACAAGAGGTTTTCTACGTAGAATAAACATGGCTACTTTAAAGTAACTCATTAATTACTCTCCTGGATGAAATGAGTGAGAAGCAAGCAATCATGGCGATTAATATAAATACATAGTATGTTATTTCAAGTGCCCTGATCTGGGGAGGTAGTGCAGTAGTAATCTTGCTAATGATAAAGTAGACTGTGTATGTTGATAATATTGATATGAAAACTAGTGTTGTAATAACTAATATGGAGACAAGGAGAATGGAGAATATAGCACAAAACACAAGTCTATGGTTTTCAAGACCTATTACAACGAGTCCTTTAAACTCCTGAATTAGTTTATCTATGAATTTAACTAGGCTTATGTAAATCATAGGAGCTGACGCTATTAGAAGCAAGTATAGCCAAGTCTCGATAATACCTTGGATTTCCCTCTCGATAATTGATAGTGCATTCATTGTTAAATCAGACTTATTAAGTATGCATAAATAGTCTGGCTCGCTTGTGAAATAGTTAGTCTCAATAATGACAGCATCTAGGTTTTCATGTATTTTTACAATATTTAATTCGACAACTCTTCCTCCTAGTGTTAGATTGAGTGAGCAGGTATTATTCATAGTTGAGAATAGATCACATGGAATTGAAGCCGCGATTTCTTTCTCTTCGCTGATAGGGCATTTTGTTGATATTACATTGAGAAAGCTTGCTAACTCACTACTCATATTACTCGAGGATATGACTACTACTTCACCATACTCATCTATAATGCCTCTCTCTATGTTGATCAAGGTGCAATTACCAGCACTGTATCTCATTATGCCAAGGACTTTTTCACTGTATTCTACAGGGGCTATTATGTCATGCAGCTGCCCTGTAGATGGAATAGAGTTTAGAACAACTATTAGACCTATGGGTATTAAAAGCGAGAGAAACATAGGTAAATGGGCTTTCTTTCTAACAATAGATGTAGTTATAGCTAGTAATACATGTAATGACATTAATTCACCAATCATTAAACAAGTTAAGGACAGAAAAAAATAAGAACCTTTATTCGGTTCTCGTCTCAGAGGCCTCTCTCCAAGCGATTCTAATAAAGAAGAACATTATTAATACTAGCACAATAGCTAACGCGGCCGCTATACCCCAGGATATGGTTTTTAATACCTCTACTGTTCCGTGGATTTGTGATAGCATTGCTGATATGCCAATGTATACTACTATGAACACGAAGACTGTGCCTACAATGGGTAGCATTCTAGCAAACACTGGCGATGTATCCTTTAGTACTGTAATAGTCTTATCTACAACAATTATACCTACCGCTATGATAACAGTGCCTATGATAAGTGAGTATACATACTCTCCTGGTAGTATAAGGATATTCAAAGCTATTGTTATGAATATAGCAGCTAGACCAATCGCTATGATGTTCTCGACGAGATCCGCGATTAACTTATACTTTTCCTCGAGAGCCGTTCTGAATATCTTGCCGATGTACTTCGAGAATATTAGTATTAATGGCAAACCAAGTATTATTATTACTAGTGAGCCAAATACCCTTGGCAAGTAGAATGTTACGACACCTAGCACATCAGCAGCTATACCTGTGAGAGCTAGCATTCCAAGACCAATAGTTATAGCAATGACTATTATCAGCGCTTTGACTAATCCAGCTATTAATCCAGGTGTATCTAGTCCAGTTGATTTAATAGCCCCACCTATGTCAGTTTTCTCAAGTGGTGCTGCAATTTTCTCGACAACCATTCTAATGGCTTTACTTACTAGCTCGCCGACTATGTAACCAACGATTATTATTACGCCTGCTGAGAAAGCTCTTGGTAAAGCTGCAGTGAGCTCTTCTAGAAGTTCCCTAGTCCCAAACATCACTGCAATTGCGAGACCAATAACGAATAATATAAATAGAACTGTTAAAATTGTCTGAAGAATCGTAGTAAAGCCCTCCTTTTCCCCGAAGGCTAGACCTATGAGCTTTGCTAAGTATTCACCAGCTAGGGCAGCTAATGGTATACCAATTAATAAAACAACAATACCTCCAAGTATTCCAATCAGTAAGTTAATGAACCTAGCAATAAACTCCACGGCCGGTCCAAGTACTCCAAGCATGTTTATTGCTAGGAGAATAGATAGAGCAATTATAACGGCCATCACTATGGAGCCCAGCACATAGCCTAAATTCACCTTAGCTTCTTCGAATTTTCTTCCAATGGCTGTCTTAGCTAGGAATCTCCATATAACTCTATCGAATATAAATCTCACAGCGGTTTTTGCAATAAGACCTATCAAGTATCCAATAAGGATCACTATCAAGGCTAGTATCACAGCTGGTATTGCATTAATGATTTGTATTGCTACATTTGTCAACGCGTTAACTATTTGTTCGTACATCTAACTCACCTTGGTTCTTAATATTAGGAATTACATATTTATACTTTATGGTAAATTCATACTCCTAAACGTTTATAACCCTATTGGTAATAAACTAATATTGTACAAGGTGTCTCCATTGAGTAAGAAGATCTCGCTATGTATTACTCTATCTATCTTATTACTAATAGCAGTATCTCCTCTACTCCCCATAGCTCAGACCACCGAGATAGGTGAAACAAGATCATTTAACAAAGCATATGTAAGCCCTATATTAAGTACAGAGGAATTCTGGGAGCATGGAGCATACCTTGTGGACCCATCTCTAAGGTCATTCGTAGACCCAGATCCAGGGTTCTTCACCGTGGTAAATGAGGATGTAAAAGTTGGTCAAGTCATATTAATTACTGATAGATCCACTTCCATTAATATAATTAAAGGTAAGATAACAGGCTTAGTTGCGTCTCTGCCGACCCATCTATACAACGTTGTAATAGCCATTGTTACAAGAGAGCAGGTTGAAAAACTAGCCGGGCTACCTGGTGTCATCGCCATACTCCCAGATATAAGGCTCGACGCGTTGATCAACGCTGAGCAGAGAGAATTAATAGAGCTTGCATCACAGGATCCAGTGCTATACGAAATACTAGAAGCATCCACTCAGAGCACTGGCTCATACCACTATACAGTTGAGATCACAGGTTCATATAGTGTATGGAGCGAGTACAGTATCAAAGGCCAGGAGACTAAACTCGCAATTATAGATACAGGTGTAGACTATGGTTCACCAGGCTTAGGAGTCGAAGCAATAGCAAGAGACGAGCAAGGTTTACCAATGATATTCGACGCTAGTAGTCTTGGACTAGTATTAACACCCGTAGACGCGGTTGTGGATGAAGACGGGTATATTACAGTAGATCCAGATAAACTATATGTCTTCCAGCCACCATACTACGTGTGGAAGTGGACTGATCAGCTATATGTTAGATTAACTGGTTGTAGGACTTATACTGACTGGGTTCCATTTCCAGAAGGAAACAAGTGGTATGTAGGATCTATTGTGCCAGCTGGATCAATAGTTAAATTCGGGTTAGCATTCCAAGACGTATCTTTCTCAGTAGCTGGGACATCATCAAGACTCCAGATAACAGTTCCAGTTATACTAGTTGATAGCGATCAAGATGGTTTCTATGATACACTATACGTTGATACAACAACAGTGCTTAACATGACTAGATTAGCTCTTACACCGTCACCATGTAGTGTAGTTATACCAGGAGCACTTGGCACGGTGAGAGACTACTCGTTCGCGGATGAAGCTCCAATAAGCTATGGAAACGAGGTAATTGCAAGAGATCTTGATGGAGATGGGATTAGAGATTTCTCACTTGGGACATTAGCTGGATACGTATATGATGCTGTCTTCGCCATAATCCTGGAGAAGCTCGGTATGTGGAGGGACCTAATCCTACCACTACCTCCACTATATGGATACCAGACTACAGCTATACTGGATATGAGAGATCCATGGAGGTATGAGCCAGTAGCCCTTGTATGGCCTGGTCTAGACCCACTTGGAGACTATGTTGTAATACAATATGATTACAACAGTCATGGAACATATTGTGCTAACACAGCCGCGGGTAGAGACTTATACGTTGAAACAGGGTATGGTGTAAGAAGCATCTCAGGACAAGCACCAGAGACTAAGATAGCTGCTTCACCAGCTTTGTACTACGGGTCAGTAGCTGTGTCGATATACTTCTTTTCAGGGTTTGATCTAGCTACACCGTATGGAATTGGATCGATTTACATATGGCCTAATTTACTTGTAAATCCATGGATAGCCTTCGAGGGCTATACATGGAGATGGGAGTACACGGGATTACACCAAGTTGATATTACAAGCAACTCTTATGGAGCTAGTGGGTGGGCGTTATGGGGGTGGAATACAGGCTCTGATCCAACCAGCGTTATTATGGATTACACGATCATGAAATCGGGCACATTACACTTCGTTGCAGCAGGAAATGGTGGACCGGGATATGGCACGGTGGCATCACCATCTAGCTCGTCTCTAGCGGTCTCTGTGGGAGCAGCGGTGGAGTTTACCTATAGACCAATATATGGCTATGCATGGCCAGGTGCTAGTAGACAGGTGATTACATGGAGTAACCGTGGACCAACAGAAATTGGAGTTGTTAAACCAGATTTAGTAGGTGTTGGAGCATTTGCATATGCTATTGGTAGAACATGGGATGCACTAAATAACTTGTTCGGTATAAGGAGATTCAATGGTTCACTAGCGTACAACTTGTTCAGTGGTACAAGCCAGGCAACACCTATGGTGGCTGGGGCAGCATCACTCGTTGTCACAGCGTATAAGTTGTATTATGAGCCAAGAATACCACCATATCTATTAAAGACAATATTAATGAACTATGCAGTGGATATGGGATACGATGAGCTAATACAGGGAGCTGGATTTGTAAATGCATATAGAGCAATCAACGCACTACTAGATTTAGGCTATCCAAGAGTATACTCAAGATCATTCATAAACGATGTATTATCGGAGCTATCAAACAATTATAACTCGATATTATTTGGAGAGACAATCGCTGGAGAATGGTATGAACCAAAGATATTTATACCATTAGTTAGAGGCTCCGCCACGAGGAGATTAACAATCGAGGGATCGGGGTCATATAAAATATATGCGGGTAGATTAGAGCAAGTCTCAACTATACCAATATGTAATATAGTCAATAGGGTTATGGAGCCCACTGTGGTAACATCATGTATAGGTGATAATGTATCATTAAATGTAACAGCTGCAGCTGTATATGGGCACCTTGTTCTCGATATGAATGCATTAAAGAGCTTTGACTATTTCGAAATAGAGATAATATACCCATTCGAGTACTTTGAAACAGGAGGTAGGACAGGAACATACAACCTGACGATTGGATCAAGTATCTCAGAGCTAGCCTACTGGATTGATGTAGGAGCAGATGGTGTATTCTCATGGCTCGAGACAGCTAGAATAATGTACGATATTAGAAGAGCGAATGCTCTTAGACTACAAATAGGTAATCTAGAAGGGGTTATAGAAGAGATCGAGTATCTGGCACTTAGATATCGTGGAGTAGATCCAACAACGCTTCCAAGATATCTTGTAATGAGACTAGGTGTATCTGGAGCAACATATCGAGGAGTCTTACCATTAAAGATCAGAGTAGTAGGATATCAGTTCAAGACTTGGAGTGATGTAATTCCATTCCCATCTAGATTCACAATTACAGACGGGTCTAAGGATGTACTAATAATAGTGAGACAACCCGCAAGACCAGGATTCTACAGTGGATACATCGTGGTAGAAGAGACAACACGTGGATTGAGATATCTTGTTCCAATATCATTCTTCGTTCCTATCGAGATAAGTAGAGAACAATTATTCACTCTAACACCATACTCCGAGGCAACTACTAGGAAGAACACTTATCTAAGAGGTGTATTTGACTACGCTTGGAGATATGAATCAGGTGACTGGAGAGTATTTAAGATCGTGGTAAGCCCGGTCATGAGGAATATATGGGCGTTGGGCGTGAGAGTTACGTGGCCTACATATGATAGCTTACAATATGTTAGTAACATAGATGTCCATGTATATGGACCATACACATACTATATGGTTAACAATGAGACATTAGAAGTGTATGAATACAAAGTCAACACAGTTCAGCTCGCAGCTGAGTTATCAAGAGATCCTGCAGGCGGGTCTGGTTATAACCCAACTAGATTCTGGGATAGTATTGGACCAGGGGAATCGATGATAATAGCACCTACATCGGGCCCAGGAATATATAGAGTCGTTATTAGAAATATACAGTTTAGAGGAGTGGATTACCTAGAGCCGTATACGCTAGAAATAATACCAATCTCTGCTAGAACTACACTTACATATAGCACTATTCATAAAGCATATCAATTCACAGTAGTTATAACAACACCTGGATATTCAGTGTTCCAACCATTAGATGTATATAGTACAGGTGAAGCAATACAATACACAGCTCTAGGAGCATATTATGTTTCAGATATAACCACGGTAGGATTAGAGATAATTGGAATCAATACGACATCAACACCAACTCGATACACAATCAATGTGTTAATTAAGAAATCACCTGATACACCGAGTGGAGTATATCTAATTCCATTGTCAACTACGACACAAATACCAGTTACAACGATAGGCTGGCTAACAGCTGGAACACCCAATATATACTTCCAACACTACGAGATACCATTAACATTAAGACTCAGAATAATTTAATCATGAAAACCTTTTCATAGTTTTTTATCTCCTCTACATTATTTCCCTTGTATAGAAAAGAAACTATATATTATCAATTTAGTAAAGTTCTAGTGCAGCAATCTCATCCATAGAGCACTCTAAGTAACTTGTACTATAACTTCAATAAAACATGATCTTAAATTACTCTACAAAAAGCTCTTTAACCAAGTGACTGTTTATCTAGGTAAAGAACTCTGTCCCAGCTAGTTTGGTAAAGTACGCAATACTGGTTTATTCAATTAAGAACTAGTCATAGATTCATGAGAGGACATGTTAAAAAGAAAGCAAAAGAGGAGAGAAAAATACGAGAGATTAGCATTGTTATTTAAAGAGTACTCTAAATTAGAAGCTAAATCAATTGGTAATATCCGTGTAAAGGTGAATTGGAATATAGGACTCTTTGAGGACTTGAGACTACTAGATGCATATGGATGTGATGGCATAGGGTTATTTAGAGTAGAATTCATGTATATTCGTAGAAAACGCCTTCTTTGGAAAAGGAACTATTGGAGTTTTTTTTTTTTGACAAGATCTTAAGATATACCTCTGGGCGAGAAACGATAATAAGAGCACCCGATCTCGGGGCTGATAAACCAATAGAATACATAGATTTTAAGTCTGAGAATAATCCACAATTAGGTATGCGTGGTATTAGACCACTACTCAAGTACAAGGAGGAGTTATTTTATCCATTTTTCAGAGCACTTATAAGTGCAAGCTAAGAAGGAAATATTAAGCTTCTCGTACCAATGGTAACATCAATTGAAGAGATTAATGATACTGTAATACTAATAGACCAAATTCTAGAAGAACTTCAAGGCAAGTTTCATGGATCACTAAAATCTCCTAAACTAGGATTAATGGTTGAGACGCCTTCAACCGTGTTGATACTTAATAATATTATTAGAAAAACTCCAATAGACTTTATAAGCATAGGAACAAATGATCTCGCACAGTATATACTTGCTGTAGATAGGACAAATCCTCAAGTTGCATATTTGTACAATGAACTTCATCCAGCAGTATTAAGATCGATTAAACATATAGTTGAGGTTATTAGTAACATTTGTAGAGAAGTCGAAGTAGAAATATGTGGTGAAATGGCTTCGCAGATAAGAGCATTGCCTATTATATTAGCACTTGGTATTAGAAAACTAAGCGTCTCTCCAAGTCATGTAGGTAAGGTAAAATACTACGTGAGTAAGATAGACACGTCGATAATAAAAAGTAGAGTTATAGATGCAATATCTACTTCCACGAGCCCAGGGGAAGTTGAAAAATCATTAGAGAGATCTATAGTGAACTCGGACTAGAATACGTACCATAGACCTTATAAATATGAGTTAAACGAAGAGTATATAAATACGTTAAAAAGTATGAGTAATTGTTCTATCCCATTTGTTTAAAGATATACTAAGTGTGCATGTTTCTTCCCGGTGGTAATTGTGCCATTTATTATTAAGTAAAGAATTTATTGATTTCTCAAATGTCGATTATTTAACAATGCTTGATAATCATTTTATTAACCTAATGTTTACTAAGTAATCAATGGTGATTTGCTTGGAGCTGGAATCCCTTATAACACGTGTAGTGATAGAAGAGTTCACAAAAGATATGATGGCTCTTATAGACAGTGATGTTGTAATTGTCGGTGGCGGGCCATCTGGGTTAACAGCTGCGAAATACCTTGCAGATAAGGGTTTAAAAGTAATTGTTCTTGAACGTCGCTTAAGCTATGGAGGTGGAATCGGAGGTGGCGGTAACCTATTTCACAAGGTTGTATTAGATTCAAGATGTATGGATATAATACGTGACTTTAGAATAAACATCAAAGAAACTAGTTTCAAGGATATATATACAACTGATGCTTCAGAGCTAATGAGTAAACTAGCAACAGGAGCGATAGATGCTGGTGCTAAGTTAATTCTAGGAGTTGAAGTGGAGGATTTAATAGTCCGTGATAACCCATTCAGAGTTTCTGGTGTCGTATTCAAGTGGAGTGTAATTACCTTAGGCGGTTTACACGTGGACCCATTATTTATGATGTCAAGAGCTGTGGTTGATGCAACAGGACATGAGGCTGCACTAATAAATATCTTAGTAAAGAAGAACAAGAACGTTGAGATCAAGGTGCAAGGCGAGAGATCAGCATTCGCGGAGAAGGCTGAAAAGGAGGTAGTTGAATGTACAGGGCGTGTTGTCCCAGGATTATACGTTACAGGCATGGCTGTAGCAGCTCTTCACGGTCTATATAGAATGGGACCTATTTTTACAGGCATGTTGCTCTCCGGTAGAAAAGTGGCTGAGCTGATTGTTAAGGACCTTGGGATGTAGGGTGTTAATTCGTAAAACCCCTGTGGCTATGACAATAGCTGGTAGTGACTCAGGCGGTGGTGCAGGAATACAGGCTGATCTAAAGACGTTTAGTGCTCTAGGTGTACATGGAACAACGGCAATAACAAGCATTACAGCGCAGAATACGGTTAGTGTGAATGCTATTTATGATCTACCTGCCTGGATTGTGTACGAGCAGATAAAAACAGTTTATGAAGATTTAGGTATTGATGCTGCAAAGACAGGTATGTTAAGTAATAGGGATATCATTAAGGCAGTTGCAAAAGCTATTGAAGAGTTCAATATCAAACTGGTAATAGACCCTGTTATGGTTGCTAAGTCTGGTGCTAGGTTACTTAAGGAAGACGCCGTAGAGACTTTTAAGAGGGATTTAATCCCGAAAGCAACTATTATCACACCGAACGTTCCAGAAGCTAGTATTCTAGCTGGCTTCAGAGTGGAGACACTCGAAGATGCTGTAAGAGCAGCTAAGATAATACATGAGTTGTATGGAATAGAAGCGGTTGTTGTTAAAGGAGGTCATTTGTTTCAACGCGAAGTAGTCGACGTAGTATATTTCAAGGGGGAATATTACTATTTAAAGTCGGAGAGATTTCTGCATGGGTGCTTCCATGGAGCTGGATGCTCTTACTCAGCTGCAATAACAGCATATTTAGCAAAGGGATACACTACATTGGATGCTATTAGAGAAGCAAAGCGGTTTATAGACATGGCGATTCAGTATGGTATTAAGGTGGGTAAAGGGCATTGTCCTGTCAACCCAATGGCATACCTAGAGATTCCTGCATTAAAGTACATGGCATATGAGAATGTGAGGAGAGCGGTTGAAATAATACTTGAAAACCAGTCATTAATACTTCCCTTCACACCCGAGGTAGGGATAAATGTCGTGGAAGCGATTGATCATAGGTATGCTAGAAACATATTGGATGTTATCGGGGTTGAGGGTAGAATTGTCAAAGCGGGAAATAAACTCGTAAGAGTAGGTGATGTAAAGCCAGGTGGATCAAGTCATCTTGCAAGACTAGTATTGGCGCTTCTTAAATATGGATATGATGTAAGAGCAGCATTGAATGTTAAATATGATCAATTATTAATTGATAAAGCATTAAAGAAAGGATTAAAAGTGATATACATAGACAGATCACGTGAACCAAGCGAATTAAAACAAACCGAGACAGGGACAATGGAGTGGATTGCATCACAGGTTTCAACCGGTAATACAGAATTAGATATTATCTACGACAAAGGTGACCTCGGTAAAGAACCAATGATTAGAATACTAGGACGAAATGCAATAGAGATAGTTGAGAAACTAATAAGTATTCTAAAATAGGGAAGACATAGCTAAAAGATTTTGATAAATATAAGCTGAAATTAATTCCATTAGCTCAGAAACATTGAAATAATAGAATCCATGTGAACCGTGTTGAGGAACATGGTATTTCAAGGGATTATGTATAGGTATTTGTTCTATTCAAGAAGAGTTGACAACCCATTTGCACAGTTATTCAAGTAAAGAGATACCCTGTAATTAGATAACATCTCGCTAAAGGAATAACTTTCTGATAGAACTCGGTTCAATGTACGAGAGAGAAATTAATGGAAAAATAAATAGAGAACTCGAATATGAATACAGACTAAAAAGATCTAGGACTTATCTAGTGAACTCCAAAACTTAACTATGTATTTTCGTACCAATTGAATGGTAAAAAGACTCGTAGATCAAGGTCTTTGATAAGCTCAAAGTATAGTTCTAGCAGTTCCATATACCTCTAGGCATGTTTTTGCTAGTGTAAATTGAACTCTTCTTTATAATGCAAAGTGGCATTTATTATATGATTTGACAAATTTTTGGATTAATGTAGCCATGGAGTAATTATAGTATCATTATTGTTCTCGGAAAATTTCATTGTAAAATTCATTTTCCTTTCTCGGAAAAACAAGTAGGGACCTTATGATCAGTGTTATTAAGGGCCTTGAATTCAAGGGTACGAATGCTTTGTAAAAAACACCCGCAAAAAATAAAAATAAAAATATTCTTAATTAGGATCTCGGTATATAGACGGGTTCTCTGAGAGCTACACCCTCAGGCCAGACAGCATACATTTTCCCGCCAATCCACTGTAGCACAGGATGCTGTGCTGCTGCTAAGTTTTCACCAGACCATGGATGATTTGGAGGTGCAAATTTGGCTCCAAAACCCATAAATGTTGCATTAGCCGGTAAATCTACCTCTAGAAATGATAATCTAATTGTTTCGGGTGTAATTTCCCTATACTTCTCGTAGGCGATTCTAATAACCTGCTTTAGGAATACATGATATGTCGCCGTAAAGGACTTAGAAGCCCATCCTGCTGGATCAGCGCCAAATCTAGTCCTATAGTACTGTATGAACTCTTGAAACTCCTGGTAAACTTCAGGTGCCATGAACTCTGTTCTAATGGCGAACGGGTTAACAGCTACTACAAATACTCCATTTATTAATTCGCCAACAGCCTCAGCTGTAGCCGGTAATTCGTAACCAGCGCTGTGTCCTATAATTATCTTTGGCTTAAATCCTAATTCATGTGATTGTCTCAGGAATAGTATGGCGTCGTTTGCATAGCTTGTAATGAGGACGACTTCTACTTCGAGACCCTTAAGTTTCATTATTAGCGATGATAAATCCGTTGTAGCTGCGGAGTACCTCTCGCGCGTTACGTAGCTTAAACCATAATACTCTAATCTCTCAACATCTCCGTCTCCGCAGCTTGTTCCATATGCGCTATCTTCATGTACTACAGCGATCTTCATGTTCTTTAAGTCCCATCCCATTTTATTGGCAAAGTAGACTAGGAAATCCACAGCAGAGTATCCATAATATAAACCTGCGGGGCCAAACCTAAATATCCACCTTCTACTGGCGTTTATGGTTAATGCATTGGGTGCGGCTGTAAGCTCGAAGTAGGGAACACCATATCTTTCTGCGACCGTTGCAATAGCCATTGCGAGAGATCCTCCATACGTTCCTAAAATAGCTTGGACTCCTTCGACAGTGATTAACCTTTCTGCTTCAGAGGCCGCAACTGTAGGATCTGTTCTAGCATCGGCCACTACATACTCGATCTCTACATCGGGTAATA
>JAWAPI010000024.1:0-16888 GCA_038894495.1 Desulfurococcaceae archaeon
GCAGATAGATCCATATTTATAGATGAAAAGGGTAGAGTTCACTGGGGGGATAGATCCGCTACATTGATAGCTAAGCACCTTATTACTAATAGAAATGAGAGGGGGAGAGTTTACACAGGTGTCTCTTCAAGCACTATTGTAGAGGAAGTGCTAAACCCCCTTGGAGTAGAGGTTGTTTGGTTAAAGGTTGGAAGTGTTGATATAGCTCACGCTATGAGGAAAGGCGGGGATGCTCTATGTGGTTTTGAGGAGAACGGTGGTTTCATGTATCCTCCTCATCAATACGTTAGAGATGGTGGTATGACCCTTGTCTTATTTCTAGAATTAATGGCATTCGAGAATAGGAGAGCATCCGAGTTATTTAATGAACTACCAACATACTACACGGTTAAAACCAAGTACAAGATGAAACGTGAAGACGCATTAAAAGTTGTTGAGATATTAAAACAAGAGTTCAAGAGCGAGAGGTTGATCACGATCGATGGTGTGAAAGTGATATCTAACAAGTACTGGGTTCTGGCGAGACCAAGTGGAACTGAGCCATTGCTAAGAGTAATGATCGAAGCTATAACGGAGGATATTGCTAAGGATATACTAAGTAGGGTTGAATCAGTTATTAAGGGGGTTGTCAAGGCATGATGAGATACTGGGGTTTAGATGTAATAAAGTGTGTTTCATGCAAGGGCTTCCCGCTCGAGGTAATTGTTATTGAAGAGGAGAAACAAGAGTTTGATACCAGCAGTATCGAAATACCTTTCTGCAAAGTATATTGTGGGTATCTAAGAGAAAACATTCAACAAGGCAAGGAGTACCCATGTATCGAGTGCGTGAAAACAGGTATAAAAACCGCAGTATTATATTGCAAGAACTGTAAACACTGGTACCCCGTTAAAAATGGCATAGTTGTTATGTTAACCGATAACAAGAGAAAAAGAGATAAAGACCTAGAGTTCCTCCGAGCGTATAAAGATAAGATTCCAAAACATATACTTGAAGAAGGCGAGCCGGTTAACCTAGGATCTATATAAGTTACTCCTATTGTTGATGATTAGGCATCTATCAGGGTTTCATCATTTCTAGGTCAGTTTCTTTGCTAGTTTCTCAAATTTCCATTTAAAGAGACTAAATAGGAATAATCCTCTAACATAGACATCGATAAACATAGCTATCCACGGACCAATAACACCTACATATTTAGCCATTATAATAGATGGTATGACACGCACCATAAATATGGATATAGCGTTTACGGCGGATGGGATCTTTGTCTCACCTCCTCCACGTATAGCACCACTTGAAACCATTGCTAATCCAAGACCTAGTTCGCTTAACCCAGCTAGTAGTAAGTAAATTGATGCCAATCTTCTAACCTCCATACTTGGCGAGAAGGGTGCTACAATGTGGTATCCTAGCATGGCTATAATAAACCCAACTACAGTCATAATTGCGGAACCCATGTATATTATTTTTAACCCTACTCTCTTTGCTGATTCGAAATCTCCTCTTCCTACTCTATGACCTACGAGTGTAGTTGCAGCTAGCATGAATGCAAACCCAGGCATGTACACAATGCTCTCTATTCTTAACCCGATATTGTGCGCAGCCATAGCTGTCTCTCCGAGTCTTGCAACCACACCTGCATAGGCATTATTACCTATTGCCATTATTGCTCTCTCCGCTAGCACTGGAAGTCCAAGATTGAGTGCTTGTCTTATAATGCCTCCCTGTACATGGGGGACTGGAACTAGATTGATCTTCTTGAGAAATGTTAACTGAATAGGTATAACTATGGTGCTAGCTATGACTGTTGCATACGCTGCACCTGCAACTTCAAGTCGAGGAACTATATAGAATCCATATATTAATACTGGGTCTAACACAACATTAATCAATGCGCCGGTCGAATGAGCTATCATCGAATACCTTGTTTTACCGCTTGCTACTACGATAGAATCAAGCATCATTGAGAACATCATTATTGTATAGCCTATTGACCGGATCCTGAGATAATCCACCGCGTAGGTATACATGGATCCCCGTGCCCCGGACTGTATTGTTACTAGGAAATCTGTGAATACGTAGAATAAAATAGATAGAGCAAAGCCATATAAAAGAGAGATACTTATTATACAGCCAGATACTCTTGCTGCATCCTTGTATTTACCAGAACCTATGAATTGGGAGGCAAGTATACTCAATGGAGCCTGAAATACTGCTGTGAACACTCCTAAAAGCCAAGTAAGATAACTCGTGATACCTACAGCGGCTAAGGCGTCTCTTCCTAGTCCACTTACAAAATACGTGTCGGTTAAGCTATAAATTGATTCAACTAATTGCACAATAACTAAAGGCATTGAAACTTTCAATGCTTCTAGGAGCTCATTGTCTAGTGCTTCTCTAACTTTAGTATGTATAAGCATATAGTTAACACCGGGAGTCAAATAATTAGAGCATAAAGTTATAAAATACATGCATAAATGAACCTGCTTGTAAGTCTAATAATATGTCTTCAACTCAGATATCAACGCGATGTAAAGAGCTGATACTATTAATCCACCTCCTATGATCTTATGTAATTCAACTATTTCAAGCCCCATAAACACCGAGAATAACAATGCAAAAACTGGCTCGAGCAAGAAAACAAGTGAAGCAGTGGACGGTGAGATGTATCTCTGTCCCAGAACCTGGAAAAATGTAGCGGCAATGGAGCACACGATGGCAAGGTATGCAATGTAAAGTAAAGCCTCTCTTGATAAGTTATAGCCATATGCAAGAGCCATAGGTAAAAAGAGTACTCCAGATGCAAACATTCCAAATAAAAACTCTATCATACTCGATGATCTAAACGATGAAATGAGAATTATTTGTGAGGCCCACGCGAATGTAGCAGCGAAGACTAGTATTTCCCCCACTCCTATACCACTAGCTGGCATAGTTAAATAATACAAGCCTGTGATAGCCATTATCAATGAAAAAAGGTCGAGATAACTATACTTTTTCATCGCTAGAGCTGAGTACATGTGAACATGTATAGTGCTTATTCCTGTTATGAAAGCGCTAATAGATGGATCAATATATGCTGTTCCAGCGGCTTGTAGGCAAAGCCCTGTTGAATAGGCTATCCCAGTAATGAATCCATTCCTAAGACTTGAATAATCCATTGAGCCATTGACTATTCTAGTGAGTATAAATGGGAGAAGGGCTATTACCGCAATAAGTGTCCTGGTAAATGTATACGTGAATGAATTAATATCACTCATAGATAGCTTTATGAATACGAATGATGTTCCCCATAAGATAGTTGTAGCTACTAGCGATAGGAAACCAAGTATTTTCAAATGTTTGGCTCTCAAATTCAACCCGGTATAATTCTTGTGCCTATCTCTCCACGTAATGCTTCAATAGCGTTTCTCATATTTGAAATAATCGCTAATTTACCTCCATTCTCAACGAATCTTACTCCAGCTAATATTTTTGGACCCATACTACCAGGCTTAAAATGACCTTCTTTATAGTATTTTAACGCCTCACTAGCTGTGATCGCCTTTAATGGGATGGGATTACTTGAGCCATAGTTGAGATATGCATGGTCAACATCGGTGAGTATTAGTAACACATCGGCTTTGAGAGCGGAGGCCATTCTTTCTGCTCCGAGATCTTTGTCAATAACTCCCTCAACCCCCTTAAGCTCTGAGTTATCCTCGTATACTGGGACTCCGCCTCCACCATCGGCTATTACTATGAAGCCATTGTCAACAAGCGTTCTTATAGCATCTATCTCGATTTGAATTATTGGATCTGGTGAAGGGACAACCCGTCGATATCCACCTCTGGGATCTGGTTTAAAGATCCACCCGTGTTCCTTGGCTAGCCTCTCTGCCTCTTCTTTCTCATACCATGGTCCAACATATTTGGATGGATCCTTGAAGTCTGGATCGTCTTTTCTAACAAGCGTCTGGGTGATTATTGTTACCACTCCTTTGACTAAGCTTGGTATGAGGCTCTCTTCTCTTAGTTTATTTAATAGTGCTTGTTGAAGTATGTAACCGAGCCACCCCTGTGTCATTGCCCCCGCTATGTCAAGGCTCATGGGTGGAGTATTCTTGTATTTCAATCCAAAAAGCATCCACTCCGCTATTAAACCGACTTGAGGCCCGTTTCCATGCGTGACAACGACTTTATACCCGTCTTTTACTAGTTTCGTGATAGTGTTAGCTGCTAAGTATGCATTTCTCCAGTAATCCTCCACGGTTCCTATATCTCCTTTGCTTTGGAAAGCATTTCCACCGAATGCTACAACAATTAAGCCTTTACTACTCAATGATGACACCTTTATTGTCTAAATTTGTCTTGATTGCGTAAATAATGGATTATAAATAGGGTATTTAAACATATTTACTATCTCTTATCTCGATCTCGATAAAACCGATAAGATAACACTAAATCATGGATTCAGGGATACCACTAGGGTCATATGCAATTCTCGGAGTTAGCTTGTTTTTCTTTAATAACTCCTTAACATGTGGATACAATATGATATATTCTTCATCGATACATTCTGATAGAGCCGCGTGCACTTTGCTTAACATACGTTTAAATGAATTATATGATTCATCACTACTGAAACTAAGCATGACAGCGGGATAAAATTCTTCGCATGGCTTAAAACCTAGCATACTTAGGTTTTCAAGTGCTTTCAACTGGTACTCATAGAATACTCGATCAGCTCCGCTTAGAACCTCAAATTCTTTCTCATTACAACCCTTAAAGCTAACTCGAATAATTAGTCTATGAAACCCGGAGAGAGTTTTTGCATATTCCATGTATCTCCCAAGAAGAAGTCCATTTGTTTCTAATATGAATACGTATCTTGTATCCTCTACTAGTCTTAACAACTCAATGAGATGATTTACACCTATAGTCGGCTCTCCACCACTGAGTCTTAAATACCTATATCGACACTTGGTTGCTATGTCAACAAGCTTTTTAAAAGCGGAGACAGGGGACTCAAACCATCCTTTGTCACTATAAAAGCTATATCTCCAACTCCAACAGAACTTACATCTGAGATTACACCCAACCACATCTCCCGTTGATATACCACCATACCATCTTCCACCTCGAAATCTATAATATCGTCTTTCATAGCGCCCACTATTCATCCTCACTACTTGTCTCTCCACGATCTCTGAGAGCTTGAAAGGGTCTAGTCCAGGCATCTTATAGTTCCCATATCTACTGTACAATAATACTGACTTATCTTGTTTGTTCAAGAAAACGATCTTTGATCATTAATAATCCCCCCTCTAATTCCTCGACGTAGTGATCAATATTTTTCACCAGCACGTCAAGTAATTCCGGCCTCACATGTTTTTTCAGTTTTGCAATAATATAGGATAAAGACTGTATTATACCATTGTACTTCCCGAATTTTCTAATAGTGTTGCGATAAATACAGTTTTTCCTACATGATACACAGTTTAGAGCAATTGTTATACAGTGATCTTTATTAACCATTACACGTCTCCTAGACCCAAGAAACTCAGAGTAATGAGTATCGATAGGTGCTTGATCAGTGAATCCATAAGCATGCAGTAAAAAAGCTTTGATACTTTTCAACCCAAATCCATCTATTTTCAGCAATTCCATTGCTTCAACAATAGGTTGGTTACCACCCTCAAGGACATTATCAATTCTATCTTTGTTTTTAATGAATTCTCGCGGTATATAAGATGAAGATCTAATGAAACCGGTTGCTATGTATTCTTTAACCCATCGAATAGTGTTAGCATAGAAGTCTGTGTTTCTCGATAAGTAAATTGCATATGCAATGTGTTTTTTAAGTAAAGGCTCATACAGTAGAGTGATTTGTTCAAAGATGCATTTTTCATATCCTATGTATCTACATAGTTCTTGGAATAGGTTGTTTTTCTCGATCCCAAGTACGCGTTGGATCACACATGGATCACTGACATCATCGATCTTGCAGGTAGTTTCAAGTTTATCTTCGTAGAATAGACAGTTAAAACTTCCGATTAGCTTGCTTTTAATTCTAAATCTAAAACCACCAGGGCGATCCTCTACGTCCATAACTGGGAGTAAATAAGAGTATAACAGTGTTAACCCGTAGTGTATACCTTTGATAATCAAAAACTATCCACCACTACGTTGGAGCCCCTGTGATTTATCAATAGTGTTTTCATGTTTTAACTTGTTTGGTTTTTCATTTATTCATTGTGAACATTTTTAGTAAATCACTGTGTTAATGTTTTATCTACGTTTCCTCTTTAACGGTATGCTAGGTGATATTATAACATCAACATGGTATATAAGATCACTTACTTCTCTTATGTTCTCTATAATTCTTGATCTAATTTTATAAGCCTCTTTTATAGTGGTTTTTGGATCTACTTCGATATGTATAGCTACTATATAGAATGAGCCCACTTTTCTTGCATCTATGTCTTTTAAATATAGATCAGGGAAAGTTTTCATTAGTTTATCTAATACCTTTATTTTAAGATCTGGGTCTATGTTTTTACCAATAATGGTTTTAAACGTGTCGCGAAAAACCTCTGATAAGCTATGAAAAACAAAGAATGTTAGTAGAACAGTGAATAATGCTTCAATACCAGGGTTTCCTGTATAGCTAACCATTATAACACCAATTGTGGCTAGAACAGCTGCTATAGTGTCTAATGATGCGTGGACATAATCTACTTTAATGATCTCAAGACCAAGCTCTCTATATTTTTTACCTTGTATATAAGATGCTGCGCCAGTAAGGATGCCCCCAAGTATAGTCAAAGCTGATAACGCGGGATGGTACATTCCATGTATTTCTTGTAATTGATATGTTAGAAAATAATTGAGAAACACATATCCATAAATAGTAACCATGATTAATGCAGCTGTAGTAACTAAGATTGATTCCATAATAACAGTTCCTAGCGGGAATCTCCTATGTATTCTAGACGCGTGTTTTAAGAAGATAAGAAATAGTCCTTCAAGTATTGTGTCAGTTAACCAATGCGCTAGGTCAGCTATTAGTATGATATTATACGCTAGGAATAACACTACAATAGCCTCTAATGTTGTGCCGAATAAACTAAGCGTAAATGACATTTTGAAGCCCGTCAAAGCTTGGTTGAAACGTGTTCTCATAGTTTTGAAACTCATATGTAATACACCTTCAAAGCTTGTGGTAATGATAAAACGAAAAACAATTGATTAACAAAGTGGGAGGGGTATAACATAGTGATATAAATACATTTCTCTTTGATTCTATATTATTAGATGCTTAAATATGGATTTACTGGTTTCGACCTCGGATAAATATGTATTGATCTATCGTTTTTTGATAGCTAGGTTTAATAGAGTTATCTTGATAATAGGTAGATCAAGACTGGTGTTTATGAATAACTCAGGTATATTAGGTGAGGATTCCTTTGCTCATCTTTATTCTTATAGTTATTGATCATGCTTAATAGAGTCTTGAATGACACGAGTAAAGTAAGTTTATTTACTGTGAGTTATTTTTAAACTCAATTGAGGGAGTCAAATGAACATAGATGAGTCAACTCTACAAAGAATAGTTGATTGGGGATTAGAGAAGGGGGCATCGTATGTTGAGGCTAGATATCATGATATCGATGGTTTCCTGGTGAATACAAGGAACGACAAGGTTATTGGTATTAGTCATGAAAGAGAATATGGCGTTGGTATTAGGGTTATCGTTAACGGAGCGCTTGGTTTCTCAGCTACAAGTGATCTATCAATTGAGTCGTTGGCTAAGGCACTTGAATCAGCTATTTCAAGAGCTAGGGCATTGAGTAGGTTGAGGAGGAAACCTATAGAGTTTGCTGATGATAAACTAGGGTCGGTGAAATACAACGTGTATGAGAAGAAACCCATATTATCTCACTATACACCTATCGATGCAAGATCTCTCTTGATCGAAATATATAAATTAGCGAACGAGGCAGTCCGTGAATCCAAGATACCAGCTTTAATTGGCTTTGCACGCTCATACTACGAGAGAAAAATTATTCTTAACTCCGATGGTGGAAGAATAGAGTCTACTATACCTAGAGTTTATTTATCATCAATGGCTACGTTAATAAATCAGAGAGGGAGTATACAAAGAAGAATAGAGTTTGGGGCATCAGGTGGAGCTGAGAAAATAGCTGAATGGAATGTTCTCGAGAAAGTTCAAGAAGAGCTTAAAGCTATTGAGAACGTTTTATTAAAAGGAGTTGAGCCACCAAGTGAAAAAGTAACCGTTGTGCTAAGCTCGGAAGTCGTTGGATTAATTGTCCATGAGTCATCTGGTCATCCTATGGAAGCAGATAGAATACTTGGAAGAGAAGCAGCTCAGGCAGGTGAATCTTATGTTAAACCTGAGATGATAAGAAAGTATAGGGTAGGAAACGAGTACGCCAATGTTGTCGAAGACCCCACTATTCCTGGTAGCTATGGATTCTACCTGTACGACGAGGAGTGTGTTAGAGCTAGACCTAGATACCTCTACAGAGAGGGTTTACTGTATGAGCCACTACATAATAGACACACTGCAAGGTTATTTGGCGGATATAGCAATGGAGCAGCCAGGGCTATGAACTACGCCTCTGAGCCGATCATAAGGATGAGTAATACATATCTCGCTCCGGGAGAGATGGAGTTCGATGAGCTAATAGAAGATGTAGAGCTAGGATTATATGTTAAATCATACATGGAGTGGAATATTGATGACGCTCGTTGGAACCAAAGATATGTAGGATTAGAGTCTTACATGATCAGAAACGGTGAACTAGCTGAGCCTGTTAGAAACCCAGTCCTAGAGTTCACTACTGGGTGGTTCTATAGTAATATTCAAGGAGTTGATAAGAACCTAAAGTTCTACCCCGGAACATGTGGCAAAGGTGAGCCATCTCAAGGTGTGCCTGTATGGTTTGGAGGACCAAATGTGAAGTTAAATAAGATTAGGGTAGGTGTTCTGGGATGAACACGTCTGAAATAGCTCATAGGATAAGCGATGATCTATCGAGACATTACGACGAAGTAGCTATATTGCTAAATCAAAAAGAGAATGTTATGGTTAAGCTCTGGAATACAGAGCCCTCAGTTGTACAGAGCTGGTTTGATACTGAGATTACTGTGAGGCTTGCTAAGTCAGGGCGTTTACTGATATTAGGTTTCACAACTAGAGATCCAGAGCAGGTAATTGGAATTGGAAAGAAAATAATCGAGTATGCTGATAAAATAGATGTATCAGAGATATATTCACCTCTACCCGAGAACGTGAAGTGCTCACCAATACAAGACGTCTATGATCATAACATAGAGAAATACATGGATGACCCATCAAGCCTCGTAGATAGCATTGTTGATCAAGCAACGAGTTATGGGGTTGATAGGGTGGCGGGAACTGTAACACTAGGCAAATTCAATAGAATACTGGTTACAAGTAAGGGATACGAGTGCTCTGAGACTAAGACATCAATTATAGCATATGCTAGAGCATTCAAGGGAGAGTTTAGTGGACACTGGGCCTATGGATCAACTCGCGTAGACTATAATAAAATTAAAGAAGTTGGTGAAAAAGCTGGAAAATATGCTACATTAACAAAGAGCAGAGTAGAGCTAATACCAGGAAAATATAGGATTGCTATATCACCACTAGTAGCTGGTAACTTATTCAATTACATAGCTAGAATGGCATCTGCTTTATGGGTTTTGATAGGTTTCTCTTTCTTTGGAAGGTATAAACCAGGTGATAAGGTATCGAACGAACAATTATCTCTATTTGATAAACCAAGAGATAGTCTACTCCCAGGTGGAGCTGGTTTCGACGATGAAGGAGTAGAGACATTCGATAAACCAATTATCGAGAACGGGATTATGAAAACACTCTTATTTAATAATGGAATCGCGTCAATACTTGGAACAAAGTCAACTGGAAATGCTGGATGGATAATGCCAAGTCCATGGAATATCGAGGTTTCGATGAAAAGTGATCTAAATGAGGATGAACTAGTGGAAGAGCTCAAGGAGGGTTTAATAATAACAAATAACTGGTATACAAGATTGCAGAACTACTACGAGGGAGTATTTTCTACTGTTTCACGCGATATTGCACTCGTTGTAAGGAATGGAGAGATCGTTGGAGATGCTGGAAGAGTTAGAATAGCTTCTAATTTCCCGCATTTCTTATCGAACATTGAGTTTGCAACTAGTAAATCATACGATATTTCCTGGTGGGAGGTCTCGTTACCAACGAGAACTCCGTATTTAGTTGTCAAGGATGTAATGGTGACTAAGCCAGAGGCTTAAATACTATTTTTTTCAACGCGTGCCTTTTGCCATAATTTATCTCTATATGCTTCTAGTTGTTTAATTGGTTGATTCATGAACTCCGCCGCTGTCATTACTCTCGCACTACTATTTTTCCTCAGGTAGTCAAAGTATACAAGATAATCCTTATCTCTGAGTAAATGATGATCCACTATTGCAATCACATCATTGTTCTTCCTGGTATTTAGTGCTTCTAGTAGGTTGCCTAGGATTTCTTCGGGATTAGTATTGCTTTTTAGATAAGTTGGAGGCCCGCTGACGATCAATGTGTTCCATAAGTGTTTCTTGGCAAATTTAAGCGCATCTTCGCAGATAAACCCCTGTGTATCGCTTGCGAATAGTAAACTCTGATCCCTGTTCGTGATAAATAATGCGATCACGGATCCAAGCCTTGTCTTGCACTCGCCATGAGGTAAAGGACTTGAAAAGACTAGTTTCATGCTACCTATCTTTGTTTCTAAGTTATCTGCATATACTATTTTCTTAGCTAGGTTTTCAACCCCCATCTTCTTGAATAATGTATAAGCTCTAACTCTCTGGTTATAGTTTGTTTTTAGATATGGATTCTTCGCATATATTACTTTCTTCGAGTAGTGATCCTCCTCACCTCTTCTGTAAAGGTAGTGGTCTCTGTGATAATGTGTCAATACAATGTAATCTGCTTCTTTCATTAATCTATAGATTAAATCCAGCTTACGAGCAAGGAGTTTTAATTCAGACTCGTGAGGTGGAAGACCATATCTAGTAGGAGCAAGCGCTGAGCCTGGGTCTATGAAGATACCTCCTTCGTATGTTTCTATAAACGTTGCCATAGATCTCAGACCCATGCTATCAAAGGATATTAGCTTGATATTCAATTCTCTCACCTATTCTTAATACACCTCTACGTGGATATATATCTCTAGGTGTATTTCAACAGTGATATACATGGAGCAGGTTGTTTACGAAAAACCACGCTCCGAGGATACTGCGAGGATCATTAAGGCGGGCTTAGCAAATAAAAACACTATAATCATCATTGGAGAATGTAGAGTAGATTACGAGGGAAGAGGAGCTTCCAGGCTAGAGCCTGGTGAAAGAATAGTAATCATAAAGCAAGACGGTGCAGTCCTTGTTCACAGACCTTTTGGTTATTCACCTGTGAATTGGCAACCTTCGGCATCGGTAATTGAAGTTGTATATAGAGATGGAATAGGGCTTATTATACATGCTGTGAGAAATAAACCAAGAGAGTATTTAACCATAGTATTCACAAGCGTGGAATTGGTCATATGCTCGAGATTGAACGATACAGGCGATTTCACAATGTATGCTGACGAAAGGGAGGTTAGAGATGTAATATTAGATAATCCATCACTCATAGAGAATGGCTTGAGAGTTCTATCGATTGAGAAGCAAATAGGTGATGGATATGTTGACATATATGCAGTTGACAAAGAGAATAAATATGTTTTAATCGAGTTGAAACGCATAACGGCAACAAGAGAATCTGTTATGCAGCTTTACAAATACATTGAGCAATTCAAAAACGAGTATGGCTCAACTCCCAGAGGAGTTCTTGTCGCGCCTGCTTTTTCACCAACTGCTCTGGAGTTAGCTTATCGATTAGGAATAGAATATAGATATATTGATTTAAAAAAGATATGGGAGAACTTAAAAAATAAACAAATAAAAAAGAAAACAATTCTCGAGTATACAAAGGGATCAAATATTGATACACCTGGTTAAACCAGAAGTCTACGATAATTTGTATCGAGAGGAGCAGTATATGAAATACAATTGTATATCAATTATTATAAATAAGAATTTTAAAGGAGACGTTATCGATGTAGGGTGTGGAACAGGTTTACTATACGAATACATTATTGAAGCAAATAGTAAGTTAAGTGGTAGGTATATTTGCCTGGATCCGGTTGAAGAAATGTTATTAATTGCCTCGAATAAAATAAATGATTACAGAGTGATCTTCATAAAGGCCTATGCTGAGGATCCTCCGCTAAGACCCTTCATTGGTGATCTAGTTCTATCTATCTCAACATGGGGTCTCCTGAGACAAGATCAATACTTGCTAGGTAACTTAAAAACATTAGCGAGAAAACCGGGCATTGTTATACTAACAGGTCACCCGAGAACATATGTTACGAGACCTAGTGAAATCGACAATGATTTCGAACACTTAGGTTCATGTATTGATGACATATATGTTGCACGTATCCGTTAAGTTGACAGTGTTGTTTCTAACATGTTTTCTTGGCTCTATTTTATAAATTCGCGAACTCTGGAGCTATTTTGGCATAATCTATACTAATGAATTCTATATTACTACCTCTGATGATAACCATTCCTAATCTAAAGGTTGGCTCTTTTTCATTGTACTCCGTGCAGTCTCTTAGTACAACGTTCATTACTCCATCTGCGAGCTCGAGTATACCTATATATTCAAATCCTCCTTTGGTCTTCACTAATACGACATTGCCCTCAGCGCTTTTCAATACTTTCAATGGAGTAGGTGGTCTCATATTTCTAGCTGCTTTACTCAAATATGCATCCCCATTAATTCTCACATGTAATCCATTATATTAAATAAGGGTTTAAAAAATAAAAACATATTAGGTAATCGAGTCCAAATAGATATCGCACCTCGAGGATTTTAATTCTAACCGATGATTCATTAATTAGTGGTTTAGCGTGTCCGGGGGGATGAGGATCAAGCGTATGATGCTGCTTTCAATTATTCAAAGTATTTCACCAATTATCATGATGTTTGGTTTATTGATGTTGACTGTCCCAATTATTGACGCATTATATATGGTGAGTATTAATAAGTGGTTCTTGATACTTGGATTAGTATACGTGTTAATAGGTTTTGTTTCTACAAGACTCTTCATAGCGAGAAAGAAAGAAGTGGAATTAACTTTTCTCGAAGCGTTGATCTCCTATTCAATGGTCTGGCTAATTATTCCTATACTTGCTGCTATACCACTATGCCTTGACTTATCAATACCATTCGTAGACGCGTTTTTTGAATCTATCTCTGGTTTCACGGGCACAGGTCTCACCATTTTAAGGAACCTGGACAATACTAGTCCAGGCATATTGTTATGGAGAGGTTTGATGCAATGGACAGGTGAGCTGGGTGTTGTCGTCTTCACAGCGGTATTTCTCCCATTTTTCTGGAGATTTGGATATATTCTATATAGTATTGAGAGACCAAGCCGTATATCTGCATCTCTAAGAGAGACGGCACGTATGATATTTTACTTATACTTCCTCATAACAGCGGTTGGAATAATCCTGTGTATATATCTAGGTGTTGAACCCTTAGATGCAGTGGTCCATGTTATGACTGCTATAGCAACTGGTGGCATGAGCAATTATGATGTTAACTATCAACGAGTATTTGAATACGCTCCTCTAAGTATCTATCCAATTACAATACTGATGATCATTGGAGGATTCAATTTTATAACTTTGAGCTATATATTGAACGGAGAGATCAGAAGATCGTGGGAGGTCGAGGAGTTTAGAGTGTATCTGTTTTTAAATATATTGTTTACCGTGGTTTCTCTCGTAGTTATAATGCCAATTGTAAACTGGTCTATAGAGGATGGTTTTAAGTATGGATCATTTAATGTCATCTCCGCGTTCACAACAACAGGGTTTAGTATAGGGAACATAGGGGAGCTAGGGCCAGTTATGAAGTTGCTATTGATTCTTGCAATGTTTGTTGGATGCATGAGTTTCTCAACGGGGGGTGGGATAAAAGTCGTTAGATTAATTGTTTTGATGAAGAAATTCAAGTCATATATATTAAGGTATTTAACGGGTGGAGGGGTTGAAGTCGATATAAAACTAGGCAATACTATTCTAGACGAGAGGGAAGTATCCAACGTAATGTTCTTCATAGTTTTGCATTTCTTGTTTATCTTGATCGGTGCTGGGTTATTGAAGGCATTCATACCAGAAATAGATTTCATTGATACATTATTCGAGGCTACATCAGCGGCTAGCAATGTTGGATTAACAGTTGGTATAACGTCATCTTCTATTCCAAATCATGCAAAGATGGTATTAATGATACTCATGTACTTTGGTAGATTAGAGTATACAGGGTTTATAGTGTTAGTAGGTCTTACTCTATATAGGGAGTATAGAATCATATTATCATAGGTGAAAGGATGGATCCATGGCTACACGAAAGAATTTCATTGTTATCACAAGAGTTTAAGCATTTCAAAACACTAGATAGTTTCCTAGTTAAACTCTCATCTCTAGTTTATGATCTCGAGGATCATTGTTTCGGCGATGTGGATAAGGCAAAAGAGCTTTTCAAAGACGCGTTGTCTCATCCATTAATGACAGAGCATATATCACTGCTTTCATGCTACAGGGATCTCATTGAATCACAGATACAAAGAGATCCTAGGTTGAAAAAACTTAGGGAATACAATGAGATATTGACTAACGCATTGTCAAGAGCACCTTGCAAGGAGACGCGTGAATTGACAACCATGCGTGAGGCTACTTTCAGGATAGAGAAGAAAGAGGAGATTAAAGAAATTGTTGAAAAGCCTAGGCAGTTCATGAGACGTGATTTTTGGGTAAAAGTCTCTATTGCTGTTGGAGTAGCCTTGATCGTATTGGCTTTGATTATCTTGCTACAGAGGTTTATTTAGTCTCTAAAACCCTGGATATTGATAGTTTAAGTATTTCAAGCCCTGTTTTAGCCTCTTCTTCTGTGATTACAAGGGGTGGTATCAATCTTATTCCACTCCTCCCGCATGGTAGTAGAACTAACCCATTCTCAAGGGCAGTCTTTATTATTGTATTCCTAGCTATTGTATTATATTGCTTTGATTTTTTATCAGTTACTATTTCAATCCCCCAAGCTAAGCCAATTCCCCTTACATCACCTATTTGATCATACCTATCTTTTAACGGTGTCAATTCATCCCTAAATAATCTTTCAAGCCTCTCGACGTGTGGTAGTAATTGTTTAATGATCTCTATAGTTTTCAATGCAACCATACATGCTAGTGCGTGTCCTCCATATGTATTGCTATGAATACCAGGTTGTCTAAAGTCAAGCTCTGCTCTGAATATAGTAGCACCTATTGGTATAACTCCACCACTTAGTGCTTTAGCAAGTGTTATGATATCTGGCACTATATTAAAGTGTTCGATAGCGAACATTCTACCTGTTCTACCCAGGCCCATTTGAACCTCGTCGATGATCAAGTATATTCCATGCTTATCTAATATTTTCTTGAGTTCAGAGAAGAAGTTTCTTGGAGGTATAATATACCCTCCCTCGCCCTGAATAGGCTCCGATATAGCTGCAGCGATCTCTTCAGGTGGTATGTATTTGTCGAATACAAGGTCCTCTATGAACTCTAGCACTCTGTTTACAAGCTCTCCTGGGTTCTCGTATCCATCAATATGCCATGGGTTTCTAAATGGATTTGGATATGGAACATGTATTACGCCAGGCATCCAAGGGAAAACCCCTTTTTTCTGAGTGTTTTTACTAGCTGTTAGAGCGAGTGATCCCATTGTTCTTCCATGGAACCCACCATAAAACGCTAGAATGAATCTTCTATTAGATGACTGTCTAACGAGTTTTACTGCAGCTTCATTTGCTTCTGTTCCACTATTGGAGTAGAAGACTTTCTTAGGGAATCCTCCAGGAGCTATTGAAACTAGCTTCTTTGCCAGCATTACTTGATATGGGTTGAAAAAGTCTGTCCCAGCTCCATGTGCAAGCTTGTCTAGCTGTTCAACAACTACTTTTTTAATCTCGGGGTGCGTGGGATATCCCAGGTTGCAAACTGAAATAGCGCTTGAAAAATCAAGAAATCTATTTCCATCTACATCGTATAGCCAAGTTCCCTCTCCTCTTTCAATTACCAATGGAATGTTCTCGGGGTCATGGGTTGTTGTTGCTATGTATTCATAGTGTTCTTTTATCCACGTCTTAGCTTTTGAGCTCTCTGATCCCGGTTTAACTCTAACATCTGGTTTCAATAAGTAATCACCTTGTTAATTAATACTTGACTTATTAATAAGTTTAGCTAATATATACGTATTTATGCAGATATATATTTCCAAGTTTATGGAATCGTAAAGTATAAAGTAGGTTATATAATACTAGAGCATGGTGTGCAATATGAGTGCATTTTATGAAAACCTAGATACATGGGTTAAAAGACAGAGGGAGGTAAGAGACTTATTTATAAAAGCAGAGGAAAACTACAAGGATGCAGATAGATTAACGTTGATAACTCTCTCAAGACTAGCATTTCAACACATGGAAAAAACTATTGAGGCATTTGATAACTGGCTAAAAGATCCAATGATTATCACGCATATGCCCCGCGAGATGCTAGTTGAACTATGGGAAAACCTACGTGAAATATTCTTTAGACTTATCGATCTAGACATGGAGCATACCTCGAAATTTGCCGAGCATTTGAAAAAACTAGAGGAGTCTAACTCGGTGAACCCTTTATTTACACTTAGACTATCACGTGGAGAA
>JAWAPI010000025.1:0-16123 GCA_038894495.1 Desulfurococcaceae archaeon
CCTTGTTCTCTTAGCTCCTTGACCGTGTTTAAAAGCTTTTCCTTATCGTCCGGTGGATCATCAGATACAATGATAACCTCGTAGTTGCTAATGAACGTAGAGTGTATATATCGGAGAGTGTTCTCTATGTAATCCAACGGCTCTTTCCTAACGGGTAGTATAAATGAAACTATGTAGTCCTTGTAATCTAAACACTTGTAATCTATTATAGACCGCTCTCTTCGACTCGACCATAACGATAGAAGAATATGCCATAGATACGTTGTTATTTGCGGTATAAACACAAGTAGCAATGCTATGGTAAATACGGCTCCAAGGTTTATCAATGCTATGTAACACCAGTATCCTTTCTGCTCTATAAAGTATATTTTACAGAAATGAAGATATATGCTTAAGGGGATAAAATATGATTGTATCCTGGCATGGACATGCCTGTGTAAGTCTTCAAATCGATAGGTATATTATTGTAATAGATCCCCATGATGGTGCAAGTATTGGGTTGAGAAAGCCATCGGTAAAAGCTGATCTTGTGTTAGTTACACATGATCACTTTGACCACAACGCTGTTCACGTAGTGTCAAAAGATAAGACAAGAGTGTTTAAAAATTACTACGGTGAAGCAGTTATTGATAATTTGAAGATAACAGGGCTTAGGTCATTTCATGATAAAGCAAAGGGAAAAAGAAGAGGTGAAAACGCTATCTACGTGATCGAGGTAAACGAATATAAAATAGCACATCTAGGAGACCTAGGTGATATCCCAGAAGAACCTGTAATTGAGAAATTAAAGAATGCGAGTTTACTAATTACACCTGTTGGAGGAACATTCACGATTGAGCCTTTCGAGGCATGGGGAATCGTTGAGAAAACAAAGCCCTTGAACGTGCTACCAATACATTACTGGACACCAGGACTAACACTGCCACTCAAGCCGGTAGAAGAGTTTTTAAAACACGTAAAGGAATACAAAGTGACCCATCTCGAATCAAATACATTTGATCTAAGAGAATACAAGAACTCTATTCTTGTTTTAAAGCTATGAGACATAGATGATTCATGGAAGTCGTGGCTTTGCCATCACATCTGATACCTTATCATGTTTTTAAATAACTATGTCAGTATTATAGAAATATTAAACCCTTTACTCAAAGGAGATAAGTGTGATGATGCTTTTAGGCCCCTGACCTGTGAAGAGGGATCAACCGGCTGATATATATGGCTTATACATGGGAGCCTAAATGGGAACCTTACATTGCTAGATCGAGTGGAATTGAGATAAGAACATGTAGAGATCGTATAACTGGTATTATAGCGTGCCCAATATGTATTCACGCTGCCTCAACATGCCTAGGCGAGAAAAAGCCAATGTCATACCCCTACGAAAACTCCTACTTCTACACAGTTGATGACTTAGTTAATCACTTAAAAAACTACCACTTAGGCGGGCTTAAAAAAGGACTTGAGAAATTAACAAGAGAGATGATCGAGGAGGAATCTTGAGATACTGTGTATATGGAAATCCTACTCTCGATATCATATATGAGAATAATAAACCTCCTTATACCTCGCATGGAGGCGGGTCGTATTATTCAACGTTACCATTACTAGTCCATGGAGTCAAGCCCGAAGTATATGCTGTCTACTCGCGAGTTCTCGTAGATCATCCGGTCTCTAGTTACATTGTTAAACAACAGTATTCTAGTCGAGCAAATATATTCGTATTAGAGTATAGGGGGTTACATAGAGATCTCAAGATCCTTGAAGTCTCCGAGAACATATTAGATTGGAATACTCATATAGGGATCTGCAATGCTATTGTTAACCCAGTGATAGGTGAAATAAGTATCAATCTGGTAAAGAAGATTCGGTTAAGCACTGAGATTCTATCTATTGATATTCAGGGATTTATACGGGATCATGTAAACACAGAGATTAGACTTATATATAAACCAGATGTGCTCTTTTTATTTGAACTAGCTGATATCATACATACTGATCAAGACGAGTACAATGCTCTCATGGAGATAAGTAATTTCGCAATAAGAGAGAAAATCCATAAGACTCTCCGTGGCTCTCTAGTAATAACATCTCCACCAAATAAAGCTGTTTTAATAACTCGACACAAGACCAGATATTTGGAATTCGAAGATAATTATATCGCATTTCAAAGGACAGGTGCAGGAGATTATTATCTAGGTGCATATACATATTACTACTATAAATCCATGGATGAGGAAGAAGCAGCGTATAAAGCGCATGATGAAACATCGAGATGGCTTAGACACCGTGATAAGGGTCTCATCGCACCCCCATCACTCAGCCATTTGATCCCGATGGCTTCTTTAAAAACCATCTCCGATATCATTTCAATTGGTTGATTAGCTTAATTACAAATTACTAAATTAGCATTTTTCTTATGGAATCTAAGTGACTCAATTATGTCACTTGTATGCTGAGTGATGGGAGTGCTCGACCACTTTAATCTTTAGCATAATCCCTTTTATATTTTACTGTGAATTATTAGTCCTCTATAACCATGGCTTCTGGTAATCCTCCATCAAAATCCATGTTAACTTGGTATGATTGTTGAACATCTGCTCTTGCTGGTGGTAAGCCAGCATGTTCTAGTATTGCTTGAACAAGCTCCCGTCTACTTGGAGCCTTGCCGATGAATCTCAACTTGCCATTGATGAATACCTTGGGGAGATCAGAGATCTCCGCCTCAAGAGGGTTTGTAAACCACAGGTGAACTGGTATTATCTCCACCCATATGTCACTTTTATCTAGTAACTCCTCGGCTATGCTAAACAACATTCTCAGGACATTATCGCTTTCCTCGCTGAAATCTAGTTGAACCTCCACGATGACTTTGTTAATAGTCATTGAATCCCCATGCATGGAATACTAAGTCAATTTATTTTTAAGGAAAAGGTCCCTGTGTGCTTTACACTTTATGTCCTCTCCTTCTTAACAGGGTGTATATGGTCTCTAGGTGCCTTATTGAATACCTCAAGGTATTTTCTTAGAACACGTGGAATTGTTATAGTTCCATCATTGTTTTGATTATTTTCAAGAATTGCTGTTATAGTCCTTGTGCTAGCGATAGCGGTGCTGTTAAGTGTGTGAACATATTCCCTAATCATACCTTTCCTTCTTATCAACCTCGTTTTTAACCGATAACTCTGCCAATCTGTGGTGTTGCTACAACTAACCATTTCTCTATATAAGCCCTGAGCTGGCATCCATACCTCGAGGTCATATTTCTTAGCTGCAGGAGCTCCTAGGTCCCCGCTGGCGATATTAACCACTCTATATGGTAACTCTAGACCCTTGAACAGCTCTTCGGCGTTTTCTATTAGCTCTTCCATGAGATCCCAGCTCTCCTCAGGCTTTGCGTATACATATTGCTCAACCTTGTGGAATTGATGCACTCTAAAGATCCCCTTTATATCACGCGAGCCGGCTCCCGCTTCTTTTCTGAAACATGGTGAGACACCAGCATATTTCAATGGTAGATTTTCTTCGGGGATGTCTTCGAATGCGTGAAGCGCAGCAAGAGAGTGCTCAGCTGTAGCTATTAAGTATAAGTCTTCGTTCTCTATTTTGTAGATAGCGTCTTCAAATGCTTTAAGATCAATAACACCCATCATTATATTTCTACGAAGCATGTATGGAGGTAAGACTAGTCTAAAACCCTTTGTTGTTAAGTAGTCAACAGCGTACATTAAAAGTGCTATATCTAAGAAGACTAAATCATCGAATAAGTAGTAAAATCTACTACCAGCGACCTCGCTTGCTTTAAGCGTGTTACCTAGCATCAACACGTTTTCTAACATATCAGCGTGTCCTGTTGGTCTCCAATCAATTACCTCAAAGTCTATTTTGAATCCATATTTCTCGGTTTGTTGTTTAAACTGATCTACGTATCCAACCCATACTTTTGGCTTACCCCAGAACCTTATTGGTAAGTTATATGTATCATCGGGTCCTATGGGAACACTCTCATGGACGATGTTTGGTAAGTCAAGAAGAGCTTTCTCCCTCTCCTCTTCGATTATTTTAAGGCGATACTCCAGTCTCTCCAGCTCTTCTAGTAGTCTCTTAGCCTCCTCTATCTTTACATGCCTCTCGCTCTCAGGTGTTTTCGATATCTCACGGCTTACTATATTATGCTTATGTCTAACCTCCTGCACTTGTGATAGTATTCTACGCCATTCTACGTCTAGTTGATACGCCTTGCCAACTATACTTGGATCCATGTATCTCTTCTTAACGTGTTCTTTTAGAACCTCCTGGTTTTCCCTGAGTAGCCTAAGAATACTCCAGCTCATATAACTCACTGCTCTTTCTCTCTACTAGTGTATTGGGTATACATTTCAACAATATCGTACCCAAATCTATTTTTAAAAAGCTCTCTCCCCTTCTCCGTCATCCTCGCAGGTGTCCAGGGAGGATCATATATTATCTCAATATCGACATCTAAACCTAGTTTTTCTTTTAACTGCTCAATAATCATGAGAGGTAGAATCGTTGAAATAGGGCAAAAACTCGTTGTAAAGGTCATCTCGATCTTCACGTTTTTATCATTGAGAATCTGCACGTTGTAAATCAGACCAAGGTTATATACATCTATCCCGATCTCGGGGTCAACAATTGTTTCTAGTATCTCAATAACTCTTTTCTTTACATCATCAGGTAGACTCCCCTGATCCATTAATGCTTCACCCCTAGTAACCAGGTATTAGATAATCTCGGTATTCTATTAAAAGCTCTTCCGGAGTTTTTCTCGATATCTTCAATGCCTTATCGTAAAGCAGTTCTACTTCATCTTCTGTTGCGTAATCAATAGGTTCGTTTACCCTGTTATTACGCTCCCATCTTTCAATTAATTTATCAAGTAACTGGTTAACCTCGGGGTCGCTGTAAAAAGCCACCTTGTATATTACTTGCTGATTTTTATCTATTAACCTTATTATCTCGTTTTTTATCTCAGCTGTGCTTCGCTTCCTCTTGAAGAGTCTCATAGTATCTTACTCGAGTATTCTCTCTATGTTCTCTATTATGTTCTCGGAGTATTTTATACTATCCAGTGTCCAGCCTAGTTTATCAATGAGTATTAGTATAGAGGATTGTGGTGGTATAACACCATACTCTGTAATAATGGCATCTATGTATTCTGGCGGTGTAACATCAAAGACAGGGTTTAATACCATTATACCTGGATGTGCTTTAATCCAATCTCTCGAGGCAATCTCCTCCGGGTCCCTGTACTCTATTTTGACCAGCTCTCCGATCAGCGTTAAAGGCGAGAACTTATATGACTCTGCAGCTACGTATACTCTAACTCGTGATTCCTTAGCAGATAAGGTAACCTGGCTTGTTCCAATTTTATTAACAACAGCTCCGTTACTAGTCACTGTATCTGCTCCAACGACTACGTAGTCAACGTCATGCATTATATATCTCACAGCACTATCAGGTATTTGAACAACTGGAACTCCATATCTACGTAGGTGTTCAAATGTGATCCTACCTTGAAGAAATGGACGTGTCTCCGTGCTATATACTTTCTCAACTCGTCCTTCTCGATACGCACGAGCTATTAATTCAACAGCTGTAGTGCTATGGCAGTGAGTTAAAACTATTGAGCCTTCCCTTAATCTCTTAGAGCCTATCTCGCTAATTTTGTTGACAGCTCTATATGAGTTCTCAATGAATTCATCAGAGTGCTTAACTATAGAGTCCCTCGCCTCTTGGAACGAACTAACGTTCTTAATTGATCTCAGAACGAACACAACAGCGTTAGGTAAGCTTACAGCAGTTGGACGAGTAGAAATTATCATTTTAGCGACCTCTACTATGTATTTCCTAAAGTCAATGAGGTCCTCTTGACCAGTATAACCCAGGACTGCGTATTTTAATGCCTCAGCTCCGGCTCTCGCAATTCTACCAGCTCCTCGAATTTTCATTGTTTTTATTCCATTAATTATCTCTAGAGTCTTGGAAGGTACAGAGCTCACTCTATGCCACCCCGTATTTCTCCTTAATGTTATTAACCAAGGAGACTAGTTGAGCCATGCTAGGCGGGTACTCTCCATGTATACTTCGCAATAGCAAAGAAATCGCCTGGGGGGCTATCAACCCATATTCCGTTGCTATTCCATCAATATAATCGGATGGTGTAACATCATATATTGGGACCCTTGCTACATATCCCTCTGGTATCTCAGATGATTCTTCAGGGTCTATTAATAACTCAATCCCACCCTCAGGTATCCTGAGCAGTTCGCCATATATTGACTCAACACTAAACTTTATACTTGGAGCGATGACGAATACTCTTCTACGTGATTCTCTGGCGATCAAAGCCAATAAACTTGTACCGATCTTTGAAACAACAGCTCCGTTTGCAGCTATTGCCTCTGCTCCCACAAACAATTTATCAATATTCTTCATGAAGAATCTCGCAGCTGAATCTACTATTAAATACGTCTTGAAACCCAGGCTTTCCGAGTATTCTGCTAGTCTAAATCCCTCTCTTCCGGGTCTTGACTCTGTAGTATATACTTCGATTCTTTTACCCTGGTCATGTAGGATCTTGAGAAGCCTCCTCACAGCTAAGCTATTACTATTCGTCATTATTTTTTCATCATCAAGAACCCTGCGAGAGGCAACTTCAGCCGATCTCCATAGAGCATTATCATAGCTTTCTCTAAGTGTATTTAAGTACTCATTCATACCACGCACTCCATGATCAATGAGATACCCAGCTATTTGTTTTATAATGTTGAGCACAGCCATTGAGGCAGGTCTATATTCTTCCACATACATATAAAAATCAACGAGTCTCTTAGCGAATAACTTCTCATCATCTCTCTCTAAAACAACGAGTAATTCATCTATTAACTTGAAGACTAGTTCAGAACCCGTTAACCTAATGGATCTATCCATTCATGAAACCTCTTTGAAAGAATATATTAGTTCCAAGGGGATTTTTATTTATATCTAGCATAGTTTGCAACGAGGTGTGGTAAAATGATTAAAACATCGTTAATTTTCGGAGTAGCATTACTTCTAATAATAGCAAGTTGTAATAGCTTAATTATATCTGGACAGCGTGGATACGAGTACATATTTGTATTCTATATCCCTCACGGATCAGTTGGCATTTTGTTAAATACTACACAGGGTAGAATAAATGCATCTACTCTTTATTTAGAACGAGATCTCCTCGCAACCCCAGATTATTATCTATATAGATTACTAACAGGTAGAAGAGCTACTGACTTGAACATCTCTATTCTAGACACCAATGTGAATCAAAATTGGATTGAACAAGCATGGAGAAATGCGTCTCTAGTGGATATACCGATCGTTGATCCCACGGTGTTCTCGTTCGCGATAAATCCACTATATAATGTATCCTACATTTATCTCAAGCCCGAGATTATAACTTTACCAATTAATAACACAGGGTATTCAAGTTCATTAAACACTAGTATTAAAACCTCGTTAATAGACTACAGTTTAGAACTAAAGTTAGAGATGTATAATTTAACATTAACTATTGAAAACATTAGATCAGTTAAAACTGTTGAGCCTAAAAAAATATCAATACAAGAACCCGATGAGCTAATTGGTGATTACTATGTTACATTCTACGTATTAGACTATAATGAAACACATGTGAAGTTACTATATCCTGGCTCTTTAAAGACAACCGGATACTTTTCCGAGGGTATTAGACAAATTGATGCTGTCACTACCCATTGGTATCTATTGATCAAATACGAAGACTTAGTAAGTGACCTAGAGCAGGACGCTGTAGAATGGTGGGTTAATAGAACAATAGATACTTCATTCCAGTTCATTCGCCAAGTGATATATTATTCTAACAATGTAGTTAACATAATATACACACCGCAGATATCTATTGCTAAGAAACTACTAAATGGGGAATCCATTGAGAGAGTTCAATCATACCTATATGATAGGATAATATTTGCTCTCCAAGCGTTCGCAAGCGTTGAAAAACCATACTATCTAGCATTATTTACGCTCATAGGTGACGAAAATACCGTTGTCTTCGCCTCTAGATCGATGGATTTACAAGGAGCAATAGAGATAAACATCACGATCTCAGAGTTCGTTGCCTCGCTTCTTGCACTCAGTGATTTAACACCAGTCGCGTTTCGAGCAGACCCTGATTTGAGGGCTCAGGTAGAGGAGTTAAAGAGTCAGGTGAATCAATTATCCACCAATATATCTCAATTAAATAATAGGTTATCGGAAACAATGAATAAGCTCGTTAACTGCGAGACCGCTAGGGAACTAGCTGAGACACGTCTCCTTTACATAGATTCACTGAGAAGAGAGGCCGAGGACTTATTAAACACAGCGAGGCAGTATTTGCTCACCGCGGTGGCAATCCCGGTGGCTATAAGTGTCTTAATGGGATTCCTTGCTTTGAAAATATCCTCTAAGAAACCCTCTAAGTGAGGAGAAGTGAGCGTGAATAATAAGCGATTACTAATATTGATAGTATAGATATTGCAGCGTTGATTACAGTATTGTTTGATTCACATATTCTCATACTATAATGTTTTTTAGAGAAGGGGTAGAAAACACTTACCCCTTTGAACGTGAGGAGATCTAGGAAAATATGGCTAGCCCACCCTACTAGGATAGCTTTAGGTAATATAGGACCATACGTAGTTGTGTTTCCAAGTAATACATACATAAGGGTTGAAGTAATTATTGGTGCAAAGATATTGTGCAATAATCTCCTATGTGATTTCCTCAAGTCGAGATCAGGAACCATGGATGAGGCTCCAACGAAGAGAACAATCACCACTCCTAGCGGTGTCTCCCATAAGCCGATAATACCACTAATAGCTATTGAAAACAATATATGCGTAACTCTTTTCAAAACTCACTAATCCCTCCTAAAGACCAATGTTTTCTCAGGGTAGCCTACGATGACGATGTCTACTAGCTCTTCCGCTGGGAATATCCCTGTCTCCACTACTCCGTGAATGCTCTTTAATTGATAATGAGTAGTTTTCGGGTCCGTGACCGGCTTTAAGAGTATTAGATCAACTATGTAGTTTCCATTGTCTGTCATTATAGGCCCATCTTTTCCACCACCCATTCTAATCTCGGGTTTAAAAGCATCTGAATTAGAGAGCTTACCTAGGACATAGCTTAGAGCGAATGGAGTGACCTCTAATGGTATGGGTTTAATGTATAGGTATTTTTTACCAGTATACTTTGTAAAGTCAACTATGTATATTCTTCTTCTAGCTATTGATGCCAATGTCTTTTCTCTTAGGAACGCTCCTCCTCTTCCCTTGATCATATCTAGTTTTCCGCTTACTTCATCTGCGCTGTCTATGTAAACATCTAGTTGTCCTAATGTTAAACTATCGAGCGCGGTTAGCCCATATTGTTTGATATATAACAGGGTGTCATACGACGATGATGCAATAAGGTGTTTTCTAAGGACACTATGACATTTATCTATGAATTTCTTGGTTGTCGAGCCTGTTCCAAGGCCTATTAATCCTTTCTCGCTTAGTGAGTCCTCTACGTGTTTACAAGCCTCTATGCTAGCATTTTCTTTGCTTAACTCTACGTCTTCTAAATTGCCTCCCATATATGATGTTCCCTCGCGGGGATCAACAGTACCCATGTTTATATTAGTGAAGATAATTGAATATATTTGTATTCACTCATAAAATAGCGTCTCCATGGAGTAAGTACTTGTCAATATCCCCTTTTGTATTCAACGAATATATCAATTGATACTTGAATGAGCTTTTGATTCATTTCTCAATTTACTTGGATGTTGAATGATTCACTTGGTTTCTATGCAGGATTCTTGTTGGGGTGCAGGTTGTTTATGTGAACATCGTTATTGAGTAATCACATCGAATCTTTGCCTATTCAAATTTGATCGATCCTGGAACGATGGGTCAATTGAGCGATACCTAGTATGCTGACTTGAGTAGTTTTATCTTTTCATGAATACATGGATATTATATACTTAATCTAATTTATCACTGAGAGGTTTCCTACCAGTATGGGCAGTAGCGCTTATACCAGCAGCTCGCGCATTTCCTTGTGTTCGGTGGTCTCGGTGGAGGTTTCTCCTTCGCTACAAGTTCCCTTGTTTTTTCAACTATTTTCTCAACATCCTCTAAAAGGTCTTTACCAAGCTCTATTTTCCTCGCAACACCCTCAATTTCAAGTATTGCACTTTTCACACCTGGGAGCTTATCTTTAGCAACTAGATATGATGATACAAGTTGCTCAATATATCTTGAGTAATTATGACTTCCATAGGCTTTTCTTTCGATGATGATCCTTGAACCCCTCTTGTTCTCGACAACCTCGTCTATTATTGTAATGCCCTTAGTTGTTTTAATGTATAATTGACCCTTTCCATCTCGTGGTCTAGTGTTTTCTTTTCCAATCACCATACTATCTGTGAGGGGCTCTTCTAGTAGAAACCATGTTTTCAACCATACTAGCACTGGGCAGTAAGAGTATTGTTTAACTAATGAGGGGTTAATGGTGCCTGGTGGCTTGATTGATATCATGGTATCACAAGTAGCCTCTCGATAACCGAGATATCCGTGAGGGCTTTACCATAAACTCTCATGTGTCTAACCTCTATAGCGTGAACTGGGACAAGGTGTATTACATCTCTCTCTGTTGATTTTATAAACCTTGGAAGAGATCTCTCGATATCTCTCTGGACACTTGGTAATGGTCGCCCCGCGAAGAAGCTTCTTTGTAGTCTAACAAACCCCTTGGACTTCAAGTAGTTTGCAAGTTCTTGTCTGGACTTGTCACTTGATATATCGTAGATAATCAAGACTAACATTCGCTACCACCTGTGGACGTAGCCTTCGAAGACTCCTTCGCCTCTTAAGTAGGAGGCTAATGCTAGAGCAACTTTCTTGATCACTTGCTTTAGGTTAACAGGTGCCTCGTCTATATATGTTGTCTTGGTTTTCTCAATGAATGAATGGATGTTTTCAACTATTTTTCTCCTTGATTCGTAGTCTAATATTGCATTGTTTACACTAGGTTTCCAGCCACGTCTAAATAGCGCTAGTAGTGATGCGTCAGCTATGAACCTGAACATCTCGACGAAGTCGAAGACAAGTGTGGGCTTACCACTTCTATCCTCATGTATAAACCCAGCATAGGGGTCTAGACCTGCTAGGACAAGTGCTTTCCAGCACTCACCGTATAATATGCCGTATGCGTAGTTTAGACTTGTGTTTACAGGGTCAGTGGAGTCTTGGTCCCTGCCTTCGAAGCTGAGGTCTCGTGGTAGGAGTATTGCGTAGCCTGACCAGTAGATTCTTGCAGCCTCTGCCTCGAGGACTCTTAGTTTCTCTTTGAGCTCACTTAATGACCCCTCGAGCTCCCTGACCTTGTGAGCTATACTTGCTACTCTAGTAGAGGCTTCTCTGATCTCCTGTATCTCTGTATAGTAATAGTACTTTTTCAAGAGCATGGCTTGGTTCGAGAGCTTAGCAAATACTATCTCCCTTGCTGCGTGGATGCCTCTATGTGTGTTGTAAGCAAGATATTGCGATCTCCTTGTCTCAACTGTTCTGTTCACGAAGGGTGGGTAGACTCTGCCGATCGGGAGTCCTCGTGTATCTAGGAATACGATGTCTACTCCGTGCTCGACGAGTTTTCTAACGAGCTTGCTGGAGAGCCAGACACCGCTTGTGGCGATCACGACTTGATCTACGTTGATTATTGGAACTTCTTGTTTATCTTCGCCTCGAGGCTCCACGATCAATACTCCTCTTCGATATCTGAGTCTTACTCCATAACCCGAGATTAGTATTGTATTCAAGGAAAGCACACCTTATAGTATGGACAGGTGTGGTTGCAATTATTGTCTCTCGGGGGTTCTCTTTTCTCGAGTAGCATATCTATTATTGCGTCTCTCTCAACTATAAACCACTTTCTTAGGTGGCTATTTACGTAGACTGGTTTAACGTTGATTTTTAGATTCTCGCCTTGCGCGTAAACGTATATTATTAGGCCATAGTCGTGGGGAATCTCGTACTCTGATTCTAATGCCAGTGCGTAGCCTGTTATAGATAGCTTGTGGAAGTCCCTGAACGCTCCGTATTTGATGTCGATTATTACACCTCCTTCCGTGAGGACATCTATGGATAGTGATGGTGATAAGCCTAGGTTTGATCCGTCGACTTTCATTTCTGAGACTGCAATCAACGGGGTTCTTGCTCCGTGGACTACATCCTCGTATGCTATTTCTCCTATGAGTGATATAAGTGTGTATTTGTATACTTTTTTAACTAGTTGTTGTAGATCTCTACTGGCATCTACACTGATCTCTCTCCACTTGTTTTTAGATAGATCGTATATGTCCCAGGGTTCTAGGCTTTGGTGAGCTAGCCGCGTGACTTCTCTTATGGCCTTGGTTATTGCCTCGTGGATATATTTGCCCTTGACTATGAGATCAGAGGATTCTGGTTTAACTCCCATGGTTCTCCTAAGCCAGATATCTCTCCTGGTTTCACAGTATAGTGATGCTACTTCGAAGACGCCTAGTTCTAGATATGCTCTTGGCTTTAATGGTGGTTTATCCCAGTTCCATCCACGTAGTTCCTCGTCGACTGGGTCATTTCTTGACCATGTGTATAGTCTTCGAATGACTCTTAGCATTAACCTTCTACTTATCATGGTTTCACCTCTGGTTATAGTTGTTGTGTTTGTATCCTAGATATTGCTCAAGTGGGTGTATTGTGGGTTTTTCCCTGATCTTCGAGTGAATTGATCGAGTCATGGGCTCTAGGAAAATAGAGCATCTGCTATCTCTGTTGGTTCAACTCCCTCCTTTCTTCCTTTCTTCACGACGAGTCCTCGTTTTTTCAATCTCGTAACGATGTTTCTTGCTGTTTTTTCCTTGATATTGAGTGTTTTTGATATTTCTCTTATGTTAGCGCCTGGGTTCTTGATCACTATGTTCAGGGTTTTTCTTTCGGCTTGATCTAGGTCTTCAAATATATTATGGAAGAACTCTGGTTTTATCGTGAATTCGTTTACACCTGTCTCTGGTTCATAGTGCAATGTAAAGGGTTTTCTCAAGAAGAAAAGTGATATGAGAACTACTAGTGTTAGAAATCTTAATCCACCTCCCGCGCAGAATATTACGGTATCCTCGAGGTGTTTTCCTAGGATTTCACGGAGTCTCCTTATCGATTCGTAGAAGTTGCTGCAATCTAACTCTACTAGTTGTGGTGTGGGGAACCCTTGTTTACTAGATAAAGCTATTAAGCTATCAAAAGCTCGCTTAACTCCACCTATCAATGGACTACAAGTCACGGTGTAGACGATATCTCTGTTCACCGCCTTGAATTCGACAAGAGATCTTAGCAGAAAATCCTCGTGAAAACCAAGTGGAGAAATAAAAACCCTAGGCATTATCACCAACCAAGATGTAAATATGTCTAGTTTTTAAAAAATCCCTTCCAAAACAGGGAAGATCAAGAAATCAGTTGATACCCACTAGTGGAGAGATCTATGCACAAAATTGTAAAAGTGTTAAATAGAATAAAAAAGATCATGATCCATCAACATGAACATCCTTGATTAAGCTAGGAAAATATATCATGATAATACGTGGAAAAATTTTGATCCAACCCTCAAGATCACCATGAAAAACCACCATCTTGATCAACACAAAACTTAAAAACCCAAAATACATATATCTAATTAAAGTAAACAAATCAAAAATCAAGCACAGAATACAATAAAAAGAATTGAAAGCTGGACCGATCGCCCATCGACTGGCATCTACACTGATAATCCAGAATACAATAAAAAGAATTGAAAGAGCGTCATTGCTCTGCTCTTCCAGAAGTCGGTTGGAGTAGAATACAATAAAAAGAATTGAAAGCGATTTTAACGCCCGTTGTCTGTCCTCCGAGGTTTATGTGAATACAATAAAAAGAATTGAAAGTATAATACTTATACTTATGTATGGGCTTAAAAGAGTGTTTATTGAATACAATAAAAAGAATTGAAAGGAAGAGTAGCTACAGGCCTTGGGTTTGAGTTCATTGTAATATGAATACAATAAAAAGAATTGAAAGTAACATTAGTGATGCTGTAACGATTGAAGTTGACGGCGTTCCGAATACAATAAAAAGAATTGAAAGCGTGGACATTATGACGACGATCGAGGGCCTCAGAAAGGGCGAATACAATAAAAAGAATTGAAAGCGAAGTGGTAGTATTAGATTTGAGGGGGGTCGTAGTGTGGTTGAATACAATAAAAAGAATTGAAAGCATTGTTATCTCTATTATATTCTCAATAATTTATCTTCCGAATACAATAAAAAGAATTGAAAGATCTCAGCTCTCAACGACTCAAGCTTGTTCTTGACATCGAATACAATAAAAAGAATTGAAAGGCTAGGTGCCTAGTCGTGGCTAGGATAGCGGTAGTTGACTCAGAATACAATAAAAAGAATTGAAAGTTGCCAGCCGACGGTCGATATCTTATATTCGTTGTTTCAGAATACAATAAAAAGAATTGAAAGATATTAGTTAGCGGTGGACACACACTCGAGGTTAAGGTAGTTAGAATACAATAAAAAGAATTGAAAGATCCTCAGGGATGACGGGGTCTCGGTTCTGCCTATACCTGCGAATACAATAAAAAGAATTGAAAGTAAGTGCATCATCACTGCAGTTGATTGCTGAAAGCATGTCAAGAATACAATAAAAAGAATTGAAAGTCCAGCATGCTCGGGATATGTGAAGGCATAGGGGCATTCAAGAATACAATAAAAAGAATTGAAAGAGAAGCTGAGGGCAAAGCTGAAGGCTAATGAATCATCAGGAGAGTGAATACAATAAAAAGAATTGAAAGAATATATTGACTGTAGGCATCTATTCCACCTCTACACGTAGAGAATACAATAAAAAGAATTGAAAGATACAGGACGCGCTGACATTCATAGTTGAACAACCGGCTGAGGAATACAATAAAAAGAATTGAAAGTGCAATGCATGCAACCTCAGAATCCTTGAGTGCAGGGATATGGCGAATACAATAAAAAGAATTGAAAGTTTGCTTTCATTGCTGTAACAATGTTCTTAATTAACGGGAATACAATAAAAAGAATTGAAAGTGCATAGTCAATTTAGACACATAATACACCATCATTTTTTCAATGAATACAATAAAAAGAATTGAAAGGCTTTCTCGGGATACAACACCATGATTGGCTCTATCTTTCTGAATACAATAAAAAGAATTGAAAGCAGAGTGGGGTGTCCCGGACTGGCTGATGAACGTCGTCTACAGAATACAATAAAAAGAATTGAAAGGAAGACACACTAGCAATATTTATGTTTAAAGTTACTTTAGAGAATACAATAAAAAGAATTGAAAGTCAACGATATTTTCATGATGGGGGTTTGGAGGGGTGGTGTGGGAATACAATAAAAAGAATTGAAAGGAGATGTTCACGCTCAATGTGACCGCAGATGACTGTATGCTGAGAATACAATAAAAAGAATTGAAAGCTTGACACACTGCTTATGTTAACGTTAAGTGTTACAGCAGAGAATACAATAAAAAGAATTGAAAGAATATATTGACTGCGGGCATTTACATTTTCACCTCACAGAATACAATAAAAAGAATTGAAAGTGGACTGATATTCCAGCAACGAATATACAAAGAATCACCTATGAGAATACAATAAAAAGAATTGAAAGATTTTGCTTATAAGCCATCTCGCTACCGGGTTCATTTCATAGGCGAATACAATAAAAAGAATTGAAAGTATCAGCTTCAGGAGTGCTTTCGCATCCTCAAGGCTGATGCGAATACAATAAAAAGAATTGAAAGGAGGTATAAAAGTTTAAGCCATCATAAAACTTGCTACCTAGAATACAATAAAAAGAATTGAAAGGAAACTTGGTATCCGCCTTAGGTATAACACGCATTGTCTTTGAATACAATAAAAAGAATTGAAAGGCAACCCTGTTCATTAAGTGGTCTTCGATAGCTGGAGGAGTTAGAATACAATAAAAAGAATTGAAAGGCTTATAT
>JAWAPI010000026.1:0-15082 GCA_038894495.1 Desulfurococcaceae archaeon
AAGAAGGAAGCTGATCTTGTTTACATGAAGTCGTTGACTATAAAAATACTTTCAATAACTATACTGGGAGCGCTACCAATACTAATATATGTATTACTACCGCGGATCTATCTTTATCTCTGGTTTAGATTTCATAGGAAATGGATTATAAGGTGGTAAATTGATCCTCGATGAAGAAGTATTTGCTGTTATTCTAGCAATATCAGTAGTAGCCTCAGTTATAGGTATTGCGATGATACTACGACCAGAAATACCAGAACCTTTTAGCGCTATTGGATTGCTTAATGAAAATTGTAAAATAGGCAAATATCCAGAATCAGCTATTTCAAATACATACTTGAACCTATGTATTTCAGTCTCAAACTACATGGGTAAGCCCATGTATTACAAAGTAGTATTTAAGATCGGGGATAATACAACTCTACCTTCAAATGAAAGTCCATCACCTGTAGAGCCAATAATGGAGTGGTATATTGTTCTAGGTAACAAGGAAAACCAGAATATACTTGTAGATATATTGGTCTATGCAGATGAACCATTACCTAGAACTATAGCTTTAATATTTGAACTCTGGTATTATGATACAACGAGATCTACGTGGAATTATACTGGTCTATGGGTTCATAACTATATCAAAGTCTACTTTTCACCAGTTTCTGGGTGAAAAAATGAAGTACGAGAGGGTAACTATTGAGGACTATATTAAAGAGCTTTCAGGGAAAAAGGAAAAGTACAGAGCGTTATATGATCTATGGAAGATGGTGAATGAAGGCAAATTAAAGATAGAAGATCCCGACAAACCTATCACCTTTGCCTCTTACTTATTTAGGCTAGATTATACAATGTGGTTCTGGACGTCTATTCTCCTAATAATTATGACATTGATATCAATATACTTAACGGAGTGGGCATCATCGGTGATTTTCATTAGATATGTTCTTGGAACAATATACGTGTTGTTCATACCAGGCTACGCTCTCGTGGAGGCACTTTATCCACGTGAAGAGACCCTTAATCCACTTGAGAGAGTAGCTTTGTCTATTGGATTATCACTAGCGATAGTGCCTATTATTGGACTAGTATTAAACTATACACCTTGGGGTATTAGACTTGTTCCAATAATCATATCGATCACCGTTTACAATTTCATAGTTTTGATAATAGCTACTTACAGGAAGTATTTATTATCAAAGTTAAAGTAGGTAGTAATTTGTTAAGTTCGTAGTGACATTTTATTCGCGCGTTTATTTTCTCATGGGAAGATCGTTATTAATATAAAGACGAGTAATGCTATTGAAGCCATCATGATCATTGATTTGGAAACAGAGAAACCACCATCTTTTATAACACATATTGGTATAGATATCACTATTATTCCTAGATATCCATGTAGACCAAGCGTATGTAGATCTACATTGATCGGAGTTACTAACTTGATCATAAGGTAACAGGCTGTTATTAGAAAAGCCAGTATAATAGAATATATAAGGTAGTGATTTAACTTCTCCTCTACGAAATGTCTAAGTCCAGTTACCTCATCGACAAAGTTAACGATAGAAGCTAGATAAGTGCTACTAGCACCGAAATAATCGATCATGCCTGTTAGCATTACCATTATTTTATTTGCTAGTTTCGTTAGGTCCTCACTCTCCAAGAATTCATTAACACGTAGCCCGTTGAGTAAACTATACATTAGTAATCTATACTCTGCTAGACTTGTTCTCCTTAGAGACTCTAGAAGAGCTGTATCTACTGGTACTCCGAGCATTGCACTAGAGTAGACATCTCCCAGTATTCTTATGGCTTCTTTTTCAATAGATTTTTTGAGTCTAATAAAAGGTCTTGTAACACAAAATAGTGTGAATAGGATTAATGTAACAGCGAGTACACCTAGTGGAAAACCTAGAAGTACACAGGATATGATCAGAATTACAAGATCTACGAGGTGAATATAGAGATTACTAATATTGTAAAGGACACTTGATACACGTAACCCTAGTACGTAGGAAAATAAACCTATTATACCTAGTGCAATATACCCGGTAAATCGTGGTATTTGCCAAATTGGAATTAATATAAGTATTGATAAAGCTAGAACCACTACTAACACGCTCTCTATGAGTACCTCGATCATTTTTAATGATTCAGAAATGCGTGCTTTAAGTGAATAGAATTCTGTTTTCAAAGCATTAGAAGTATATGTTAATGTATCACCACTTGTAAACAATACATTGCTATATCCCTTTAAGAAGTTAGATAGTTTCTCGTTGTTTACAATATCTCCTAGTTTGTATAATGCTAAGCCAGGATCTCCCAGCCAAGATTCTAGCATTAGGTATTTTCTAGCAACATCATTATAGCACTCACTCATTTCGACATTAGCAATTGAGATTGCTCTAAATAGATCATATATTTTAAACCTGTTTAATTCAATTGTATTTAGATAAATAAGAAAATCAAGGTATTGATCTTCAATGCATTTATTTTTCAAATTAAACACCTTTTAGATCAATAGATTCACTAAATACCTCTGTCTCAGGGGATCTATAGAATTCCCCGAGCTTTTCCAGTAGATTATTCATGGAATAGACGCCGTGGGATACTAGTTTCTCAAGGAATAGTGTACGCCTAATTAGCTCTTTTTGTAATTCATCCTTACTATAATGTTTTCTTAATCTAATGCTTTTTTCAATTATTTTATCAATGTTGCAATTTCCGTCGAGTTGATCACATATATTAGTAATTAACAAGTCATCTGATACCTCTGAGACAAGTTGAATTTTTCTCTTGCCATGTTGTTCTTGAGTTATTATTATAATACTCCATATATTATTCAAGAGATTTCTAGGTATGGAGATTGGTGGAGATGTAAGTCTATTAAATACAGATTCAGGACTATCTGCATGAATAGTGTTTAATACTCCATGTCCAAGCCTTGATGCCTGTATAAGTAGCCTTGCCTCTATACCTCTGACTTCTCCTATTACAATATAATCAGGTCTGCGTCTAAGGGCGAATTTTAATAGAGTATAAGGATCTATTTGAGATGAAGTAGTGAGAACCTCGTTTTTCTCAACTAGAGGTTCCCATAATCCAGTAGAGCCAGATATCTCGGGGATATCTTCTATTGATATGACTTTCTTATATGGAGGTATAAGAGATAATAAAGCCTGTAGAAGTGTTGTTTTCCCGGATCCAACATGTCCAGCTATAATGATCCATCCTTTTTCTTCTAGAACTAGCCATAGGTAACTAGCTATAAAGGATGAGATGGTTCCTTCGTTAATTAACCTGGTAATTGTCCACTCATCGCTTACTTTCTTCCGAATAACAATACTACTACCGTTTGGAGATATAGTATCCCCATATATTAAGCTTATTCTCAAATTACATGCATATGTTCCCTCAGCTAGAGGGTTTACAAGTGATATATGCTTACCTATTCTGCGTGAAAGAGCTAGAACTAGTCTATCCACTAAACTAGGTTCAACTACAATATTTGTCTCCAGCCAACCTAACCAGGAGAAATTATTGTGAATAACGTAAGCTCTTCTATGCTTTCTAGATAGGTATATATCTTCAATGTATGGATCTAACGTTAGTGGTAGCAAGGGAACTAAGCCTGTTGTGAACTTCGATATTAAGTAGTTTTCGTAGTTTAGTTTTTCTAGGTGGATATTTGATTTATTGGTTTGAATAATATCATCACTGAAAACTTTGTCTATTGCTTTTTGTAATATTTCACGTTGTTGATCAAGGGTGAGAGAGGGCTCATTGATGATATAATAGAGTTTTCCCTTACAACTACCAATCTTTACATCTATTATGTCACTTAGTTTATATGATTGATAAACAACATCTAGGTCAATACTTTCTAGTTTAAATCCTCTTAGGTAGATATCTAGATATTCATTGATAATTCTTCTTGCTAACTCAATATCTCCCTTCTTGCTTTTTTCCCTATTTTTAACCAAAGCAATGAATGACTTTGCATGAGCAGATGAGGAAATACGAGTAAAAAATAATAAAGGATTTTTCATGAGATCAACCATTAGAATACTCTTATTCTAATGGGTTCGGTTGATACATTACTATTGTACTTAACCAGGACAAACTGGGGTAAGTCTATAACATCGTTATCTATATTTATCTCCAGAGTTATACGTTCACCAGGATTTACTATAGCGGTCTTGTTAAAATAGGAACTATTACCATTTACATTTATTAGCATAATACTCTCGATGGAGACAGGTTGTGAACCAATATTTCTCGCTTCAATAATTAGCTTCTTAGCTACACTTAGATAATAGGCGTTTTCAACAATTAATTTACTATCCTGAATCATTGTGTTTAGATACGAGGTTACATATCCATATATAATTACACCGCCAGCTATTGTTAATGCTAGTAAGATTGCTGTTGCAACTATACCTGAAATCCCATTCATGCGAACACCCATTTACCTAGGATTTTTTAATAACGGCTCGGTTGCGAAAGCTATAATAAGTGAACTACACAGAGTTAAACGATAGTATTCCTACTGCTTATAATGGTTTAATTATTGATAAGATAAGAGAAACGGTGTGATAAATGAACAACGCCGAGGAAGTATACAGAGCAGTTAGCCCAGCCGAATTTTTCTATAAATACAGAGAGATCGCGGGCTTTGCTAATCCAGCTAGAGCTATCTATCAGACAATAAGGGAATTGATCGAGAACGCTCTAGATGCAACGGATGTTCATGGAATACTTCCCGATATCAAGGTTGTTATTAAAAAAGCCGATGAAGCACAAGACTTTTATCAAATAACGGTTGAGGATAATGGTATAGGCATACCACCACATATTGTTCCAAACGCTTTTGGAAAGGTATTGTTCAGTAGCAAATACATACTGAGACAGTCAAGGGGTATGTATGGTCTTGGAGTTAAAATGGTTGTGTTATATGCTCAGATGACTACTGGTAGACCGATTGAGGTTATAACTAGTAAACCAGGATTTAAAAGAATATACTATTTCAAATTGAGAATAGATATCAATAAAAACGAACCAGTAGTTGTGGAAGCGGGGAGCTGGAGAAAAACCAGAGATTGGCATGGAACCATTGTCTCTGTCACTATTGAAGGCGACTGGCCTAGAGCTAAGAGTAGAGTTTTCGAGTATTTCCATAGAACAGCTGTTGTATTACCGTATGCTAATATGGTTTTGATCACTCCTGAAGATGAAGTAATACACTATCCCCGTATAGTGAGCAATATTCCTAGGCCACCTATTGAGACAAAGCCTCATCCACAAGGAATAGACTTGGAGTTTCTTAGTGGATTAGTTAAAAATACTAAGTATAATACGATCTATGATGTCTTGGTTAACAGTTTTCAGAGTATTGGTGAATCTACAGCTAAATTAATTATTGAGAAGTCAGGTATCTCGCTAGACAAGAGACCCGGTGAGCTAACAGACGATGAGCTATTATCTTTGCTTAACGCTATTAAAGCATTTGACAAATATCGACCACCATCTCATAGAGCATTATCATACCTGGGAGAGGAGATAATTAAAGCAGGACTTACAAGGGCATTTAATCCCGAGTTCGTCGCAGCTATTACTCGAAAACCAGGAGCTTATTCAGGTCACCCCTTCATTGTTGAAGTTGGATTAGCATATGGAGGAAACACTCCTATCAGCGAGAATAAACCCATGGTGTTAAGATATGCTAACAAAATACCATTGCTTTATGATGAAGCAAACGATGTTGTCACAGAAGTAGTCGAAGAGGAGATTAACTGGGAAAATTACATGATTAGTTTCCCTGCACCTTTAGTTATACTTGTGCATTTATGCAGTACTAAGATACCATTTAAAGGTGTTGGAAAAGAGAGTATAGCGGATATACCAGAGATTCGTCGCGAGATAAAATTAGGTATTATGGAGGTAGGTAGAGGTTTAAAACTACACTTATCGCGGAGAGCTAGAGAAGAAGAAGCTAGGAAAAAAGCGGAAGCAATTGCCAAGTACATACCAGAGGTTGCTAAAAGTCTTTCATTAATAACCTCAGTTGAGAATGAAACACCCGAAGTTAAAAAACTAATTATCGAGAAGTTAACTGAAATAGTGTCTAAGAAGACGGGTGTTTCAATAGACTTAGTAGGCAAGATTGTTAGATCTATTGAAGCAGAGACCTGAGGTGTAGAGTTTGACATCGAAGGTGGATTTTGAGGCTAGGCAACGAGCATTAGATATTATTAAAAGCCATTCTTACAAAATACTCGAATATATAAAAACAGGTGAGAAACCTATCCTTATAATACCTAAGCGGACATTATCAAACACCATATATGATATGAGGAAGAAAATACTGTTACTTGGACCTGAGGTTCAGCACCGATCCTTTATCGATGTAAACGAAGCCAAGAAGTTTATGCAAACAATGTTGATGACATCTATTATCTATGATGCTCTGAGAAACAATGAGTACCCCACCATACGTGATCTATACTATAGAGGTAAGCACTCAATTACATATATAACAGTAGATGGAAAACGCGCTAGTGAGAATACATGGGATGGGCAGCGAGAATCAGATAGTGTAATCAGAGATCTAGAAGTATACTTCTCAGTGCTAAGAGAAGAGCTATTGATCTTGAGTAAAGAGAAGGGTAAAGTGGTAGGGAATCTCGTGATCAGAAGTGGTGATGATCTAATAGACTTGAGCAAGATGGGTCATGGAGCCTACGCAATCGAGCCTACACCAGATTTAATAGAGTTCAAAGACATCGACGCTGAATACGTCCTTGTAGTAGAGAAAGATGCTGTTTTTCAACAGTTGCATAGATATGGTTTTTGGAAAAAACACAAAGCGATACTAGTAACAAGTGCAGGGCAGCCAGATAGAGCCACGAGGAGATTTGTGAGAAGACTAAGTGACGAGTTCAAGTTACCTGTATACATACTAGCAGATGCTGATCCATACGGGTTCTATATATATAGTGTTTTCAAAGCAGGGAGCATAACATTATCCTATGAGAGTGAGAGACTAGCAACACCAGCAGCGAAATTTATCGGTGTCATGATGACTGATATATTTGGTGATAGTGTTTTCAAGAAGATTCTCAAGGAAAAAGATAATAGAAAAACACTAATTGAGCTAGCGCCAGCGGTAGAGAATTTAAAGGCGAAAACACCGTATCTAGGCGAGTCAGAGAGATCAAACTTCATTATCAAAGCAAAGACAAAGGATCTTGAAAGAGCTGTTGAACTGGTTGGATACACCGTTGCAGATGTATGTATAGGAGACAAGGAAATTAAAAATAAAGTTAAGAAAAAAGAAGGGCTAACAGGCTATCCATGGTTTACTACACCTGAATGGATTCGTGAACTATGTATATACTTTCTTCCCTTGAGTAAACTTGAAATAGAGGCCATGGCTAGTAAAGGATTAAAATTCCTCGCTGACAAATACATCCCAGAGAAAATCGCAACTAGTGATTGGATTGACTAAAGTTGTTTAAAACCATGTAGAAAAATTAGACTTCCCCCTTATCCTTTAATGCAAGAATCTCCTTGATTGCTAATCGTGGATTTACAAATGTTAATCCACCATCTACGACTATTAATTGACCTGTGATAAACTCTGCATAGTCACTGGCGAGGAATACCACTACGTTTGCAACATCACTAGGTAAACCAAATCTCTTTAATGGATTTACTAGTTCTTGTGGTTTAATGTCCTCGGGGCTCCATATAGATCTCACTCCAGGGGTTAGTATCGGTCCAGGCGCGATTGCATTAACTGTTATTTTATATGGTGCTAACTCGGCGGCAAGACACTTAGTAAACCCTACTACACCTGCTTTAGCAGCACCATAATGTACTAGTCCAGGGATTCCATGGTATAATCCAGTAATTGATGATATGTTAATTATTCTTCCATGCATTCTCTTGATCATATAGGGCACTACTGCTTTTGTAAATAAGAACATGCTTGTTAGGTTAACATTAATCATATCATGCCAGAATTCTTCATCCATTTCTATAAATGATCTTCTAGGATACGCACCCACATTGTTTACCAATATATCTATTTGCCCAAACTCTCTGATTACTTCTTTGACTGTGTTTTCAACTTGATCTTTTTTGTGGCATCAGCTATTAATCCTATAGTTTTGACTCCATGTTTTTCAACCTCTTTGACTGTTTTTTCGAGATCCTCCATTGATTTATTTACTATAGCTACGTTTGCACCGTGTTTAGCTAAGATCATTGATATCTCTTGGCCTATGCCCCTAGCGCCCCCCGTCACGATAGCTACTTTTCCATGGAGATCTATGCTCATAAATAACACCATGTCCTAGTCAAGTCTGAATATTTTACTTCCTTTTTTGTAAGTTTCAATGTAATCTTCTATTGATCGATCACGTAGATATCTAGGTGTCCAACCTAGTTCAAGACGTGCTCTAGAATCATCAACAACAGCTGGATACCTAACTGCGGGAGCTAACTCTACGTGCTAATTCAAGCTAGGTATAAATGTTTTAACGAGCTCAGCAAACTCGATAACTTTGTTCACGAATCCACCTGCATTATACACCCTCGAGGGTGCTCTCTCGGCTTCGAGGAGATGAACTAGGGCATTTACAGTATCTCTTACGTAAATATAATTTACTCTATTTTCGTGGTTTTTAATAATAACTTTTTCACCTCTTAGTGCCTTCTCAAGTATTAAACTAGAATACTCCGCTGAGGGTCCTCTAAATCTTCCAGGTCCAAATACTACCGCGGGTCTTAGAGCTCTAAAATCTAGTGGTTAGTAGTCCTTTACGAGCATACCATAATCCAATTAATTCACCAGCAAATTTTGTCATACCGTAATATGATACTGGCTTACCAGCATCTTCTTCTCTTACGGGTTCTGGAGTAATTTGGTGATAAACAGATGCTGAACTCATAAATATAAATCTATCTATTCCATGTGTTACTGATAATTCTAAAAGGTGTTGTGTTGCATCAATATTTACTTTCGTAGCTAGAATTGGATCGTTCTCACATGTATCAGCTAGTAATGCAGCTAAATGAATTACCGCTGTAGGCTTATGCTTTGTGAGTATTTTGATCATGGTTATTATATCCGTTACATCTACCATATAATAAGTGATCCTCGGATGTTCTCTGAATGGTGATGGGCTTTTGTCAACAGCTATCGCGCTATATTCTTTTTCCATCAACGCCTCAACGAGGAATCTACCAATAAATCCGCCTCCACCTGTAACTAACACGTTCAATAGATATCCGCGAGAGCCCCTATATATGGCTATTGGATATACAAATACTATAATTGAACCTGAAAAGTTGAGATTAAGTTATCAAAGTGAAAAACAAGTTTCTTAAAATAGAGAGATGGTCTAATATCTCTGAGGCATATTTATTAGCTATGATGTCAAGCAAATACTAGAGCTAGTAAAGAGATTCTCATCGAAACACTTTATAGCTAGTGGTGGTGATAACTTAATGCATCTAACCTTCGCTGTTGGAGCACATGCACATATATGCGGAATCTCAAACGCGTTTCCCGAAATAGCTGTAGGAATATATAAAGCAATAAGTGAGGAGATCATAGAAGAGCTGTTGATTTTCAATACAAAATACTACTATTTAGAAAAACAATAAAGAAATATAATATTGAATCACAAGAAATACTTCGCTTAATACTTAAAATTAGAAATGTCAAAAGCGGGCAACACCATTTCAATTAGACTTTGAATTCTCAGAACAGCAAATCAATGAACTAGAACAACTTACTGAAACGGTTTTACAAGATTGACAAGATTGGATGGTATGTTGCTATGACTAGGCCTAAAATAGCCATAGTTAATTCAAAATCCTTTGGAATTTATAGCGATGCATTGGAAAAGCTATCATCCATTGGAGAAATTGCTAAAATAGAGGTGCCGAAGGACATCAAAGGAAAGGAACTAGCTTCTAAGCTTAATGGATACCACTTCGTAGTAGCAAGTGTTACGCCAAGATATGATAGAGACTTCATTGAATTTAATGAGAGTGTAGTAATGATCATAAGACACGGAATCGGCTACGATAACATTGATGTTAAATCAGCTAAGGAGAAAGGCGTAATAGTAGCACGTATCCCTGGGTGGAGAGAGCGAGAGGCAGTAGCAGAGCATACTATTGCTTTAAAGCTAAGCGCTCTGAGATATGTTTCTCAAGCATATAATGCTGTTCAAGCTTGGCAATGGAGTAGTAGAGCTAAGCACGTTGGAAAAGAACTCAGTAGTTTAACTATAGGTGTGATAGGTTATGGAAACATAGGCTCTAGGGTAGCAGAGATACTAAGAAAAGGGTTTAACTCGAAGATAGTAGTCTACGATCCGTTTGGTCCGAGAGACAAAGTATTAGAAGCTGGGTATGACTATGCAAATACCCTATGTGAGTTATTGAAGACATCGGATATTGTAACATTACACGCTGCTCTAAGCCCAGATAATTACCATATGATTGATAGAAAAGCATTTGAATGTATGAAAGAAGGAATAATAATAGTAAATACTGCTAGAGGAGAACTAGTAGACGAAAAAGCACTCATAGAGAGTATAGAAAACGGTAAGGTTTTGGCTTTTGCAGCTGATGTCGTTGAAGGAGAACCCATAGGTCCCGATCATCCTCTATTGAAATATAATAATGTTATTATCACACCACATATAGCAGCGTACACGTTGGAAGCATTGAAAGGGATGGATGATGCAATAGTGGAAGCTATTATTAACTATCTGAACAATAAGCCCATTAACGGAATAGTTGCCTTCCCCGATAATCCCAGGAGACTGGTATTTACCACCTAGTGTTATATCGAGCAATATTTTCCTTTATTTTACTTTGTATTTTAAGATATATGCATCTTGGGATTTTAATTTGGACATCTTAGCTGTAGATCTTGGGACAACAAACTTAAAAGTTTCACTAATAAATATCGATGAAAAAGATAATAATATATCGGTTATTGAATCCATTACAAAGAAAATAAATCCTCTCGTACCTGTTCAGAGAGCCCACGAACATGATCCAAATGAGATAAGAAGAGAATTGTTTAAAGCAATCAGGCATATCTCAAGGATACACAATATAGATGCTGTGGTTACTTCTACCTGTCTATTTGCAACTATCGTGATCAATAGGAAATTTGAACCGTTAACTAATATAATCACATGGATTGATGAAAGATCAAATAAATACCTGGGTTTACTAGGAGACAGGGCGCTAGAGATTTACTATAAAACTGGCTGTCCTCCTTTACATATCTATACTCTGCCCAAGGTGTTGTGGCTTAAACACGAGTGTCCTGTCTAGTCAATAAGAATTTAATCATAGATGCTAAAGCTCTCTTATCCACTTGGTTCCTTGGATATCCGATAACAGATCTATCAACAGCATCGGGCACTTATCAAATGCTAAATATTTCAACCTTGAAATGGGATTCAACCATACTTGAAATCGCGAGTTTATCTGAAGATCAATTACCGGAATTAAGGGAGGCATACTACCTGGACTATATTTGCGAGAAAACAGCTAATGAGACTAGCTTACTAGCTAAAACACCATATATAGTAGGATTATATGATGGTGGCTCCATGATTTATGGATTAAGCTTAGGAGAGAGTAATATTGGTGTGGTTAATCTAGGAACTAGTGGTATGCTTAGGGTTATCGTCGATAAGCCCATAGTTGATAGTTCTCCTTACATGAGATTTCAAACATATTATTTAATGGATAGAGATTGGCTAAGTGGCGGTGGTATAAATAATGCGGGGATTGTGCTAGAGTTTCTTGTAAAACTCCTAGGTCTTGATTATAATAAAATTGATACAACTCTGAGCCAGGATCCCATATCCTCGAGGAGTATACCTTTAGTTATTCCTTTATTATATAAGGAGAGAATAAATATACCACTAGCAAGGACAGGGATTTCAATATTTGGAATTAGTCCAGAGACAACAATAGATCACATAATATGGGGTGCTGTTGAAGGTATATTAATGTTGATAAAACTAGTCGAGGAAGCGCTTTTAGAGAACTCAATAAACTTTGATATTGTTAAATTAAGAGGTGGCTTAACTAAGTATAAAGGTGTTGTAGAAGCTCTCTCATCAGTTTTAAACAAGAGAACATATATGTTATCGCATTTTGAAGCATCTCACATAGGATGCGCATTAATCGCGCTTGGTGTCCTTGAAGGACGGAGAAGATTAAAAGATATAACTCACAAATTACACGGATTAATGGAATATGTCGACCCTAAGATCGATCTCGTTCAATACTATGCTGAAAAATACAGAGGATTCAAGAATACAATATTTGGAGCCTATAACTAGTAAAATAAGCCTCATAATGATGTGGATAACTATATCTTTTTTCTCTATGTAACTTGATACACCCTAACACGAGGTAGAAGAAAGATATCATTAAATGATTCAATGTATGTAGCGAGTTTCAATAGTGGATCAGCTGAGACAGGTCTCTTCACATTTCATAATACGGGGACTCATCATCAACATTCAAGTAGCATAACTCATCCTAATAAGTGGTAATTAATCTTGAATTAGTCTTCTTCCTCCTTGTATTCTAGTATGTCATGAAATGTGTTCTTACCACAGTTTTCACAATAGTGGTATAATTGCTTAAACTCCTTCTTAAGTGGAAAGCTAACCAAGATTCTCCACTCTCTATTACATTCTCTGCATCTAAGTATCCAGTGACCCATTTCAACCACCGTTCAACACATTATCATTGTCCAAGATTTGGATAAGATTTTTTTCTCTTAGTAACCGAAGAGCTTTTCTTAATGTTCTTCTAACTAATGTTCTTTTATTCAAGTTGTTGAATAAGTTGACCGCAGTTTTTCTTATACTATTAGTTCTGGTTAGGTCAATTAATATTTTCTTATCTATGTTGCTTAGTTCACTGCTTAGATATCTAAGTGCTATTCTAGCAACGTCTGAGGGGGTTAATCCATGGTAAGGATCCTTACTAGGAAGATTATCGAGTCGCTGAATGATCTCGAATTCGATTATTGTTAAATGATCATCATCTCTGATCGAGCCATATACTTCTCTAAGTTCTCTTATTAAGTCATCAACATTATCATAACCCTCTATTTTAGCTTCGTATTCGCATAGTTCACGTAGTTTTTTGTAGTAAACTCTTGTTATACGAGCTTTGGCGACAGGTCTCCCTCCAGCATGGATTATTATCTCTTCGTATTTAGGTCGATAAATGCCTTTTCTTATAGTGGCTTTCTTCTGCCCACTTAGTAGTTTCTCGATGTAGATACCTTTTAACATTACATGTCTACCAAGGAACTTAACCCCGGACTCGCTTTTCATGTTATTCCCGCTCTTATTAAGTGATAGTGGAGATATACTTGGAGTAGAGAAAACTGAGACATGTTGGTTTTAAAATGTTGGTCTAACACTTACCCTCTCAGGTAATGCTAGATCGACTAATGGGTATTCACTAATTTCCTTTTTAATAAGATCTACGAATTCCTCGGTGGTCATTGCTCTTTGTTCATTGTTAACTCGTATCTTTACATTAATTGTCTTTGTTTCTACTTCTCTTTGTCCAATAACCACGATGTATGGAATCCATGTCATTGCTGCTTCTCTTATTTTCTTTCCTAATGAAAGGTCACGGTCATCGATATCTACTCTTATGCCATGATGGGCTATCTCGCTGTAAACTTTGTATGCGTAACTAAGATAGTCCATGGATACTGGTATAACTCTAGCTTGTATCGGAGCAAGCCATGTTGGTATATAAGGTACTCCACCTCTCTTTTCCATCAACGCAGCTGTGTCTAAGATCATATAAATGTATCTCTCTATGCTACCTATAATAGCTGTGTGTATTATGACAGGGTGTTTTTTCTCGCCGTTCTCATCAACATATGTTATATTGAATCTCTTTCCATTACCTATATCGATTTGCCAAGTTGCGATTTCCCGTGGTCTACCAAGATTATCTATGATATGGTACTCGACGTTAACAACCCAGTAGTATATCCCTGAGGGTAGTACAGCTATTAATGCTGGATAGCCGTCTCTCTTAATAAATTCTACGAGTTGTTCTCTATATTTATTTAAAAAATCTTCGGTTACATTGTACAATGCAATGTATTTCCTACCAAGCTTGGATGCTTCTTCATGTATCTTATCTTGTACTTTCTTTACAGTTTCGATTGCTTCGTATAGATCACGTGTTAATATATGTAGATCTGGCATGTAGAATTTTCGTAGCCTGAAGCATAGGTTTACTTCTCCTCTCTGTTCAAGTCTATAGCTATCTGCTACTTCGAATACGCCTAGTGGTAGGTCTTTATAACTTATAACCCAGTCTTTGATCATTGCGAATTGCTGGTGACAGGCAGCATATCTTAACACGTATCTTTCATTGTCAACCTCTACCTCATATAATCTATCTCCGAATAAAACGGCGTGTTCATATACTGGCCTAACCTTTAAACTAAACATATTTGTACCCATTACCCGGTATACTGGTATTCCAAGACCACGCACTACTTGCCAGGAGTATTTGAAAGCTGCATCCATCATTACAGAGGCTAATGGACCATACCTCATGTGGCCATGATCGCTGAGTTCTTCCCACTCGAATCCAAATTTCTTACAATAATCGTTTACTCTATTCTCTCCTCCCTCGAGCTCTTTTCCATATACTTCCTTGTCAACGAGTTTCTTTAATTCAGGGTAGTTAGTATAGTCGAATTCATCTGGTTTAATTAGCTGACCATCTAATGTTATTATGTAGAATTTTTTCTCGATAGGTCTTTTTCCTACGGAAGCTTTTCTTGTAATTGTTCTTGATAATTCACTTAACGGGTGCCCATAACATTCTAGTTTAAATGATTTATACCACCCAAATGGTGCTTTATGCACAGGTATTTTCAGAGAGGTTGAGGTTTTTTCATATAGTTCATTTAGAATCTCGATGGCTTTGCTAGGTGGAGCTATGTTTGATGAGAGATGAGCGTATGGATATATTAAAACCTCTAGGGGTT
>JAWAPI010000027.1:0-15074 GCA_038894495.1 Desulfurococcaceae archaeon
TTCCTAAAACTGCTTTTATCTTTCTATTCGCTCTATGCGCTTCTACTACGACTTCGTTGTTTTCTACTCTTATGTTTATACCTTTCACATGGCTAAAATCTCTAAAAACCTCTCCCTTGGGTCCTCTTACTCTAACCTGTAAACCATTAACCTCTGCTTCAACCCCTGGAGGAATCTCTACTCTCTCCTCAATATGTATTATTTTTGGCATAGTATCACCCCTAGTAGCAATAAGCTACTAATATACCTCCTATTTTCCTCTCAATAGCTTCCTTATGAGACATTACCCCTACTGAAGTAGATACTATTAATATACCTATATTATACGCTGGTAGATATTTTCTAAGCCAGTGAGGAGGGTTCACCAAGTCATTGTACTTGACTGGAAGCCTCGGTTTTATAACACCTACCTTATTAATTCTCCCGAGCAGTTGTATCTTTATCTTACCCCATCTCCCATCATCAATGTATTCAAATTCGCCGATGTAACCTTCTCTTTGCAAAACCTTGAGCACATTAAGTATTAACTTAGAAGCAGGCCATGTTATTACTTCTTTCCTAGCTCTAATCTCTGCATTATATACTGATGACAAGGTATTTGCAAGTGGATCCATCACAACCATTTTCATCAACCTTTAGTTGTACTTCTTAAAACCAATTGAATACGCAAGCTCTCTAAAGCACTGTCTACATAGGTAAAGCCCGTAAGCTTGTATAACAGCATCCTTAGCTCCACATCTTCTACACTCTTGTATTCCACGACCGTACTTATCTACCTTAGGTGGCTTAAACTTACCCATAAGCATCAACCTATGATTCAACTATTTCAATACCAAAAAGCCTTTTAAGCAATATCATTGCCTCTATTCCTGTTACTCTATGTCTCTTAGGGATACTTGACCTGCAACGTCTTCTTCGCATTACCCTATATCCTGGTCTCTCGATCGTTACACATACATCCATTCCAAATATACCAACTTCGGGATCGTATTTCACACCTGGTATTCTTATATGCTCCTCGATGCCGAAGCAAACATTGCCATATTCATCGAAATTTGATGCCTTAAGCCTGTATCCGATAGCATCAAGGGATTTTCTCAAAAAATCCATCGCAAGCGTTTTTCTCAGAGTCACTGCTACAGCTATGGGTTCCCCTCTCCTAATACCAAACTCCTTGATTGTTTTCTTAGCTCTCCTAAATGATGGTCTTCCACCTGTTAGCTCTTCGAGAACATTTGCTATTTTCTTTAGTTTTTCAAAGTTTGATCCAATAGATACATTGACTGTTACCTTTACTAACCTTGGCTTTAACATTGGATTCTCCTCCCATTTCTTCGTAATCACTGCTTCAACTTCTGGTGTAATGATAGGCATATTTACCATGCCTCTTCTGGGAGTTTAATAACAGGCTTATCTCTACCAATTGGAAACACGTATTCTAAGCTTGTCTGGAATAAGTTGCCATACTTGTCTTGTAGTGTAACAATATATTTTCTTCTCTTCAACGCCCCAGGTATTATATCCATTATTCTCCCCACTCTGCCAACGTTTCTACCACCAGCAACTATTGCAATAATACCCTTCTCTAGAGGTATATAATCACGTATAGAGCCATCATCTAGAGATATTAAAACAGTGCCTAAAGTCTCATATGCGTCTTCAACTGGATTCTTTGGATCAGATACTCTTATCAATATATTTCTACCATCATGTAGATTCAATTGAATATGCCCATTCTTAACAGTTGTCTTGCTTTCTATTCTACATGGCTTCAACTTAGATTCGTCTTGAGATATCCTTATTAAATCCAAGACCTTTATAGGAGCAGGTATGACTCTGAATGTCTCACCAGTTGATGTTATCTCGAACACATCCATTATTCCAATTGGGTACTTATAGTCTCTTCTTACCTTCCCATCTACCTTGAAGTGTCCTTCGGCAATTAATTTACGTGCTTCACGGGCTGTCTTAGCATACTTCAACATGTCTCGTATAGTTAGCAGTAATGGAATACTACGCTCAATTGGGTGAGGACCTGGAGATGGTTTAACAGTCCACTTATACTCCTTTCTCAATATCGGCCAAAAAGCCGGTGCTGCAAGAGCTTTTAAATGACGACTCCCACCCATTTTACCCATATTTACTCACCACCTTCCTTAATCTCTTTCTCCCCTTCAACCTTGATAGTAGTTGTCTTTTTACGCCTCTCGATGATTTTAATCCTATATTTATCTGAGAGATCTAGTTTAACAATCATTGCCTTGCTTGGATGAATAGGATAATACACAGGTGTCCCATCAGCTTTCTTGATCTGTGCACCTTCAACAAATATCCTAAAGCGCCTCAAATCAACCTCCACCACTTTACCTTCATGACCCGCAAAGTCCCCTCTCATTATCCTTACAACATCGCCCACGCGAACAGGTAGTCTACTAACACCATATTTTTCACGTAGTTCCTTTGATAGTTTCGCATTGAATAGCTTATGTCTTAAATGCAATGGCATTGTATAAAGTCTCTTCCTTTGAATAGATGGTTTAGTAGATGAGCTATGTCGCATTAGAACCACCTTTAAATTATTATTGAAGCTAAGTTAGCTATTTGAGGCCACCTCTCAGCTGCTTCCCTAGCTATTGGTCCACGTATCTCAGTTCCTTTCGGAGTCCCCTCCGGCGTCAGTATAACCACGGCATTATCTTCGAACGCTATCCATGTACCATCTGGTCTTTTATATGGTCTTCTCTGCCTGACCACGATTGCCTTGAAAACTTTCTTTCTCATCTCTGGTGTTCCTTTCTTAACAGATACCACAACTACGTCTCCTATCCCAGCTTTTGGAACTCGCCTTAGTTTACCTTTATATCCTGGAACACCTATGATCTCTGCTTCCTTGGCTCCACTATTATCAGTTACTCTAACTTTTGACGATACTTGTAACCCAGTATTTATATATCTCCTCGAGTAAGCTGGTTTACCAGCTGTTGCTCTCTTCGCACCCATCTACTTCTCACCTTCTTTTCTTTTCAATACACCAAGAACAACAAAAGCAACGGTCTTAGCTAGGGGCCTAGTCTCCCCTATTATAACCTCGTCTCCTTCATTGACAGCAATACAGGGAGGTAATCTTGCATGTATATTTCTCTTTCTACGCTCATATCTCATGTACTTGGGGATATATTGTAAATGCTCGTGTCGAACAACCACAGTCTTATTCATTTTCTTCTTTACAACAACACCCCTAATCAATATACCTCTCACTTTCAAATGCCCATGCCACGGGCACTTCGAATCGTTACAAGTCTGTTCCGGGGGATTAATACCCGGTATACCTATGTTGTTAACGCCACTAAAATCACCCAAAATCTCTCACCTCTTAACCATAAGCAATTTCTTAAGCCTATCCCATGGTCTTCCAATCATGTCAATACCCTTTATAATTACTTTCTCTCCATTAGGAAGAGTAAACTCGAATATACCATTTGCTTTGAATACCTTGATCACACTCTTGTCTGCTTTCTCAATAACTAGAATCTTTAGTGTTTCATCTACCACAATTCCTTCTAACCCTACTACTTTTTCATCTGGGTATTGGAGGATCCTTATTTTTAACCCTATTAGCTCATGATAATATATATTTTCTCTATTAGGATGAGTCCTCACTGTTTACCTCTCCTTTTCTCCTCGTTTATGACTGTGAATATACGTGCAATGTCTCGTCTGATGTTTCTTACTCTAGCTGTGTCTTTTAACAAACCCATCTTAGCTTGGAGTCTTAGCTTAATAAGCTCCTCTCTTAGTTCAATAAGTTTTCTTTCTCGCTCTTCACTACTCATTTTTCTAATCTCATCTGGTTTCAACTACTAACACCCACCTCTTGTTTTATCCTTTCAATCTCTTGAGAGGAGATCTCCTTGATCTCAACTTGATCCGGCAATCTAAATCCAGGTTTAACGATGACTACTTCAATGCCATACACTCCAGGCTTTAACAACGTCTTCGCAACTGCACGGTCAATTATATAGTCAACTGGGTCTCCTGATTTATACACTTTCCCTGCTTTCAACTTCTCGTAAGCTGCTCTTTCTCCACGTAGTTTACCACTAATTGTTATCTCTACACCGATAGCTCCAGCCTCCATTACTCTTCTAATCATAAACATCATTACTCTTCTAAATGGGATTCCTTTCTCTAGTGCTCTAGCTATTCTAGATGAGACAACACGTGCATTTAAGTCAGGGTCGGTGACAGGTGATACAGTAATATTTACATTTTCCAATCCAAACCTTGTTTGAAGTATCGTTGCTATTTTCTTAAGTATAGCTCCTCCTCTCCCGATTAATCTACCAGGGTATTCAGCGTATATAATTGCTCTATGCCCAAGCGGTGTTTTATACAACTCTATATCTGCAAAACCAGAGTCCTTGAAGTAGTTAGCTAGGAATTCATCAATCATTGCTTTTTTCAATCCATAAGTCAAGAAGTATTCCTTTATACGTGGACCAATACCAACCATTATTAACCAACCTCTCTTACAATTACCTCTAGGTTAGTCATTCTCCTAAATCTAGGAGTTGATCTCCCAAAAGCCCTAGGCATATACCTTTTCAGTGTGATACCCTTGTGAGCAGATACATGAACTATAACTAACGAATTAGGATCAAGTCCTTTGTTCTCGGCATTTGCTCTCGCGTTTTGGAGAACTTCAATAAAATACCTAGCACCTTTAACCGGGTACCTACCCGCAGGCCATCCAAATCTATTTCCTAACCCACGTTTATGACTAACTTTTCCATTATATCTCCTGAATGGAATAGCTTGTTTCTGTTTAACAACATCTTCAAGTAGTTTTATTGCATCATTTAACCTCATACCGTTAATTGTCTTAGCTATCTCTCTCATGTACTTTATTGATACTGGGATATCGTATCTAACTGCTTTAGCTATCTTTGATTCATCCTCGAACTTAACAGAGTAATGCCATGTTGGCATGATTAAGCACCTTTACTTAACAGCTACAAATCTGCTACTCTTTGTTGCTTTTAAGCCAGGCTCTCCATGTGTAACTTTCTTTGTGGTTGCACTGAATTCACCTAATCTATGGCCGATCATTTCTGGTGTAACCCTGAACTGGACATATTCTTTACCATTATAAACCGCGAATGTTAATCCCACGAACTCTGGTAGAATAATCATATCACGCACTCTTGTCTTGATAACTGTTCTCTTAGCTAACTCAGGGCTTTTTATAACTTCCCTAACCTTAGCTAGTAATCTTACTTGTCCAGGAGTAAAGCCTCTTAATAAACTACGTCTCTGCCTAGATGATAGTAATTGAATAAATTCATCTAGAGACATCTCTAGTAGCTCTTCAAGTGTCTTACCTCTATACTTATACTTCCTCCATTCGGGGGGTATATCATGCGAATATGGTGGTAAGTTACCTCTCTGAGACATTATTTCCACCTAGATATAAGCACTTCTTTAACTATAATCATATAATTCTTAATAAAAATAATGAAGAAGAGCATGCTCTCACTATCCTTTTCTTCTACCAGTTTTCCTAGCTGAGATGTGGCCAACTTTTCGACCCGGAGGTGTTGTCCTCGAAATCGTTGTTGGCCTACCCACATGTCTACCACCACCATGCGGGTGCGCGACGGGGTTCATTGCTACACCACGCACTCTAGGCCACCAATAGCTCTTAGCACTCCACTTATAGTAAGCTGCTCCTGCTTTGAGCAAAGGCTTCTCGAGTCTCCCCCCACCAGCTATAATACCGATCATGGCTCTAGCTCTACTATGAACCTCTATGACTTTTCCACTAGGTAACTGCACTTTCACTTTTTCACCTGATTTCCCTAGAATAACACCATATGTTCCACTAGACCTAGCATATCTGCCTCCATCCCCGGGATTTTTTTCAATATTTGCAACCTGTGTCCCCTCTGGTATCATCCCTATAGGCATTATGTTTCCATTTTTAATCTCGGAGTCTGGACCAATACTTATTACTTGACCTGTATACATTCCCTCAACAGCCGGGACGTAGAATACTTCCCCAGTCTCTAGCTTTATCTCAGCTAGTGGAACCCATCTACCTGGGTCGTGAACAAAGTCCATTACAATAGCTTTAAATGTCCTATCGAGATCCAGTAATGGGTATTTAGCTGGTGCAACATGAATATGATCTGGTGTTCTCCATGTAGGGCTTCCACGTCCTCTTCTTTGAATAATAATTCTCTTACCCATTATTCCCCCCTCTACATCATACCTAACCTAGTAGCGATCTCGGTGGCTTTAAACTCCTGTCTTAGCTTAACATATGCTTTTTTCTCTCCTTTCGGTGTTATAAGCGTTCTTACATACTCGACTTTTACATTGAACAAGTTCTCAACGGCTTGCTTGATATCATTCTTCGTTGCATTAATATCCACTATGAATGTCAATGTATTTTGTTTGTCTATCAGAGTTAGTGCTTTCTCGCTCTGAACTGGGCGTTTTATTATTTTAAATAAACGATCTGCGCTATACTCTCCACTCATATGTAAACCACCTTATACTTCCCCGCAATGGTTTCCAAAGCTGATTTTGTAATACCCATCAATCTACCTGGAACACCACCTGGTGCTAGATGTAATACACTTAGATTACCAGGAGTAGCGATATCAACACCTGGAAGGTTTCTCAGGGATTTAGCAAGGGGTTTTTCATAGCTTGTTAATACAAATAAAACACTACGGGGCTCAACGTATCTTCTTCCTCTCATCTTTCCCTTACCAGCTCTAATTCTAATCCCTTCATAGCTTCTCTCAATATCACTCCATAAGCCAATCTTCTCCAAATATGCTTTAACCTCCTTTGTTTTAATGAGTTTATCTTCAACCTCATCCTCTAATACTACTGGTAATTTATCACACGAGAACACGTGACCACGTGATCTAACTATATCTACTCTTGAAGTAGCAGCTAAAGCTGAAATAATAGCAATAATTTTCTCGTTCTTGTTAATTTCCTCGTGTATTCTCCTATCCGGCCTTGGTGGAAAAGCAATATGACCCTTCCTAGCTGATACAACAAATCTTGCTTCACCATGAGGTAGTCTTGGAACCCTTGCAAGTCCATAGCCAACACCCCAGTACCTAGCTGTGGTTCTCTTACCTGCATGGGGGTCTCGTCCCTTTGGTTGTATCATAGCTGTAAATGCTGATAGAAAAGCTCTATTTATAACATCCTTTCTTATTGGATAATAGAATATCTCGGGTAGCTCGATCTCAGCTATCTTTTCCCCAGAGGTGTTATATAGATATGTGGTTAGTCTCGAGCCTTCAAGATGCGGATCTTTTACACTTACAATGACCTTACTCATATCTACACACCTTGCTTACTCTCCAAGCTCAAATAAGTGATCTTAGGAGGTGAAACAGGGATCCACTTCATATTTGGTCTTATAGGGTGTCTCAGAACAAGTAACCTCTTCTCTGGGCCAATCAAAGACCCCTTGACAATTATATATGGACCGTAGATTAAGCCATAGTTTAAAAATCCTCCTTTAGTAACTACTTCTAATCCATTTAATCCTAGTTTAATTATTCTCTTATTATACTCTGTTCTTCTGTGAAAGCCCATTTGACCTGCTTGAGGGACCTCGCTCATTGAGTACGTAAATGCTGGTCCACGTGTTCCAACTTTTCTACTACCTTTCCTGTGTTTATGCCATCTTGGAAGCTCTTTAACGCCAAATCTCTTTATAACACCTTGAAATCCATGGCCTTTTGTTACACCAATAATATCCACGAACTGGCCCTCAACAAACACATCCTGAGGGGTAAGATATGAGCCTAAAATTTTCTTAGCGTATTCTACTCGCTCATCAATGTTCTTTCCATGAATTTTTACTTCAAGTATCTCAGGTTTCTTCTTACCAATACCGGAAAGCACTGGTATTGTTGAAACAATTGCCCTTACATCAACAATATCTCCAGAGAAAACCTTTTTATAATCCTCCTCACTGGTTTCAACAATGAATTTAAATCCATAGTTGTCAGAGGGATCTGGTTTTACCAAGCCATGATTTAGTTTTCTAAGTCCATATAGGTATTTACGCACCACCTCCTCTGGTTTAAGACTCCACAATATATTACTTGTATACATTTCACTTGCTTTCAAAACAGCATCAATAGGGTTAACCCATACCTCTCCAATAGTCTTCAAGTATCCCTGATAGTCACGTGTATATGTCCTAATCCCAAGTATGACTACTGGGGGGGCATCAAGCACTGTAACAGGAGTAAAAACCTCCTTGCCCGTGAAAGGAGTATGAGGTCTATCCTCAATCATAATTGCATGAGTCATGCCAGCTTTATATACAGGATAAGCTAGTAATATTGGTTTTGAAACAATTCTTTTACCAACGACATCTGCCCCATGTTTTTCCAATAGTATATCAAACCAGCTCTTCTCAGGCCATGACTTAATACGTGGAGTTAGATCCTCAGCTCTTTTTCTAGGTCTAACACCTAAGCTTCCATGTCTCGGAGCACTTAGTTTCCTATGCCCCATCTCTCACACACCTCAACTAACCACTACCTATAAGCACAATCAAATTGCTCTATTATCTCTTATTTTATGGGTTTATAAACCCCAATCAGAGTGATTAAGCTAACCTCCCCTTAAAAAAGCATTTATAATACCAAGCGTTATTATAAGTGCTTCCTCTGTTCTAATAGTCACTACTCTCTGTCTAGGTATGGTGTTCCATATGTAGTCTACGTATTTTACTAGGTCAAATCCTTCTTGACTAGAGATCTCGAAGAGATCAAATCTAGGACTACCAAACAATACTGCTATACTTTTTCCACGCATTTTTACTATGTCTTTCTCCTCGGGTAAGACTCCCCTTCTATCAGTTGCTATTAAGTAATCTACATTCTTTGCAAGCTCAATCACTATCTCCTTTAAACTACGAGCAAATCGAAGATTTGGGCCTTTATATATTGAATTACCATCAATGCACTCAACTAGGTGCTTGTTGACATCAATGACTCGCACGGGTATTAACCCAGTCTTTGAGCATTTATTTATAACAGTATATATAGCGGTATCTCCAACATGTGATCTCATTTTACCTTGATCGTCTTCAAACACGTATCCTAATCTCACTTCTCCCTGTCTAGGTTTCCTACTAACATTGAAAACATCGAGTCTTATTGGTGGCAAGATACCAACATATTTCAGAGTAGGAGTTAATGGAACTAGCTGTTTCCTAAGGTATGGAGGTGTGAAGAAATAGCTCCAATGATCTCTCAGTAATCTCTCGTGCTCCTCAAACTCTTCTAGATTAGTGGAGGCCTCCTTGTAGAAAACCACTTCTTTTACACCAAATATCGATGCCCATCTAGCAACCTGGTGTATCCTAATAGATTTAAGTGCTAGGCCGTGTTCTACACTTAGGATACTCGTAGGTAAAACGACTACGAGAACGGTCCCTTGGAAAAAGTCCATTAACTACACGCTGTGTTTAGTTAATTAGCTACCCTTTCTCCCTCCCCTTCTCTTTCTTTGGTTTCTCCTCTTTTTGTCTTTGCTGTGATGACTCCTCTTTCTTAACCGTCTCCTTGATCATAAATATAGTTGTTCTCTGCCTACCACCCATATTAAATCACCTTGAGCTTCACTATCACAACTCTCAGATATAATACCATTATAGCGGTTTTTATTTTATTAATATAACACTACTACTTCGTAGAGATGAGGGGGTATATGTTCTAATAATTTTTGTCATTTTTGTAATAGTATTTGCAAAAACTGCTTCACCCACTCCAAGTCTTGGTAGCATAGATATCACGGAGTCCTCGATGCTAAGCATCCTTGAAATTCTTTTAACATACTCTCCATTACGTGATCCAAATATGGCTACATGATACATATTCTCGAGTAATTCAATTGGAATATCACTTGGATTCTGCGTTGATAGTATTACACCAACTTTCCTACTTCTACCTTCTCTAATAATTTCTGAAAGCGTTTTCAAGTTCAAAACTCGCCATGCATCATCTATTGCTAAAACAGCACCGTTCATATTATTTACCGAATCTCGTAGTAGTATATGTCTTATTATACCAATACACATAGCGACATAAGCATTTTGATATGATATTCCATAACCTTCTACATCTATTAGTATATTCCCATCTCTTAGTTTATTTACTAAGATATCTGGTTTACCATCCTTCTCTAGTAGTTCAATAAATGGTATTAAAACCGAGGCCTGTGGATACATTAAGCCCTTTTCTCCGTGTTGCTCCAAGATAATTAATGCTTTAATTATATTCTCGCCTGGGAATCCACTAGCATTCGACAAAGCCTCCACTATGATTGCATTCCAGTCAGCTGTATCTATGCTATATGGTTTAGAGAATAATGTGATTGGTGCTTCACGTGGAGTTAGAACTTCCACTAAGTTACTAATATATCTCTTGAGGTCTCCTTTGAAATCAATAGCGATAATCTTCAAATAGCTCTCCGCTAAGAGTTGCTCTAGTAACCCAGCTAGCATTGTTGTCTTACCCCGACCTGTCGGGCCAATTACAGCGAGATGCTTAAATAAATCCTCGATTTTAATCTCTACTGGATGCAGTGTATCCCTAACATAACCCACTACAAGTGAATCTACAAGATTTGGTATTTTCTCAATAATAACTGGTTGGAAAGAAGCAATCTTATAGGCATCTACGTTAACTACATTAGTACCTGGTTTCTCAACTATGCCAAGCATGCTAAGAACTAAGTAAAATATATCTGTGTATGAGGCTCTTTCAAGCTTGATTCCAAACATGTTCTTAAACATGTTTTGTATAATTGACTCGTAGTAATCACCCATGCTCTTAGCTACACCTAGATCATTGGACACCACACGGTAAACTAGCACCAAGCTGACTCGTAGAAAAGGTCTTCCGCCCATGATAAGACTATATAGCGTTTTCAATTTCTCTAACTTAACGCTTAGCTTTAAACGTGTAGACTCCTCTAATACTGTATCTATCTCAGCTTGTGTATTAACTATTTCATTAGCTAGTCTCTTAGCAAGAGATGATATATCAAGCTCTTCTTTAACCATATAGATATGTATATTTGATGGAAGAGAGTTTATTAAAGCAACATAGGAGTCGAGTTGTTTTCTAAGAACGTCCTCTGTTAACTCAGATACTGTGTAATCTACGTCTCTACATATTAAGAATCTACTTAGTACAAGCCTGTTACTTGATAAGTAAACCACAAGATCTGGTGGGTTTATCTCGATCTTTGATATATTGATAAGTAAACTATCACGTGCTAGAGCACTTATAGCCGATATAAACTTATTTAACACTCTCATTTCTATTCGCCATTTTATCAACGATGATTAAGAAAGAAACAAGAAAAGCTACGAATATGATCTCAACTACATTTACCTCATGAGAAAGCCTTATAGCAGTAAATATTGCGATTATAGCGAGAACAAATCTAGTGTCAATTTTTCTCATTAGTATCCAACCAAGTATCTAGTTATAGAGGAGTAAGCACCGCCGAGGAGCCTAGCCGCATTTAAAGAAACAACCATTAGGATTGATAAGTAAATTAATGGCAATATTGTTAACTCAACGAGTATGTGAGATCCAACTATTAATATCCTTTCAAATCCACCTACTCTCTCATTAAATAGTTTTGCGATATATGGGTATTGATCTATACTCGCTGGTGTAGTGATTAAGTAATCCAGTTGAACCGTGATATTTACATTACCATATGGTAACTTATATCTGTATACAGCATAGCTTATACCGTGTTTTTCTATATATTCATAGTAACTGTTTTTTTCCTCATTATTTATGAAAACATTAATTGTATCATTTCTTTCAGTATATATCTTTACGAATCGCTCACCAGGCGAGTATAGAATCAGATATAGTGTTTTGTTTACAATAGTTGCATTAATTACACTTATACCCTCATCTAATAGGACAAATCTATTTGACCTTATCGATACAATATTTGGTATAAATATAGATAAATCTATTTTATCCTGGCTTGAAACTGGTATTTGAGCTAGATAGGTTTGATCTCCTATGCTAATGATCATAGTATGGTCACTACATGGAAAACCAGTCATTCTATCTATTTTGATTACGCCGTTCTGATCCGTTGAGTAACGATAGATCAACTCGCCTTGTTCAAAACTTTCTACTACTCCATAACCTAGATTTTTACCAGTGGAATCCAGTAGTTTGATCTCTGCTGTGCAGTATGGGCCAAGGATAAGTGGAACGATCCCAGCCATGCTTGAGACGTAGTTGATAAATGTTGGCATTAATGGTAGTGCTATTGAAAAAACTATTGTCACCGCGATCAAGGTTGCTCCAATATTTCTTGTTAGCTTGAATGGCACAGCGTGAAAAACAAGTCCAATAGCGATTAAAGAACTTGCACTTGTATGAAATATCGTTGAAACTATTGAAGCAATTGTAACGGTTATTAATGATGTTGAAATAACATTAGCTACCGGGTTTATAAAAACCTGAGCTAGAAATCCCAGCCCAGCCTTACTAAATACCAATCCAATGGTTTTCAGAGATGCAAGTATAGTAAGAAGAAACATAGATCTCTCGTAAAGCCAATTAATGTAGCTAAGCCAACTAGACCCTAAAAGTCTCCCGAAGAAATCTATTAGATCTACGAGGAGTCTATATGATAAGATGAGAACAGCTGAGAAAATACCTTCATTTACTACACTTCTACCAAGTTTCTTAAGCGTTAGAAATGGAAGTGGAATGGCTTTAAGTAGTAGTCCAAGTGAATAAGACAAGATCGATAGGTAAAAAGCAAGGGCAAGTAGATCCATGAAAACCACGAATCAAGGCATTGAGGGGGGTTGAGGCATAGGTAGCTGTACAGATGACACCACGTAAGCAATGATCGCGAAAACCGTTGTCCCCATAGCTAACCAGAATGCACCCCATACAGCGTCCTCTATTAATCTACCACCAAACTTCTTAAGTCTAAGAAATGGAACTGGGAGACCTTTAACTAGCCATCCAACAACCCATGCTAGTAGAAATATAAACCAAGCAACGATAACAACACTCATTATCAACCCCTTAACAAATTCAACTAAATCCATAATAGTCACCGTTGAAATACCTACATTATGAAAAAGGGAGGGAAGTGAAAGTACTAGCAAATGGCGATGTATATGAAGATGTGGCCGTATGTAGCGAGATTATACTGGGACCCATGGTACAATGTCCCAGTTATTAAGCCTAAACAAGAAGAGATAGACTTATTATATCAAATTAGGCTAATCGAGCCTGGTGATGCACGCCCAGCATTCCCAGGCGATCATGAGAAACTAAAAAAAGCTATTATTAACGAATTTGGAAACGATGCTTTCTACAGAAAGTATCTTGAGGGGCGATTCATACTCTTAAATAAGATTCCACACTGGGATGTAATGTACGAGGTTATCAGCTCTGGTAATGTAATTGGACAACTATATTACGATCCATATAAATCAGCGTGGAGATTTAGATTAACACATCAAGGAGCTTATCTAGCAATACATGATAACCTGGTTGACTACATAAAGATAAATCCACCATTCTACGTAGAGAGAGAGGTGAGAATGACCCTCTCTACGAGCAGTAGACAAGTAGTTATACAAGATGAAAAGGGGAATATTAGAGGACTTGGGGAAGTCATGGGAGACCATATATTAATCACAAAGGTTTTCCACGATAGAACACACCCGGTTGAGACAAGTAATAAAGCCACTACATTAGACGATGTAATTAAATACAATAAGGAAGGAATAGAGATCCTGGAAGAGAAATCAATTAGATTCCTAAGGAGACTAAGCAAGAAGTATAGTAACCTACACTTCGTAGTATCATATTCTGGGGGGAAAGATAGCCTTGTATCGCTTGATTTAACTCATAAGGCGATTGGCAGGCTAGATATAGTTTTCAATGATACAGGTATTGAAATGCCTGAAACACTGAAAAACGTTGAATTAATAGCAGAAAAATATGGTTATAAACTCTATACTGCATCGGCAGGTGACATATTTTGGAAAGCAATAGACGTGTTTGGGCCACCCGCAAAGGATTATCGCTGGTGCTGTAAGATAATAAAGCTATTGCCTATTGCTAAGTTAACTAAGGCACTATATCCCAATGGTGCATTGAATATTGTTGGTCAAAGGGCATTTGAATCCTTAGATAGAGCAAAGAGTTCTTTAGTATGGAGAAACAAGTGGATACCTCACATGGTTAGCACCACACCAATACAGTATTGGAGTCAACTTTCATGCTGGCTATATATTTACAAGTATCAGTTACCATACAATAAACTATATGAGGAGGGCTTTGATAGATTAGGGTGCTATCTATGCCCATCATGTGCTCTTGCCGAATTTGAAGACACTAAAAAGCTATACCCAGACCTCTGGATCAGATGGGAAAACGCACTGGAGATCTGGCGGAAAAAGTTAAATCAACCAGAGGAATGGATAAAGTATGGACTCTGGAGGTGGCTTACTCCTTCCACAGCTAAAAAAAGAATCACGCATCACCTATCGAAATATATTAGTGATTGGAACAGCGAATATACCAATAGACTAAGGTATAATCGCATCGGGTTATCCCCAGTAAGATCAATTTTGAATAATATTGTTTCAATAGAGTTCAATAGCGAGATACTACCCAGTATATACAAAGATGTTTTCATAGAAAATATATCCAAATTAGGATTTAAAACAAATAGTGAAAACCCATTGACTATCGATAAAGAATCAACTAGGATAGAGATCAATGGCAACACCATAAAAGCAGAGTTTACGAAAGAAGGTAATTTTGAGGTTTTAACAGATATATTAAAAATAGTGTATAGACTACGTGGATGTGTTTACTGTGGAAGCTGCGTGCTATGGACGAGGAAAGGCTTTATTTACTTAACCCAGAAAGGGCCAAAACCCATTGATCAATTGGATAGTTCACAGTATGGTATATATATACAGGTCTGACCTATAAGTGACCAATTAG
>JAWAPI010000028.1:0-6613 GCA_038894495.1 Desulfurococcaceae archaeon
ATGATCTAACCACTAAGCACACACTATGGAGAAAGAGAGACTGTCTAAATATGATAGCAAGCGAGAATGTAATGTCTTCATTAGCTATGTTGCTCTACATAAACGATGCAATGCATAGATATGCCGTGGGCAAACCATACAAGAGATTCTACCAGGGTCTAATATATGTTGACCCATTGGAGGTGAAAGTGCAAAAGCTTATAGGAGAGCTTCTTGAAACAGAATTTGTTGATATTAGGCCAATAAGCGGCACCACGGCGAATGCTTCAGTATTCAGGGCATTTACAAAGCCAGGTGATAAGGCAACAGTTGCACCTGTACAAGCAGGTGCCCATGTAAGCCATACAAGATTCGGAACACTAGGAGCTCTTGGAATAGAGCAAATAGAGCTACCAGTTGACTTAGAGAACTGGAATATCGACGTGGATAAAGCTAGGAAGCTAATCGAGGAAGTTAATCCCAGAATAGTTACACTTGGAGGATCTCTCTATCTATTTCCGCATCCCACAAAGGAGATAGCTGAGGCAGGGCACACTGTAGGTGCAAAAGTAATACACGATGTTGCCCACGTCCTTGGATTAATAATGGGTGGTGTATGGATTAATCCATTAAAACAAGGCGCGGATATCATTACCTCCTCGACTCATAAAACTTTTCCAGGACCCCAGGGAGGATTAATAGCAACGGTGAGTGAGGAGGATTACAAAGAGATCGGTAAGGTTGTATTTCCAATGTTTGTATCAAATCATCACCTGCATAGATTAGCAGCCACAGGGGTCACAGCAATTGAGATGAAAATATGGGGAAAGGACTATGCTACTCAGATCGTTAAAAACGCGAAAACGCTAGCAGAGGCGCTCGCCTCTGAAGGGTTTAAAGTAGCACTGGAGCATCTCGGCTACACATCTAGTCACCAAGTTGTAATAGACGTATCACAATTAGGGAGAGGGACAAAATGTGCTCTTCTCTTAGAGCAAGCTAATATCATAGTGAACAAAAACATGTTACCATATGATAGGCCAGAGGATGTCAGAGATCCAAGTGGTTTAAGATTAGGCACACAAGAGCTAACAAGATGGGGTATGAAAGAAAGAGAGATGAAAGATATCGCGAAGTTCATGAGAATGGTTTTAATTGACAAGAGAGATCCAGCCGAGATTAGACAAAAAGTAATTGAATTTAGAAAAGAGTTCCTAGAAGTGCACTACGGCTTCAAGATCACAAGAGAGGATGAGATTAGATTACTGAAGACGATGCTCCATGCCGGGGAATAATTAAATACATAGACACATTATATGGGTAATGGAGGTAGGTTTCAATGAGTGAAATAATTGTCAAAGTAAAGGGAAAAGAATACATCGTAAAAACCGACAGAAGATACACAGAGACAGATGAATGGGCTAAGCTCGAGAATGGTTATGTAAGAGTGGGAGTAACAGACTATGCGCAGAAAGAGCTAAAAGATATCGTCGCAATAGAGCTACCGGAGCCCGGTAGATTTGTTAAGAAAAAAGAAGAGATAGGCATGATAGACTCTGTCAAGGCGACATCTGCATATTACGCTCCTGTATCCGGGAGAATAATCGAGGTTAACAAAAACCTTGAATCCTCACCGGAATTAATGAATAAAGACCCATATGGAAAGGGCTGGATACTTATAATAGAACAATCAAATCCAGAGGAGTATCAATCACTTCTAACACCTGAGAAATACGCTGAGAAAATAAAAGAGAGCAAGAAATAGGTTCTCAAAATATTTTTTTCTCTATATTTTTTACACGCCGGTGGTTTCTATGAACCTGGATGTGTATAGAGAGTTTATCGAGAAGAACAGTGTTCTGGATTTCGCCGGGTTGATTGATCATACATTGTTAAGACCAGATGCAAATTATAAGCTATTAGAGAAATATATTGAGGACATGCGAAGATACAAATTTAAATTACTTATGATTCCATTATCGCTAGCTAATAAAGTAAGAGAATTAGCAGGTAACACCATAGATATAGGTGTTGTAGTAGGGTTTCCCCTAGGTAATACATCAACTAGGACAAAGGTAACTGAGGTTATAGAAGCAGCTGAGAACAACGCTATTGAGGTCGATATGGTTATGAATATAAACGCATTTAAATCAGGAGATTTCAACTACGTATTACACGATGTTAAAACCGTTGTAGATACTGCTAAGAATCTTGGTTTAAGAGCAGTTAAAGTAATCATAGAAACCGGGCTCCTTACAGATGAAGAAAAGGTAAAGGCAACGGAGATTGTTTCGCAATCTGGGGCAGATTTTGTTAAAACATGCACTGGTTTTCTAGGCGGAGTAGCAACTATTCACGATGTTCGTCTCTTGAAAAAAGCAAGTAAAAATAGAATACGCGTTAAGGCTTCCGGTGGCATAAGATACGCGATAGATGCCGTTCAAATGATCATCAACGGAGCTAGTAGAATTGGAACAAGCAGTGGTGATAAAATAATAGAGGAGTACATAAAGATGAGAGAAGAGCGGTGATTATCGTGGAAGATGGACTCGTGATCGTGGAACCAGCTGGCAAATATTTAAAGATATTGTTTAGAGTAAATAGAGTTATAGCACTCGACAAGTCTCAGTTCCAGGAGATTGTTCTTGCGGACATTGAGGGTTTTGGTCGATCGTTATTACTAGATAAGTTTGTGCAAAGCACCGAGAAAGACGAATTTCTCTACCATGAATTACTTGTTCACCCAGCCATGACAATCCACCCTGACCCACGAAGGATATTAATACTTGGAGGAGGAGAGGGAGCAACGCTACGTGAAGTATTAAAACATAATACTGTGCAGGAAGCTGTCATGGTGGATATTGATCCCGTTGTAGTAGAATTCGCGAAAAAACACTTAGAACATATGCATAGAGGTAGCTTTAATGATCCACGTGCAAAAGTTATAATAATGGATGGCAGAGATTATGTTAAGCAAGCACCGCGAGATTACTTCGATGTCGTTATCATGGATTTAACTGATCCCTATGCAAGTGATATAGCTAAACCATTGTATTCAAGAGAAGCGTTCATGGATATTAAGAAGATCATTAGACATGATGGAGTATTAGTAACACAGGCTGGAAGTAGTTATTTTTATCCTAACGAGTACAAATATGTTCTTGGAAACACAAGATCAGTGTTTAAGAACATCTATGAGTACTGGTTCTGGATACCTAGCTTTGGTATTAACGTAAACTTCATATTAGCCTCGGACACCATTAGATTAGAAGAAGCCTTGATTTATTTCGATGAGAGGCTTAGTGCTAGAGGAGTTAAAACAAAGTTTCTAAATAGCAAGGTATTAGATGGATTACTCAAAATACAAGTTTTGTATCCAGACTAGTGTGGCTCTTCTTTTTTAGCTACTATTAAAACACCATCTTCTCTAAGTGAGATTACAATAACCTTATCACCTGATTTAATGTCAGTGTTTGAGACAGCTCTCCAATATTCGCCCTCTATTTTCACATAGCCAATACCACCTGGTTTAATATCATCTATTGCAAATCCTACTTTTCCCTCAGGTGTGTACTTGTATGGTTTTTTCCTTCTCACTTGTATCACCTTAAAAATCACGATGCCGAAAAATGAGCCAAGAGTTATAGATGTTCCAAATATAAATGCCCTAAGAGCATTGATATACTCCTCCGTGGGGGAGATAACAGTTGGTATGTAAGCTGGAAGAAGTGCAAATCCTAATAGCAAAAGCACTATTCCACTAATTCCCACAACTCCAAAACCTGGTAAAATGAATAACTCTACAGCTAAGAGAACAGATCCAAGAATAATAAAGAATACTGATATTAAATTCGGATTTATACCTGTGCCTATTAAGGCGAGTAGTATTAATGCTAACGCTAAAGGTAAAACAGTTATTTTACCGGAGGCAAGCGCGAATATAGCTGCTAGTACACCTATACTTAATAACACATTAGCTAGATACGCATTAGACAGTATTGACAGGAATCTTGATCTTATACTACATGAGAAGAGCTCTACATCAGCTTCATTTATTCTTAATACATAGACTTTTCCATCTTTTTCAATTCTTGATTCCCTGATCATATCGAATATAGCCCGATACTCTCTTACCTCGTGATCAGCTAGATTCATCGATACTGCTAGAGATGAGTTAACAGTAACGGCTTCAACTATGAATTCTCTGACAAGTGTCTCGTTTCTGTTATTTTTCCTAGCAAACCTTAAAGCTGTTTCAATTATAGGGTTAAGGATTTTTGATTCGTTTATAAATGTCATCTCACCAGTGGCTGGGTTGATGTAAACAGGCTTCATTGCACCAATGATCGCGCCTTCCTGCATTACAATAATATCGGCTGGTAAAATGATCATCGTTCCAGCACTTAGTGCTTTAATTTCCACATAAGCAATAGTTGGGATTCTTGCGTAGTATATGCTATCTCCAATGGTAAAGGCTGGATCTAGATAACCTCCATAAGAATTCACCTTGTAAATAAGTGCATATCCCCTACTTTCAGCATATCCTACAGCATTCAATACACATTCAGCTACTCCGCTATCTATGGTATCCCATGGTTGTGCTATCTCAAGTAATAGTGCTTTATTAACAATTATTTCTCCTTGAAAACTCTCTATGTATACATAGTTGTTTATGAGAAGTATGATCATTAAGAAGAAAAACAATGAACGAGCATAACTAGGATTAATCCGACTCATCTAGAGCCCTCCAGCCTCTTCTCTTGTTCACGGAGTGCTTTATGAGCAGCAATCATTTCTCCGAGGTATTTACCAGCAGTCTCTGTCACGACTACTAGTGATTTCTCCCTAGCAATTTCAATTAGTGTTTGCAGCTCTCTTAATCTTAGCGCAACTGGATGATCCTCGTATAGTCTAGCGGCTTCAGTTAAAACTATTGATGCTTGTTTCTCACCCTCGGCCTCTATTATCCTAGCTCTTCTCCAGCGCTCTGCTTCAGCTTGTTTAGCCATCGCTCGTTTCATCTCCTCGGGTAGCTCTACGGCCTTGATTGTTACTGCTGTTATCTTCACACCCCATGGTATAGTCATTTCATCAAGTATCCCAGATATCTTTTTGTTTAGCTCGTCTCTCCTCTGAAGTAGATCATCGAGTTCTGATTGGCCTAGGACATCTCTTAAGACGGTTTGCGAGAGTAAACTAACAGCGAAGTGGTAATTCGATACACGAGTTACAGCTGTTATAGGGTCTATTACACGATAGTATACAACTGCGTCAACCGTGACGCTCACATTGTCTCTTGTTAAAATCTCTTGCTTAGGAACATCGATTGTCACAACTCTTAAGTCAACTTTTAAAACACTATCAACAAAGGGTATTACGAGAACCAAGCCAGGGCCAACGGCCCCCTTTAACCTTCCTAACCTAAATACAACTAACCTCTCATATTCTCTAACTATCTTAATGGCAGATGCCAATAAGGGGACTCCTATGATTAGAACGATCGCTATTAAAATAAGTGTCCAAAGCTCCATTCAATCCCCTAGTTAATCATAAAATAATAAAAGTTATTAACTTTACGCTTTATGAGATAAAAAGGGTGTTTTATTGTCTATCAAGTCTAGATCATGGATATTAGTGGATGTATCTAGATGCACTGGTTGTAGATTATGTGAAATAGCTTGTTCTTTGAGACACGAGAAAACAATATGGCCATCAGCATCTCGTATACAAGTGTTTGAGCCATATCCAGGCGCACCAGTGCCTATTTTATGCGTTCAATGTTACGATTATCCTTGTGTAAATAATTGTTCGTTCAACGCCCTTTACATAGATGAAAACGTTGGCTCGGTGATGGTGATCCCAGATAATTGCACATTGTGTGGTTCATGTAAATATGCGTGTCCCTCACAAATACCCAGGATTATTCCAGGAAAAAAACATGTGATCATATGTGATCTATGTAATGGAGACCCAGAATGCGTGAAAATATGTAACAAAGTGGGGTATAACGCATTAAAACTAGTCTCTAAGCCTGAAGGAGGAGTCGAGAAGACGTTTCTTAGAAGTCCCTATGAGCTATCCAGAGATATTTATCACAAAATACTTAATGGTGGAAATAAATGCAAGGCTTCACTGGAGTAATAATTGAAGTGGATTTAACTACAGGAAGCTACAAATCGATCTTGTTAGATACAATTGTCTATAAGAGATTTCTAGGAGGACGTGGACTAGCCACATACTTGCTTTCGAAGAACTACGGGCACAGCTGGAGAGAACTCGACCCGTTATCCCCAGAGAATCCATTGATTATAGCTACTGGTCCACTCACAGGTTACTACCCTGGTGTGAAGATCATTATATCTGGAAAATCACCTCAATCAAACGGTATTATAGGCTCAGCAGTGTCCACAGAGCTAGGTATAGAGTTGAAAGCAGCTGGATATGATGCAATCATAGTAAAGGGAGCAAGTGATAGTCCAGTATATATCTACGTCGAAGATGGAAAAATAGAGATCAGAGATGCAAGTGATTTATGGGGGTTAACTGGGAGAAAATTCATCGAGAGGATCGCAGAATTTTTTAAAAAAGAACATGGTTATGAGAGACCACCGGGCATGATCTACATAGGTCCTGC
>JAWAPI010000028.1:6623-14930 GCA_038894495.1 Desulfurococcaceae archaeon
GGGAAAACAAGGTTAGAACAGCAACTGTAATGTCCAGAATAGCTCATGCAGCTGGATATGGGGGATATGGGGCTGTAATGGGTAGTAAAAGACTTAAAGCAATACTAGTTAAAGGCAACAATCCACTACCGCGTGTCCACGATCATTATAAATGGATAGAGCTTCGCGATAGAGCAATTGAATTATTAAAAGATAGATTAGCAAGATTTAGACAATGGGGGACAACAACAGGCACATGGTATCATGGATACAGCACAAGTAGTATACCTATTAAAAACTGGCAGGAAGAGTTCCACTCACGAGTTGACTTCTCTCCTGCTGGATTCGAGTCAAAGGTCTGGGTTAAGAACCCATGGGCTGATCACGGCTGTCCAGTTGGATGCATGAAGCTTAGTAGAGTAATAGGTGATAATCAATATCATATAACAGATGGACCAGACTATGAGATGGCAGCATATCTTGGAGCAAACCTGGGTATATTCAACCCCGTCGATGTTACTAAGCTATCTAGTATAGCTGATGATCTCGGACTATGTGGAATACAAACAGGTAATGTTATTGGATTTGCAATGGAGTTGTATCAGAGAGGTATTCTTAGAAGAGATGATATAGGTTATAATCTAGCGTGGGGAGACGCGAATACAGTAGAAAGACTATTATATGACATAGCTTATAGAAGGGGGATCGGTAATCAATTGGCGGAGGGAACATATAGATTCGCTAAGGCAATAGAGAAAACAAAGAATATCAATGCTTTGAAATACGCTGTTCAGGTTAAAGGTGTCGGTGTAGGTGCTCATGGAATAAGAAGTGGCAAAGATTATCCACAAGTTATTGCATATGCTTGCTCAGTGCAAGGAGGGGATCACACAAGTGTGGCAGGCCTGCCGGCTAAATCAACAGAATCGGAGTCATGGATCGCTATATTGGATAGTGGAGTTATATGTTTATTCCTTGACCTGGGGGATCAATTTATCATGGAATATTTAGACGCTGTAACTGGCTGGGATCTAGACTTGAATAGATTATATGATATAGGTAATAGAATATTGACTTTACAAAGAATATTATTACTGCTAGGTGGGCCAGATATACAATGGAATTCACTGATGGATGATGAAAACCCAGATAGATTCTATGAACCATTGCCAAATGGTCCTTACTCAGGTTTAAGAGTTGATAGAGATAAGGTAGCGGAGGCAAGGAGAGAGTATTATAGACAGCTGGGATGGGATGATAATGGAATACCTAGAAAAGAGACATTAGAAAGACTTGAATTAACCGAGTTTGAATATCTCGTTGACAAGATACTTGAGGTTTCTAGCTAATGCCAGTAATATGTATTGAACTAGTAGGTAATGAGTGCAGAATATGCATGGATACAGGATTGAGTTGTATTAGTGCGCTAGATGCACTACGATACTATTCTAAAAAATGTAATAAAGTCGACCAGGAACAAGTAATTCTATTATTAGATAATAAACCAGTGAACATGGAGGATCTACTATGTAATAGTTCCGATTTGAAAATTATTAGGTTACTTAAAGGAGGTTAATAACTCTCTAGTATTTGATAACGTATTTGATCGAGGGTCATTCAGTTGATTGATCGCGGTTTGAAAAGATATTTTATGGGTGACGAATCTCACTTAGATAAATTAATGAAATATCTCGTAGAAACTATGAAGTTACATATACTAGGGTATAGATTTGAAAACAATAGAATAATATGGGGAGAGATTAACGGGATTGTTCAGCTTCCTCTAGACATCGAGGACTACGTAGAGCCCGGTCATTTTAGATTAAGAAAAGGGCGTAGATTTAGGCATTCATGGTTTTCTCCTAAAATCTACTTATACCCCTCTGAGCAGATTTTCATATCAGATTCAAGGGATTTCAAAGAGTCTAAAACACCCAAATTAGTAGAATATGACCGGGTTAGCATATTTGGTATTAAAACATGTGACCTTGAGGCCATTAAAATTCTTGACTCCATGCTACTATACAAACACCCAATATACACTGCTAGAAGAGAAAGTGTGAGCTTAATTGTCGTGGAGGAGTGCCTTGAACCAAATAATAATTGCTTTTGCGCCATCACTGGTACAGGTCCATTGGCGATTGATGGGTTCGATATAGCATTCGCTAGGCTAGAGCCGGGAAAAATCATTTTTAAATATGGAAGTAAAATAGGTGAAGAGATTCTAAGAGCTTTAAACCTTTTGATTGCAGGAAAAAGGGAAGTCTCTACGTACTTTGATAAAGCAGAGAAGGCGGTAATTGATATGAGAAAGAAAATACCTATTGATATCAACGGGATACAGGGTGCTCTTTCTAGATCTATACATGATTCACTCATCTGGAGTAAGATATCGGAGAATTGCACTGGATGTGGAAATTGTAACTTTGTGTGCCCCACTTGTTTTTGCATGGAAATGATCTACTCTATTGAAAACATGAATACCTCTAGTAGAGTCGGGAAGTGGACTGGTTGCCTATTATTTAGTTATGGTCTAGTCGCTGGAATGCACTTTAGACCGGAGCTCTATATGAGATTTAGGCACTTTATTTTACATAAATTTATGTTTTATCCGAAACAAATAGGTCGGATTGGATGCGTTGGGTGTGGGCGTTGTATAACTTGGTGTCCTATGAAGGTAGATCAAATACACGCATTAAGAAAATTAATCGAGGGATTTGGTAAAGTTGAATAATTTAATCGATGTCTTAAAATCAAGGCCGGCGCTAGTGATAGATGAAATCCTTGAAACAGAGGGTGTTAAGACCCTGGTGCTTAGGCTCGAAGGCGAATTCAAAGCGGAAGCAGGTCAATTCAATATGGTCTACTACTGGGGTGTTGGCGAGGTCCCCTTGTCTATATCTAAACTCCCCTTAATTCAGGATAGATACACTTTTATTGATCACACTATAAGAGATGTTGGTGCTGTAACAAGAGCTATATATAGAAATGCTAAGATATTCTCGACTCTTGGCATTAGAGGACCTTATGGTAAAGGCTGGCCCCTTAGAGAACATGAGGGTTTTAATTTATTGCTGATTGCAGGAGGACTTGGCATGGTTCCTCTTCGACCTGTCATAAATTACGTAGGTAAAAATAGAAGCAAATATGGTGAATTGATATTACTTTATGGTGTTAGAAAACCAGAAATGATCCTGTTTAGGCGAGAATTAAGTGAGCTCTCTACGATGCCTTTAACACGCGTGGTTTTATCAGTTGATCAGCTAAGTAGCGAAGACGTGTATTATGTAGGACCTGTAACGGACCTAATAGACAAGGTTGGCATAGATGTTTCAAACACAGTCTCATATATATGTGGACCTGAAGCGATGATCAGGACAGCTATTAGAAAATTAATACAAAAAGGACTTAGAAAAGATAGAATATTCATATCTCTTGAGAGAAGAATGAGATGTGGAGTTGGGATTTGTGGAACTTGTCAACTCGGACACTATTTTGTATGCAAAGATGGACCCGTTTTTAGATTCGATGAAATAGAAGATTACTTTTGGATTGAGGGGATTTAAATTGAAAGTAGCTATCATTAAGCTGACCTCCTGCTCAGGTTGCATCCTACAATTAAATATTAGCATATTGACCAATCCATTCAGAGATGCTTTCGAAATAGCTTATTTGAATGAGCTTGGAGTAACAGAGAATGAATCATATGATATTGCATTCGTAGAGGGAAGTGTTTCAACAAATACACAGGAGGAGCTTTTAAAAGCATTAAGGTCTAAGGCGAGTTTAATAATAGCACTAGGCACATGCGCAATTCAGGGGGGTGTTCAAGCATTAAGGACGGGTATTGACATAGGTATTGTAAAGTCCAGCATATATCCACACCCAGAATACATAGATGTCTACGATGAGCCTAGATCAATAACGCAAATCGTTGAAGTTGACTACGCATTACCCGGATGCCCTGTAAGTGACTTATCCATTAGTAATCTTCTTGAGAAGCTTGCTCAAGGAGGATTTCCTATTAGGCTTCCAGACAACATTTGTAGCCAATGTAAAAGCAAGCTTTTAGACTGTTTATGGGTCTCCAAAGGTATTCCATGTCTAGGCCTTGTAACAGTAAATGGTTGTGGAGCCCTATGCCCATCGTATGATAGGGGCTGCTATGGTTGCTCAGGTCTTAGACCTCATGACCTAGATTATAGAAAAATTGTGGGAATCCTTGAGAGAATAAAAGGTCTTGGCAGATCACCAGACACATTCCTTAATAATATTAGAGCGTATGGGCAGAGCGCATATAAACTAATTAAAGGGATGAGAGAGGGTTAGATCATGTTATCCATGAAGATTCCTAGAATTGAAGGCGAGGGCGAGATTACACTATATATAGATGATAACGGCATTGTAAATGATGTCGAATATAAAATCATAGAGTCACCAAGGTTTTTTGAATACATAATCAAAGGTAAGCATTATACATTGATCCCAGACCTACTTAGTAGAGTATGTGGTTATTGTGGAGTCTCATATATATTAATGTCAGCTCTAGCGTTCGAGAAAGCCGGTGAATTCGATGTCTCGGAGACCTTTGAAAAATATAGGGAAGTAATCCACTTGCTCGAGAGGTTAAAAAGCCACGTAATACATATTTGCGTAATGAATTTACCAGATGTATTAAATATTAGCAGTATTATTGAACTAAAGAGAAGAAACCCTTTATTGTTTAACCAAATAGTCACGTTATTAAACCTTGTGAATAATCTTACAAAGCTTATTATGGGAAGAATTCATAATACCGTGAATATAAGGATTGGTGGCGTATATAAATTCCCGGAGCCAAGTGTTCTTCTAAAGGCAGAGAGAATTTTAGTGAACGAATTCAAGCCGATATTCATGAATATAGCAGAGCTTATTCTTGGATCTGATAATATACCGTCTCATAACCAGCAATTGGTATACTGTGCTCTCAAGTCCTCGGGCTATCCTCATCATGGCGTAGACATAGAGTGTAATGACACCGAGTTCAATATACACGAGTTCTACGAAAAGAAGGTAACCATTGAGCAGAAAATAGGTAAGACATCTCTATTATATAAACTCGATGGAAAGGGATTTGTTGTCGGCCCATTGGCTAGATTCAACAAGAACTACTCAACCTTAATTGATGAAACAAAGGAGATGCTTAGACGATATGGTTGGCTTAAAAAACTCTCGAATACATATCAAGCAGTAATTGCTCGGATAGCAGAGGTATACGATATAATCGCGAGGATCACATATGAAGTCCCCGACCTAATATCTAATTACCCACGCCTAGAGCAGCCAATTTCACATCTTGAAAAACCATTGAATAAAGACTTATGCTACTATGCTGTCGAGGCACCAAGAGGTATACTTTACGGTAGATTTAGAGTAATGAGAAATGGAGAAATAACTGAGTCAAACATTATCACGCCGACAGCGCAGAATATAGCATCAATGGAAGAGATTGCGAGAAGAGAGCTCGTTGGCTTAAAGCATGATTATGCATTAAAAACTGCTATGAAAATAGCTGTATCATTTGATCCATGTATTTCGTGCTCAGTCCATAAGGTTTACATTAAAAGAAGTATACATAGCTATGAGTGATAACTGAATAAAGCAAATTAAAGCAGATATTAATAGAATCTTGTAAAATTCCATTCGCAGATTTTGATGATATATAAGATACTTCCTTTAATTTATTACATGGCATTATAATAAAACGTTGTATAAAAAATAAAACCTATAGGTGATTGCAATGATTAGGAAAATAATTGGCATTTTCTTAATCATGGTGATTCCCTTATATCTCTACTCGCATGTAACTTACGCTTCTTTCACTAGTGCAGGTTGCCTAGAAAATACTAACTTCTATATGTTCGGTGCCTCTTGGTGTCCACATTGCAAAAACTTGGATAGGTTCTTCACTAATGAATTCCCTGAGTCACACTACTTCTGCGTTATTGATAAAATAAGGGAGTGCTACGAGAGATTTACATCATTAAGCAATGACTTCAAACTTGGAGGCTATGTGCCAATAACGATAGTTGTGAAAGATTCAAGATATATATTAGCAATCGTCATAGGTGAAGTAGTGGATAAAGAGTTTTGGTTAAACCTTACGTGTTTAACACCATCAGAAAGCATACCAGTATACACGGGGACTGATGAGGTTTTTAGAGTTTCATTGAACACTACAGATCACGGCGAATACATAAGAAAGTATATTATATATCCGCAATCAGTAAATCCTGGCTTCCTAAGTGAGTATATTGCAACTATCGCTATCATGGCTATTGTATTATTATCTGTTTTCGGCTACTTGGTTTACACTCGATTTAGCAAGTAATCAATCAATTTATCATCTATCTAGAACCTAATGATCCACATTTATTATAATAACACATGTGGGACTCATGAGTAAGCAGGATAATCTAAGCGTGGCTCTCGGTAGAGTTATAATATATGCTATAATATTGTCAGTAATCATGGGTATACTACAATGGTTCTTTACACAAGGAATTGATACCTTAGTAAGTGCAACAAAGTTGGAGGGATTATACGTTATTAGAGACTATGCCGTTTATGTATACATAATAGTGTTATTACTACTCGGGTGGTTGATCGTAAATGCTATTTCCCAAATGTTTTATGTAATGCTTAAGCCAAAGTATGGTCTATCTACGGCAACAGCTGTTAAAAGTATGATCAGAATACTCGGTCTCGGTGCATTACTAGCTGGAATAGCTGGAGGTGTTGCTGGAGGAACAGCCGGTGTTGCGCTAGGTGGTTTCATAGGATTGGTTATTGGACTTGCAGTGCAACAAGTGCTAGGTCAAGCAATAGCCGGGATGTTTATTTTGCTAGGCAGACCATTCAAGGTAAACGACATCATAGACGTTGCAGGAGAGATAGAGGTTAAAGTAAAAGACATAACATCACTATTTACAATTGTAACTAGAAAGGATGGGGTGGAGGTATTAATACCTAATAACATGGTAATCGGGACAAAGATAGTCATTAGAGAAAGATCAAAAGATTAGAAAGATTTATCTAGGTATTTTTAATCAAATATTTTTTCCTAGAATGTATTTGCTTGATACATTTTTATTACTTATTTAACACGTTTGAATAGTATTTTTTATCTATGTTAAAATGAGCACGTATGATATTAAACACTAAATGAAATCAACATGATCCGTGACTTTTATTACCTACTTAAGAGATTTAAGTAATTGACCTGAAGCGGGAACATGAACACATTTAGATATCTATATTCAACAATATTAACTATTGCGATCTTGACCACAATAATAGTCCCTATGTTATCAACACAAGTATATTCAAGTTCCATGCCTGTAAGAGTCATAGTAGGGGTTCAAGAAGACCTTACGAATACAATAAATACCTTGGAAAGAATTGGGAATATTGTTCTAGAGATACCTGAAATTAACGCGGTTGTAATAGAAATACCGATGTATCTAATTGACAGTGTCTCGAGATTGTCATTTGTAAGATACACTGAAATAGATAGATTAGTGATCGCACAGGAAGAGGTAAAGTGGAATATTGAATTGATAAATGTAACTCATGTTTGGGCTTTTAATACAACATATGGAGATGCTGCATTAGGTTATCATTCATATATTCAAATCGCTGTATTAGACACGGGAATAAGCTATAATCACCAGGATCTTAAAAATTCAATATCATATTGTATTGTTTCATTGAGGAATGGGAAGGCGTTCTACAAAGGTTATGATCTAAAGAACTGTAATGATCCCAATGGACATGGAACACACGTTGCTGGAATAATAGCAGCTAGACTTAATGGAATTGGTATTGCCGGCGTTGCCCCGAAGGTAACACTGTATGCTGTAAGAGTACTAGACTCCTCCGGCTCTGGATATATAAGTGATGTAGCAAAAGGCATTGTAGAAGCTACAAAAGGATCAGATGGTTTTGTAGGAACTGTAGACGACGCTGATGTAATCTCGATGTCCCTTGGAGGCCCCCATTCCTCTATACTATATGATGCTGTTAGATACGCTTATGATAATGGAGTTATTTTAGTAGCAGCTGCTGGCAACGAAGGAGCTTCCAATCCAAGTTACCCAGCCGCATATACCCAAGTAATAGCAGTTGGAGCAGTGGACTCTAACCTACAAATTCCCTCTTGGAGTAATAGAAATCCTGATATTGTAGCCCCTGGAGTTAATATATTGTCAACCTGGCCTAGAAACAGATACGCATATGCAAATGGAACAAGCATGGCATGCCCCCATGTAAGTGGTGTAATAGCGATAG
>JAWAPI010000029.1:0-13708 GCA_038894495.1 Desulfurococcaceae archaeon
TTATCGAGATAATTATAAACTCTACTCCATTATTCAATATATTCAACATGTACGATTTCTCATCTAATCCCCAGTTCGGTGCCAAATGAACGAGCCCTAGCTCGTCTGATATCTTGTTAAATAATTTGTATTGAAATAGACTTTTTACAGCTCCTGATATTATTGTTCTCACGTGGTATTTATCACGTGCTTTTTTCAAAATAAATCTCAGAGCACTTACTTCTTCGTCTTGATTATAAACACCGATCGTTTCCAATGGTATTTGAAGCGATTGTGCTTGTGAAACCAATCCATGGAAGAATGGTTGATGATAAATCATTGAATACCTATAGAGAGGTATAACAGAGACAAGTACTCTTATGTCAAATCCATCCTTATGCGCTACGTGTAGAGCATATATTGAGTCTTTGCCACCCGTGAATAAAACTGCTGCTGTGCTCACGTCCCTCTCCTATTTCACTTTAATACAATATATATTTTGTAGGGAATATACATGAGGATTGTTATTTTATCTGATGATAAAACAGCTGAGGCAAGGTTTATAGCGAAACACTCGTTTTCACTATATATCCAAGTTAATTATGATATATATCTATTCGACCTTGGAGTAGACCCTTTTGTTATTGAGCATAATGCCCAGGAATTAGGGCTTGACATAAGTATTGTAGATTACGCAGTCATATCGCACGAGCATACAACACACTTCGGCGGGTTCAAATACCTAGCTAGCGAGGCACCCTTCACAGAGGTATATATACCATTTGGTTCTATGGAGTCTCTTGGAAGAATTCTCGTAAAGCATGGATTGAGACCAATAGAGATAAACAAGTGGATTAAGCTAAGTGAGAATATATACATAACAAAACCATATTATGGCCCGCCACACGAGCACTTAATGGTAATTGAAATGGAAAAAGATTTAATTGTATTATCTGGATGTCTACACCCAGGATTAGATGCATTATTGGATGTGACACAAGCTCTAAACAAAAGAATATCAGGGTTAATAGGTGGACTACATTTATATAACGCGCCTGAACACGTTGTCAACATGTATCTCGATAAAATCACAAACAAATTTAAACCAGATTTCATCATACCATTGCATTGCACAGGTAACAAGTTCGTGGAGAGAGTGCGTGAAAGAAGCAGAGACATTGAGATAAAAGAGTATTCCACAGGGGATATTGTTGAGTTATAGTATTAATTAACTCCTGGACCTTGGATGATATTTTCTTATATGTTCTGGCCTAATCTTCTTGAGCTCGTCTTCTGGTAGTATTGCTAAGATCTCCCATCCCTTATCAAGTGTTTCCTCGATAGTTCTACGCTCGTATTCGCCTTGATTTATGAATTCACGCTCTAGTTTATCAGCGAACTCAAGGTATTTACGGTCTCTTGGAGTAAGCGACTCTGTTCCCACGATCACGCTTAGCTCTCTAAGTCTAACACCCTCCGCGTATGCACTTATTAATTGCATAAATACACCACTATGATCCTCTCTTGTCTTGCCTGGACCTATACCATCTTTCATTAATCTAGATAAGCTCATCAGAGGGTCGAACGGTGGGTATATACCTTTAAGCCATATTGTCCTAGAAAAGACTAGCTGACCCTCTGTGATATACCCTGTTAAGTCTGGTATCGGATGAGTTATATCGTCATCAGGCATTGTCAAGATTGGCATTTGAGTTATACTACCCTTCTTACTTGATACTCTACCAGCTCTCTCATATATCGTCGCTAGATCGGTGTACATGTATCCGGGATACCCTCTTCTACCCGGAACCTCCTCTCTAGCTGCACTAAGCTCTCTCAAGGCTTCGCAGTAGAATGTCATATCTGTTAATACAGCTAAGACATTCATATCGTAGTTCCATGCCAAGTGCTCAGCAATGGTTAAAGCAACCCTTGGAGTGGCTATTCTCTCTATGACGGGTGCCGAAGCAGTATTTATCACTGCAACAACGTGTTCTAAACCACTTGTTCTCCTGAAGTTCTCTATGAAGAACATTGCATCATCGTATGGAACACCAATGGCTGCGAAGACAATCGCGAACTTCTCCTCTTTCCCCCTAACCCTTGCTTGTCTAACAATTTGTGCAGCAACTCTATTATGAGGTAGACCTGATCCGCTAAATATAGGTAATTTCTGTCCTCTAACTATGCTAAACAACCCATCAATAGCTGATATACCAGTCTCTATGAATTCAGACGGTGGGAGTCTAGTAGCTGGGTTTAAGGGTGCACCATTTATATCCATGTATTCTTCTGGGATAATAGAGGGTCCTCCATCAATGGGGTAGCCTAGCCCATTTAGTATTCGACCAAGCATATCTATACTAACAGGTATCTTAAGAGTCTCGCCACGATACCTCACTTTTGACTTCTTTAAGTCTACATCTGATACCCCACCAAATACTTGGACAACAGTAAATACTCTACTAACATCAATGACCTGGCCCAGTTTCACCTCCCCTGTTGGTAATTCAATCTCTATTATCTCCCCGTATTGAACCCCTGGGATCGATTCAACAAACAATAAACTACCTTGCGCTTTAACTAGTTTTTGTGATTCACGTGTGAATAATCTATACATGTGTTTTCACCTCGCTGTTAAGCCTGTTGAACTCTTCCTCGATCGATTTATATAAACTGTTGAAAAACGAAACTATTTGTTCCTGAGGGGTTGAAAACGGTATTAGTTTCATTCTGGCTATCTTCTCGCGGACAGGTGATTCACGTATTTTCTCGAATGGAACGCCATTCTCGATGGCATGCTTACTTAGCTCATAGAAGTATTTTATAGCCTTGGCCATTAATATTGATTTTAATGGTGGCGAGTATGCATCCTCCAAGCCTAGAGAGTCTTGTTGTAGGAAATCTTCTCTGATCATCCTTGCGACCTCGAGAATTAATCTATCCTCGACTGGAAGAGCATCCGCTCCGACCAATCGGACTAGCTCCTCGAGTTCTGCCTCACGTTGTAAGATCTTCATGAACATCTCTCTCAGCGAAACATACTCTGGGTCAATACTGCTCCACCATCTACTTACTTTATCAACATATAGACTATAGCTTAGAAGCCAGTTTATAGCAGGATAGTGTCTTCTATAAGCTAGTGACACATCTAGAGCGAATAAAGCACGTATAATTCTCAGTGTTGCCTGGGTAACAGGCTCACTGAAATCAGCGCCCGGTGGAGATACTGCTCCTACTATTGTTAAACTACCTTTCCTCTCTGGTCTTCCATATACTTTTACATATCCACTTCTCTCGTAGAAAGACGCTAACCTAGACCCTAGGTAAGCCGGGAACCCCTCTTCTCCAGGCAGTTCCTCGAGTCTCCCACTAATCTCTCTCATCGCCTCTGCCCATCTACTGGTTGAGTCAGCAACTACTAATACATTGTAACCCATGTCCCTAAAGTACTCTCCTATGGTAGTTCCAAGGAATACACTTGCTTCACGAGCAGCCACAGGCATATTACTAGTGTTTGCAATAAATACACTTCTCTCCATCATTGGTCGACCTGTCTTTGGATCTATGAGCTTACGGAAACTGTGAAGAGCATCGGCCATTTCATTACCTCTCTCGCCGCATCCAATATATATCGTTATATCAGCGTGACTCCATTTAGTCAAAGAATGTAGTGCAACTGTTTTACCAGTTCCAAAACCACCTGGAATAGCTGCTTTGCCTCCTAGTCCAAGAGGGAATATGAAATCAATGACCCTAGTCCCCGTTATTAGAGGTATCGTGGGCTCATACTTCTCTATGTATGGTCTTGGTTTTCTAACAGGCCAGTTTTGAATCATCGTTATGTCTTTTTCACCTACTCTGGCAATAGGTTCTTCTATTGTATAATCGCCCTCATTGGCGATCCAGCTTAACTCTCCGTGAACACCTATTGGTATCATTATGTAGTGCTTTACAACATCTGTCTCCTGCACGTATCCAATAATATCTCCACTCAAGACCTTCTCCCCCCTAACCGCTAGTGGGATAAAATGCCATTTCTTATCTCGAGGTAGCGACGGCTGTTTCACACCTCGCTTAATCATAAAACCTAGTATTTCCTCTAGTTTCTTTAGAGGCCTCTGTATCCCGTCAAATATAGAGCCAATTAATCCTGGACCTAGCTCAGCTGAGAGCGGTTTTCCCATCGCGTAAACTGGTTCACCAATCTTTATCCCAGTGGTATCCTCGTAAACCTGTATAGTGGCTTTATCTCTCTCAACACCAATAATTTCACCAATAAGTCTTTCCTCACCTACTTCGACAACTTCGTATACACTGACACCATGCATGTCCTCGGCAATGACAACTGGACCAGAGACTCTATAGACTCTTCCTTTTATCATACAAAGCACCTCGAGTCCATTGATTTTCTATGTCTAATCTATATTTAAAGCCAGTGTTATCAAGTTATCATAATGATACCTCAACGCCAAGTATTTTCTTAGATATCTCTCTATAATACTCCTTTGGATCCCTGAATACACTCTCCAGCGGATGATCGATCTGTAGTAGTATTTTCTCATGTATCACCTTTTCAAGAGAACCTCTCATTTCCTTGCATTTATTAACTATAGTATTTAAATATATTATGACATCGTAATCTCCAACATTAGATACTAACCAATCCATAAGTTTCTTGCAATCATCATCAAAGATATATGCATCAACACCCATGGCATATGCGATTAGACTAAAGAACTCATCACCTATGATCACTATTCTACCTCGTTTAATCAAGGAGAGACCCACCTTTCTATGAATGTCTTCGTGTAACCTTTAAGAGAGTCATCACCTAGAGATATCAATGTAAGAACTAACCTTAGAAGCGATAGTTGTCTAAGAGTAAAAAGGTAGTCCTTTAAAAACAAACTTGTTCTCTCTGTGCGTAGAATCAGCGTTGAAAAATATGAAGGAGCTAAAGAGATCAAGAAATCGAGAATCTCCGTCCCAGCTATTATTCTATATGCATCCATAGCCATTAAAGAGACTGTGGACATTAATGGCCTTGTTTTCTTTAGGGATTCAAGTGCTGAATAAATATCTGCGCTGAATGCTCGACATACGTTTAGAAAATCCTTTTGATCAATCAATAAGGGTCTCCATAGGATTTCACAAAATTTATCAATAGTACATAGCCTTAAAGTTACTAAATCATGCATTAATCCTAAAACAATTCTCTCTCTATAGTTAGCTCTCTCAAGTATGTTTTTTCTCAATTGATCATAGATCCTCGTTGCATCCTCTGATCTAATGGTCTTATGATCAATGAATAGATTCAACATGAACTCCGAATAGGGATCTAACCCTAGACTCGGTTTCCTACCCCCCATGCACTCTTCAATCGTAGCAGTGTTAATACTTGGTAAGTATGAAAGCGGCTTGAATCCTTTCTCGTAGCTTAGTAATGCTATTATTACACCATAAGTTGTTAATAATCCATTAACATTTAATGCAAAATCTTTCACATTGTATCTACTTGTTAACTCGTTTAATAAATTAATATGGAAAGAATCTATGTGATCCAGGGCGGTTGTAATAGAAATATATCTCTCACCTATGCTCTTTGTAAGCCTATATATAAAGTCTTTTGAAACAGCTTTCAACGCCTCCACGATGTTACTAGCACTCAGTACTCTAAGATACTCCTCTTTTCTAACGTAATACTCGCTCCTCGAATATAACAAGCTAATTCTCCCCAAACAAGGTCTTAGCTATTATACTTAGAAGTTTCTCCCTGCTTTGTTTCAAGCGTGTTTCAAGCCTATTGTCAACTAGAGTACCTTCTTCCGAGATAAGTACTAATCCACCTAGGATATCATCCGAACCCTCGATCTCAACATTGCCGTGTCCTAGCTCTACGAGAATCTTCTGTAAAATAGAAACCTGGTCTTTTCTAACAATAACTTTGACTGGTTTCTCGACGTAGTCAAGTGATTCTCTTAGAAGACTCCTTAATGATGCTTCAACGTTGTAATCCCCCTTTTTTATCCTATCGTAGATGGTTTCATAGAGGTGTTCAATGACATTCAACTTGGCTTCACCAATGACAAACCTAGAAGTCTTCCTAGCTTCAGCTATAATTGCGCTTGCCTGCGAGTTTGCTTCGAATAGTATCTTATCTCTCTCAGCTTCTGCCTTTCTCCGCCACCTCTCCTCGGCTTCTTTTATTATGGATTCAGCTGTTTTTCGAGCCTCTTCTATGATTTCGTTAGCTTTTTTCTTGGCCTCCTCAAGGATTTTTGCTCTTGCTTCATCACTCAATTAAAAACACCTTATTATCCGAGAAGAGTGAGTCCTAGTATGTTAAATACTATTCCAAGTATACCCCACAACTCAACGAAGACAGCCATTATTATCGCTGACATCAAGTTCTTTCCTTTAGTCCTTGGAAGTTCAGCTATTCCAGAAGCACATATTATCCCTTGCCCCCATGCAGAGGCAGCTTCGGCAAAGAAACCAACAAGCCCTATTCCTAGCGTCCCTAACGAGCGCATTAATGTTATATCAACAGATGGCATGTATACTAAGATCGCATATATCATCTGGATTAATCCGTAGAATGTCTGAGTCATCGGTAAAGAGGATAGTATCAAAACATTTCTAAATTGCGCTGGGTCCTCTGCTAAAACAGATGCACCAGCACTTGCTGCATATGTTATTCCAGCTGAGCTTCCCAGCACTCCTCCAGCCAAGGGTAAAGCTGCTGCTAAGTATGCTAATCCAACAGGGTCGATCATTCCTTGTCACCAGTTTTTCAATCGCCGATATGTTTTAAACAAGTTACATTTATAAATCTTATTACTCCCTGGGTTGGTATGTCATTTTGTGATTAAAACCGCTCTATTTACGACTTTGAAAGGATTATACTCGTATCCCGTTCCCTCGTAAAATTTACTTAGAAATTCTAATATACATAGTCTCATCGAATGCACAAATGCACCTAGCTGAGACAATATAGCAACCATTAAATGCGCTAGTATAGCAAGCGGAACCACAGATATCATCGAAGCCAATGGACTTACCTGAGCCAGAGAATTAGCCATTAGCTCTAATATAAAGTTAAATATTAAAGCCATATAATACGTGGCTAGCCCTACACCAGCTAGTCTAACGTAGCTTAATACATCGCCGAGTAAGCCAGTGATTTGAAATATCCACATGAATGTCCCTAGAAGCCTCATAGTTGCAAGGCATCCACTAATTACTAAGCCAATCCCGAATAGTGTCCCCGAGAGTAGGGTCTCTAATGGTAGTGCACCTATGAAAGGCACAGTATAGTTTAAGAACAAGCGTAGTATATATGGTATTCCAAATATCTGTGTTACAAATAATCCTAGTTCAATGAGTATATCGCCTTTCCTTCTCTCTTTGATTAGCTTTATAGTGGTTAACACGTGAGAGATATTTATGTGAACTAACCCAATGATCAATGATAACTTAATGAAATCCAATGGATTAAGTATAGATGAGAGTATTACTGGAAAGTTAAGTTTTAGTAGTCTTTGTAGAACATCTCCGAAAATACTACCCGAGAGAACGCCCAGAATAAGAGCTACAGTGTTGGAAGCTAAGATCATGCCTTTAAACTCCTTGAAGTAAGGTGACTCAGGGTCATCAACCATCTTATTAAGGACATATAGTGCGGCGAGTATACCGATTAAAGCATATCCAAAGTCTGCATTCATTAGGCCAAAGAATAAAGCAAATGAATACGCAATGATGGGAGTAGGGTCCCTCTCGAAGTAACCTGGAACACCATATAGCTTAGTGACTAATTGATAGAAACGTATAACAGGCGGATTTCTCATAAGTGTTGGCGGTTTATCACCTGGGTCGGGATCTCTGATCTCAACGTAAAGTGGAATACCACTTTCATCGAGCTTAGACTTTAATTGATTTACACTTGTTGCGGGAACCCAGCCTACAAGTATAGTTAGGTGTTTTAAATCACGAACCGAAGCTAGCGCGTTGTATTTTTGAATATAATTATCCACAAGAAGCAAGTATTTACCAAGTAGCCATGCATTTTCTTTTATAATTTTCTCCAAGTTTTCTCTAAGAGAACTTATACTATCCTCTACCTCGGCGAGATAAGATAGTATAGCAGTTCTCAACTCCTCTATGTTTTTTGAGGCATAGATATATTTCTTAAGCATCTCCGAAGAGTAGATTATATTGTTGGATTTTGCCGACTCTATCAATTTCCCTAGATCTCGGCTCTCTAAATATGCTAGTAACGCTGAGGTTTCTTCATCCAAGACATACTCGCTGAATGATTTTATAAAAATTATTTTCTTTAAATTCTCAATAGCTTCTTTCCTACCGATTAGGAGAACACTTGAAATTCTCTTTCCTTCATAATAGATCATGTGAGGGTCTAGATCGAGGGGTATCTTAGACAGCACCTTACTAAACAATAATAGTCTCTCATGCTCATCTTTGAGTCTACTTATTTGTGACTCTATTTCATTTACCTTAGCTACGAGGGAGCCTATATCAGACTTAATTTTTTCTATCGTTAGGCTCGATGCTTCAATCGCCATTAACTCAGCTACTATTCTAGTCCCTTTGATTTTATTTAATAGATTTAATATCTCCTCGCGGATCTTGATGAGGAGCTCATATTCCTCAATTATTTCAGCTTGTTCGCTTTGTATAATGTGAACAACCCCTGCATTCTGGAGAAGAGATGTAACTTTATCACTATGCTCCTTTGAAGAGATTACATAAATTTTTTTCATGGGAATTGGTTTGCTCAATATGATCATTTATTCCTCATCCCTAAAATGTATTCCTGTAATACCATAACTGCTTTTTCAAACTTCTCTCTATCTATGTTCTTAATCTTCTCGGCTATTCTCCTAGATTCCTCGATTATTTTTTCTGCTTCTACTCGGGCTAGATTTATCACTTCTTCAGCCTCTTTTCTATATTCCTCGATTGGTATTGGTTTGCTAAGGATCATGCTAGCCCGGGCTTTCGCCTCCTCTATAATTCTATTTCTCTCGATCTCAGCATTACTTAGTATTTAATCTATTACTCGATCAAGCTCTTCAACGCTCATTTAAACACCGTTGAAGCTAGTTTACATTAAAATACCTGGGGTTATTAATATTGTTGAGGTGGTTCTTAACTTCTTTCGAAGTTCAAGCAATATGGACCTATATAGTATAAGAGGAGTATTTTTAGTTATACCAAGGATCTTGGATACTACCTCAGCTTCCAGTGGGTCTCTGATCACATAGATACCTTCGTGTTGTGGAATAAACTCTATTATTATTGGTAGCTTCAATGAGCAATTATGCTCTGACACCTTTGCAAGTATCTCGATTTCCCTGGGATCAAATATATGTATACCTCCATCACCCGTAACGATATACGGTATCTCCATATTCACTAAGTCACATATGGATACTCTTCTACGAGGTAGATGCTTATTAACTAACTTAAACTCCTCTAATAATATCTTATCAATTAACTCATCCATAGAACACTTCGCCTATTTATTACTTGCTTAACTCTTTTCAATCGAGCTTTCTCCTCTCTTTCACGTTCATCAAACTTTAATTGAAGAGTTTTAATACTCATTCTCAAACGTGGAATGACAATGTATTGTAATGCATTAGTTCTTCGCTTTGTAGCTGATATCTCTCTGCCTAGTTCAAGTATCGCGTGCTCGAGTTTTGCTAGATCTATTAAATTCTGGAGAAGTTCTCTACTATATTTTACAAACTCTGCAATTCCTGGGTTGGCCTCAGCGAGCTCTTGATCGTATTTTAAAATAACTGTTTTTATTTTAACACCAATTATATTTTCTGTCCCAGTGTATATTTTTGGTTTTGGAGTCGCCTCTTTGAGATAGACCCCTAATCTAGGCCCGTATATTCCTAGCTCTATGGCTGCTTTATGATAGACACTCTGTATTTGTTTTTGAACAATAGCTCTTTTTTCAATCGCTTCTTTTATAGATGTTAAATACTCATTTATTAGTATGGTTAGTCTCTCGCTGAGGATTTTTTGGACACGTGCACTAATACTAAGCCTATTTTTTAGTCTTATAAGCTCGATCTTTGTTGGACGTATCCTCATAAGAGACGACAATTTAAACACCTTTAGCTTTTTTTTACTCCTCATCACGCGCTATATTGGTTCACTAGTTAATGAATCGATCACTTTAATAAGTTTAACCTCGAGGAGGTTTTCACCACGTGAAATCATATAACCAGCGTAAACCAGTGGGTCCCTTGAATCTTTTTCATATACTCCAGCAACTATGATGTTTTCACAGTTTTTCTCGTTGGGAAAAATATCGCATCCATTCTTGCTTAAGACAGATGCTTCTAGGCCGTAGGGCTCAACAACCTCGTTAAGCAATAATGAGAGTCTTTCCTCTAGTATCTCTAGAATATAGTCGATGAGTTCTCTAAAAACCCAACTACTGTTACCCTCTACGTTGATTTTTAGATATAATAAGCGTTTTAGCACAGCGGGATCAATACTCAAAATCTAATCCCTTATCATACTCTTGTATAAGAGTATTATTAAAGCTGTCTTTGCATCTTTGATTTCATTACTTGTAACCATTTTGTAAGCACTATCTAAACTCGTTCTCCAAGGCTCAATGATCTCGTATTTATCTGGCCTAGCCCCTACATATACTAGATCTTTTGCATAGTAGAAATGCAGTAGTTCAGAGCTATAACCTGGTGATGGAGTAAAAGATCCAAGCTTAAATAGTTTCATGGGGAAGTAACCTATCTCTTCTACGAGCTCTCTCTTGGCTGTTTCCTCGGGGCTTTCCCCTTCATTAACCACGCCAGCTGGTGCTTCAATGATAAAATCATTCAAAGGCGCCCTGAACTGCTTAATTAGTATTATCTCATCATCAGAAATAAATGGAAGTACTACGACAGCTTGTGGAAACAATACTACATCTCTTTCAAATAAGCCATCTTGCTTTGAATATATTCTTCTCACAACACTAAATCTCAGTCCTTTGAAAAGCTCGCTCTCCTCGACTAGTTTTGGTCTATTCATTCATTATCGCCTTGAATTATAAAACATGTAGAATACTATAAATCTTAATGGGGAAAAGCTTGCCTAGGTACTGGTTTGGACCAGCAGGTAAACCCATCACGATGAAATCAACTGATATATTGAAAGCACCAGCATTTCTTAGAGATATTGGCTTAAACGCCATGGAGTATGAAGCGGTCAGAGGAGTTAACATAAGAGAGGAAAAAGCGAGAGAACTAGGACAAGAAGCTAGAAATTACAATGTCAAACTAAGTCTACATGCACCATATTTTATCAACCTAGCTGGAAAGAGAGACGTTGTAGAAGCCAGCATAAGGAGACTAAATGAATCTATATTGGCTTCAAGCTGGATGGGAGCATATGTAGTAGTATTCCACCCTGGCTACTACAAAGAGGCACCCTCAAGAAAAGACGCATTGTTTAAAGTAATTAATAGCTTAAAAAGCGTGGCTGAGTTTCGAAGCCAAGTTAACGCTAGGGATGTATGGCTTGGACCAGAGACAACTGGTAAGACAAGTCAAGTTGGAGACTTAATAGAGGTTATTGAAATATCTCGACAAATTGAAGGAGTGAGACCAGTTGTGGATTTCGCTCATATATATGCAAGAAGTGGTGGTAAACGAATAATCTCTAAAAACGATGTTCTCGAGATCATAGATTTAATAGAGAAAGAGCTTGGTAAATGGGCTTTAAGTCCCCTACATGTCCACTTCTCGAAGATCGAGTATGGTAAAGGAGGTGAAAGAGAACATCATAATCTAGATGAAGAGGAGTATGGACCCGAATTCACATATGTATGCTCAGCTCTATGTGAGACTGGTGTTGATGCTGTATTCATAAGTGAGAGCCCTGTCCTTGAGCAAGATGCACTAGTAATGCTCAGAATATGTAGAGAAATATGTGGTGAAAAATGCATTGTTGAATAGGATACGGAGCGAGATTGAAGGAGTATTTAAAGCTATTGCAAGCCTAATAAGTAGAACCGGGTTGAAACCAAACACTATTACATTATCTTCGCTGATAATAGCTATAATAGGATACATATCTATCATTTACACGAAATCAGGTATACTACTAGGTGTTTTCATACTTCTATCTGGATTACTCGATGCCCTTGATGGTGCACTAGCAAGGTTATCTAGATTAGCCTCGAAAAAAGGTGCTTTACTAGACTCGCTTGTAGATAGACTATGTGAGATTGTATTTTCACTATCTTTCATAGAGCTAGGATTCGACCCTAGACTTGTCTTAGTATTCCTATCGGGATCAATGCTGACAAGCTATACTAGAGCAAGAGGAGAGAGTCTTGGATTGATGTTATCAGGAGTTGGATTAATGGAGAGAGCTGAGAGACTAATTATTTTAGCATTAGTTAGCTTTATACACGTATTTAACGTGGAGATTGCACTATACATGTACATATCTGTAACTCTACTAGTATACGCTACAGTAATTCATAGATTTAACTATATATGGAGGAATCTATAGCATATTATATTGCCGAGAGATCATAGTGTCCCACTAATGGTAGAGTTGTCTTAAACATCGCATATCCTAATCTTAGCACATGGCTTTTTAAGACACATACTCTATCACTCATTCTTGTAACAAACTCCTTGAACTCGCTTGGTAAATCTAGATTTATCATGTGGCTTTTATCTGTTCTTAGAATAATCTTTGTATTCGTCAACTGTAGTATTATATCATGAACATCTCTAGGACTATGCGTGCTGAACACTATTCCAAGTCTTCTAGCTCTTCCTAGTCTTGCAATTCTATCTATCATTCCTGATACGTTCTCGATATATTCTTCAACCCCGCTCTTGCTTGGGAAGAACCTATGTGCTTCATCAATGAATATTAACACTGTTTGAGCATCAATATTAAACCTAGTTCTTGTGATCTTCCACTCGAAGATCTTATTCAATATTCTAAACGCAACAATACTTATTGTTTTCTCTGGGTCAGCCATTGAGTGCAACTGTAAAGACTCGAGATCTATGACTATTGGATAGCCATCAAACTTGTCAAAATGGTTCTCGAGGATGCCGCCTATTGGTGGCTCATGTAAATACTTGTCTTCACCTGTTCCTCTCACATATACATCGAATATACCGGTGTCTATTATAGATGCAATTTGTCTAATCATGTTCTCAATAGTGCTCTTGTGTAACGCTAGATCTCTTACTATCTCGATGACGTATTCTTTATTGGGATCTATTATGGGTCCACGTGGCCTTTGCTGCTTCTCCTCGACTCGAAATCTAGCTTCTTTCAAAGCATCGTATAGATCATATATGGTGTCTATGTATACTCTCTTTGAGTGAATAGCGTGAAGTATTCTTTGTAGAGCATCTTTAGCTTGCCTAGTGAAGTAGGGATTAAGCGAGGTAAGCTCCCTTGGTGTGAAATCCACGAATCTCATTGCATATGGTATAACATAAAAAGTTATATAATCACTCTCGCCTTCATAATTGATTTGAACAATACACCTTGTAAATCTCAAAACACCGTTTCCAAGGGGCTCCTCAATAATGTCTAATTCCTTGATTTCATACGACCATTGAAACCTTGACACAACTGGTCTTAGAATATTATCAATATAGTCTTCTGAAACAGCTTTAAGAACCCTAGCCCAGGTCTCGTATTT
>JAWAPI010000030.1:0-13590 GCA_038894495.1 Desulfurococcaceae archaeon
TGTTCGTATTAAGAACTTTCTCGGAGAGAAATCTGATAGAATAGCAAGGATATATGGAGATGTGAAAGTCAGGGTCTCCGGATCCGATATAATTATTGAAGGAGTAGACATCGAGGAGGTTGGTTTAACAGCTTCTTCATTAGAGAGAGCAACAAAGATAAGGGATCTTGATAGAAGAATTTTTGCTGATGGAATCTACATTTACGAGAGAGGTGTTATTGAATGACAGACGTGATTAAGAGAGATCTAGAGTCCTATTTAAAAATAAGAGAAAAGATAAAGACTAGGAAACCAAAATTCCTCAGACACGAGTGGTGGAAAAAACCAAAATTCAAGAATGATCTAAAGTGGCGGAAGCCGAAAGGCATAGATAACAAGATGAGACTCCAGCTAAAAGGATATCCACCTATAGTTAAAGTAGGTTATCGAGGACCAGAATCAGTGAGAGGTTTACATCCGCAAGGTCTTAAACCAGTTGTTATCCATGACATAGGGGAGCTGGATAAGTATAATCCATCAGAACACATCATATATATTGGAAGTAGTGTTGGGTTAAGAAAAGCAAGTGAAATCTATAAATTAGCCCTTGAGAAAGGGTTTAGAGTAGCTAATCCACCAAAACCAACTGGGTCATAGAGGTGCTTAGACATGACAGATGTATCACTTCAGAAAAGACTTGCAGCCGAGATATTAGGTGTGGGGGTTTCGAGAATTAAAATCAACCCACAGCGACTAACCGATGTAGCCCAAGCTATTACAAGAGAGGATATAAAAAAGCTAATTGATGAAGGCGCTATATGGGTTAAACCTAAGCATGGCATAGCTGGATATGGCTCGAAGATCAGACATTTAAAGAGAAAGAAAGGACATAGACGTGGAATGGGTAAACGCGAGGGCTCTAAGTCAGCTAGAATAGGTAAGAAAGATGATTGGGTAGCTAGGATCAGGAAAATGAGAAGATACTTAAAGTACTTACGGGATAAGAAACTAATTGATAGGAAGACATATAGAAGACTCTATATGCTTACCAAGGGAGGATACTTTAATACCTTCTCGGCTTTGAAAATATATCTCCGAGACCAGGGGATTTTAAAAGAAGTTAAATAAGGTGTGCGCGAATGGCACGAGGTCCCAGGTATAAGGTAGCTAGAAGAAGGAGACGTGAAGGAAAGACAAATTATTACAAACGATACGTAGTGATCTTATCTGGTCATCCTAGGTTCGTTGTCAGGAAAACTAATAAGTACATATGGGTTCAGATCGTAGTGGCTAATCCCAATGGAGATAAGACAGTTGCTGCAGCTCACTCACGTGAACTAGTTACCAGGTATTCATGGAGGGGTGGAACGGCTAATACTTCCGCGGCGTATTTAACTGGATTACTTGCGTCTCTAAGAGCTCTTAAAAATGGTATAAAATACGCTGTTCCAGATATCGGACTACATCGCGCGACTAAGGGTGCTATTGTATTTGCTGCTATCAAAGCTGCTAATGATGCTGGGTTGAAAGTTCCAATGGATGAGAGCATCGCCCCCTCCATAGACAGGATTATGGGTAAACACATTGCTGAATACGCTAAAGTCCTAAAGGATAAAAACATGTTGACCGCTAGGTTTTCGAAGTATCTTGAACGTGGATTAGACCCTGAAAACATTGTTGAACACTTCGAAGAGGTTAAGAAATTCATTTTCAAATCTTTTGGTTTAGAAGGGTGAGGAGTAGTGTCTTATACAACAATGCCAGCCATAGATAAGCAAGCACTTGAGAAATGGACTCCAAGAACAAAAACTGGAAAACTAGTTCTTGAGGGTAAAATAACTAGTTTAAGTGAGATATTCGAGAAAAACCTGCCTCTACTTGAACCAGAAATAGTTGATTACCTGTTACCAGGGTTGAAGTACGTTAGAATAGATGCTAAAATAGTTCAAAAAATGACTGATGCAGGGAGACGAACAAAGTTTCAAGTAATTGTTGTTGTAGGGGATGAAAACGGCTTTATAGGTATAGGTATAGGTAAAGCCAAGCAGTATACAGATGCCTTATCGAAAGCTATTAGAGACGCCAAGCTGAATATATCTCCGATTCGTAGAGGATGTGGTAGTTGGGAGTGTAGATGTGGTGAACCACATTCAGTGCCATTCACAGTTAAAGGTAAATCTGGAAGCGTTGAAGTCATGTTAAAACCTGCTCCTCGTGGAACAGGTTTAGTTGTAGGTGATACAGCTAAGATTATACTACGGCTAGCTGGAATAAGAGATGCATGGTCTCAATCATTTGGAGAGACTAGAACGACTCTTAACTTCGCGAAAGCTATAGTAAGCGCTCTACATAATACGTATAGATTCGTAGCCCCCGTGGACTGGAGTAGGTGAATTAAATGAACACAAATCCTATATATGCAATAATAAGGCTAAGGGGAACTGTAAATATACCACACGATGTAGAGTATACATTAAAACTACTTAGATTACATAGGAAATACCATTGTGTTCTATACCCAGCAAGTCTACCTGGTCTCAGAGGTATGCTTGAAAAAATCAAGGATTATATAACCTGGGGAGAGATAGATAGAGAAACATTAGTTCAACTACTATACGCAAGGGGTAGAATACCTGGTAATAAGAAATTAACAGATGAGTATGTTGATTCAAAACTAGGTGTTTATGGGATTAAAGGAGGAATACCAGCTCTTGCAGACGCTATTTTAGAGGGTAAGATATCATTACACAAAACTGAGGATTTCGTTAAACCAGTATTTAGACTACATCCACCAAGAGGGGGTTTCAAGAGAACGATTAAAAAACCATATACTAGTGGAGGAGAAACCGGATATAGAGGGGGAGATATAAACGAGTTAATTAAAAGAATGCTCTAGGTGGTGGGCATGGTTGTGCGGAGAGAGAAAAAATCCCGAAAATTACGTGGTAGAACTAGAACAATGGGATGGGGTAGGATAGGTCAGCATAGAAAAAGCGGCTCTCGTGGCGGATTTGGAGCCGTGGGCTTTCATAAACATAAGGCAATTTGGATGATAAAGTATGCATCAGATTGGTATGGAAAACATGGATTCAAAAGCAGGAGGCAAGTGAGAAAATACAAGTACTACAAGACGATCAATATTAGTGAAGTCGAGGAAATAGCTCGTAAGATGATAGCCAGCAATACTGTGACAAGAGAAGATAACATAATTATCATAGATACTGTTAAAATGGGTTATGACAAGGTCCTAGGAGGAGGCAAGATCACCTTGCCATTAAAAATTATAGCAAGATCCGTATCAGAAGAGGCTAGGAAAAAAATAGAGGAGTCAGGAGGAGTAGTGGTTCTACAGGATATGGACTAGATAAATATTAAATTATTATTCACACTTCACTAATACTAATATTTTACCCCTGTTTACGTAGTAAACACTAGTTATGTTTAATAAGCAGGAATGCCTTCATAGTGGAGAGGTGTTGCCATGGGATTGCTTAAGGTAATGTCGGAGATGGCAAAGTATATTCCAAGTGCTCCCAAACCAGGTAGAACGGTGAGTCTAGGTGAAAAACTAGCATGGACGGCTCTTGCGCTTGTTCTCTATCTCTTAATGGCTCACACCCCTCTCTATGGTATAAGCCCCCAGAGAGCTCCCGAGCAGTTTCTAATACTTCAAGTTGTTTTCGCTGCTCATAGTGGGACACTCATGGAGCTGGGTATTGGCCCAATTGTGACTGCTGGTTTAATAATGCAGATTCTAGTGGGTGCTAAGCTAATAGATCTCGACTTAACAGATCCTGAGCATAGAAAGATGTTCACAGGAGCGCAGAAGACTTTTGCAATTATACTAACAGCTATTCAATCAGCAATGTATGTATTAGCATGTAGATACTGGTCATTTGTGGGTAATCCTATAACGTATTGTACAGCAGATTGGAGTATAAGAACTATTGTGGCTCTTCAATTATTCATAGCTACATTGTTTGTTCTAATGTTAGATGAGATGATGCAGAAGGGGTGGGGGTTGGGTTCAGGTATCTCATTATTTATTATGGCAGGTGTTGCGACAACGATTTTCTGGAATATATTTAGTCCTTTGAAAATCAGGGACGAGTTCATAGGATTTGTACCACATATGGCGAGCATTATATCTAACAAAGGTGATTTCTCGCAAGTAATTGTAAGACCTGGTGGTAGAGACCTAGTTGGATTAATATCAACATTTGTTATTGCAATTATACTAGTTTATCTAAGCAGCATGAAAGTAGAAATACCAATAACATCTCCTAGACTGCATACTATTAAGACAAAGGTTCCGCTTCAATTTCTATATGTAACTAATATTCCAGTTCTCTTTATTGGTATACTTTATTCTAATATTTTAGTATTTGCTACATTAATAAGAACTTACTTAAGTGGCTTTGTATCCAAGGAGATTGTAGATTTCCTAGTTAAGTATGATGATCAAGGCCGAGTTGTCGGTGGATTAGCTTACTATTTATCAGCTCCAAACGGACTTTTAAACTCGATATCTGATCCAATGCATCTAATAATATATAGTGTATTAGTGTTAATACTTGCAGTAATATTTGGATTACTATGGGTTGAAGTAGCTGGTTTAAATCCATCTACACAAGCAGAGCAGTTAATCGAGAGCGGCTTCGAAATACCTGGTTTTAGAAGAAATCCAAAGATACTGGAAAGTATACTAGCAAGGTATATTTACCCATTAACAATACTTTCATCAATCGTTGTCGCATCAATTGCCATTACAGCGGATGTTCTTGGAACATATGGTAGTGGTGTTGGATTACTCCTAGCTATTGGTATACTTCAACAATATTATGCTCTAATAGCGTACGAGAGAACACTAGAGGCCTATCCACTGCTTAGAAAACTCGTGGGAGAGTAACGCTTGCTAGCTACACTAATCACGGTAAATGTCCTTGGTTTTATATTCTTATACATAATAGTCTTTAGATACATTAAGAGAACAGATTACTATGGAAAACTAATAGAGATTTACAAGCAAGCTAGAAAAGCGCCTGCAAAGGTTACTAGTAAGAGCGATATCAGAAGACTTAGGAAATACAGACCTTACATTAGAGTATTTAGAAGGAAAATGATTACTTTAACGCTATTAAATATAGGATTATTCATGGCAGTGTACACAGCTACTATCTTCACGACACTCTATTTAATATCAAGGTACACAGATACATATCCACTACTGGAATCCCCGGTTATAATTCCTTTTCTTAGTTTTATTGATTATGAAACTGGTAGAATATATATTTACCCGCATATAGTTGTGCTTATAGCTTTTATAACAACGCTTTACCCAGTAACCAGGGAAATGAAAATACAAGATTGATAAGGTTAATTATTGAAAGATTTTAAGGCTTTGTAGCATATGGATGAGGAGATGAGATAACAAACCCAGGGGTTCCACACTATGCCAAGACCGATGTATAGGACACGGAGCTGGAGAAGAATCGTGAGGAGAATACCAAGCGGCGAAGTAGTAGTTAAATACGAGAAGAGAAAGCCAGGTAGAGCTAAGTGTGCCATATGCGGAGCTGATTTAAATGGAGTTCCTATTCTAAGACCAAGTAAACTAGTTAAGCTTGCTAAATCCGAGAAAAGACCTCAAAGACCTTACGGAGGCTATTTATGTCCAAATTGTCTTTCACGGGGAATTAGAGAAGCAATTAGATCAATGGATGAATCAACTAGGTGACATTTTATTATTGAATTGATGACTAGTTAGTATTACAAGGGGTTTCTTTTGGTCAAGATAGTTATAAGCGGACCCCCTGGTAGTGGTAAAACAACACAGGCGAAGTTGATTTCGGAGAAACTTAACCTTCGTTTATTCTCAGCTGGACTAGTGTTTAGAGAGATAGCGAGAGAGAGAGGGTTAAGTGTTGAAGAACTGAGTTTAGTAGCGGTCAAAGATCCAACGATAGATCTCGAGGTTGATAGAAAAACATTTGAAGCGGCGAAAGATGATAACATTGTGATAGATGGTCACCTAGCTGGCTGGATTGTAGGAGATATGGTTGACTATAGAATCTACATCACTGCTCCGTTAATCCTTAGAGTATTAAGAATAGCATCTAGAGATGGTGTTTCAATTGAGAGTGCACTCAAGGAGACATTGATAAGAGAGACAACTCAACGTAAAAGATTTTTCGAGATATATGGTATTGACACAAGTGATCTATCAACATACGATGTTATCATAAACACTGGGAAGATTGGTATTAAAGAGACATTTGAAATAATTAAAAAAGCTCTTGAAAATAAACTATAAGGAGCAATATATACAGGGTGTGATCATGCCGGCTATAGAAATAGGAAGGATATGTGTAAAAACAGCTGGTAGAGAAGCAGGTAGAAAATGTGTAGTAGTTGACATAATTGATGAAAACTTCGTGGTTGTAACTGGGCCAAAGAACCTAACAAAAGTGAAGAGACGAAAAGTTAATGTTAAACATCTTGAACCACTGGATAAAGTTATCAAGATACCTAGAGGAGCAAGCGACGAAGAAGTATATAAAGCTATAGAAGAGGCTAAGTTAGAGGACTTCATGAAAGAGATTATTAAGCCAAAACTTTCAATATCTAAGTAATATACAAAACTATTTTCTCCGATTTTACTATTTATTTTTAGACAAGGTGATTAAATGAGTTTAGCTAAGAGAGGTATTGAATTCCTTGACAAGATAACGATAAAAGCTGGATATACCAATGAATGGATACTGATAAGGGATTCAGACACTAGCTTGGAATATGGAGTTTACCCATTTGAAAGAGAGATCAATGATCATATAAACTATGGTGTGTTAAATCTCGATAAGCCTCCAGGACCTACTAGTCACGAGGTTTTAGCGTGGATTAAGAAAATGTTTAATATAAGTAGAGCTGGTCATGGAGGAACCCTGGAACCCCGTCTCTAAGCTGAGCGGGGTGGGGTAATCCAAAGGTAACAGGTGTTCTACCAGTAGGGCTAGCTCATAGCACCAAAGTAATTGGCAACGTTATTCACAGTGTTAAAGAATATGTAATGGTCGTTCAATTACATGAAAGTGTAAATAGTAAGAGAGTAGAGGAGGTTGTAGAATACTTCAAAGGCCAGATTTATCAGAGACCTCCATTGAGATCTAGCGTTAAGAGATCCATAAGGGTAAAGAACATATATGATATCGAGATTCTTGATTTCCAAGATAAGTTTCTACTTCTCCGTGTTCTCTGTGATCCGGGAACTTACATGAGAAAACTAGCACATGATATGGGGTTAATGCTTGGGGTTGGAGCACATATGAGAGAACTTAGAAGAACTAGAACAGGGCCTTTTAAAGAGGATGACACTCTTGTAACTCTCCAAGAAGTTAATGAAGCATTATACTATTGGAAGACAATGAGAGATGAAAGATATATTAGAAGAGTTGTTTTACCAGTTGAGGTTTCAACTGTTCACTTACCTAAGATAATTATACTGGATACAACTGTGGACTCCATTGCTCATGGAGCGGATTTAGCAGCCCCAGGTATTTCTATGTTAACAAAGAACGTAGAGGCGGGGAGAGCGGTTGCAATATATACGCTTAAAGGAGAGTTAGTAGCTATAGGGAGATCCTTGAAAAACAGCGAGGAAATATTGAGAATGGATAAGGGTATAGTTGTTAAGACAACTCGTGTTTTAATGCCTAGAGGTGTTTACCCCAGGACTTGGAAAACGAGGGAGCAAAACAGGGTTAAATAAATGCATTATTATAAGAAAACACCTGGTAAGAAGATACTTATTCCTTTTACATTACATGGTATTTCACTTCAATTCATCTCATATACAAGTTTATTTTCTGGATCCATGGTTGATGAAGGAACAAGAATACTACTAGAGAATATTAAACTACCCGGTGAAGGCATTGTCTTAGATATGGGCTGTGGATACGGCGTAATAGGGATTACAATTGCAAAGTTGAATCAAAAACTAAGAGTTTACATGGTTGATATAAATCCACTTGCAGTAAAAGCAAGTAGATATAATGCAAAATCAAACAACGTAGAGGATAGGGTAATAGTATTACAGGGTGATAGGTATACCCCAGTAAGCGGTATTTTATTTGATGCGATTTACTCTAATCCACCGTTATCCGCAGGGATGGAAGTAGTGGAAGAAATTGTTCTCGGCGCCCTAAATCATCTAAAGAAAAATGGGTTCGCGCAATTCATACTAGCTAAGGGGGGCGAGCAACTAGCGAGAGAAGCTAAGAAGATATATAGCTATGTAGAAGCAGTAGGTAAAAAAGGTTATATCCTCCTATATCTAAAACCATAAAATAGGAGCCGGGGTGCCCGAGCGGCCTAAGGGGCTGGCCTTGAGAGCCAGTGGGGGTTTAACTCCCGCGCGGGTTCAAATCCCGCCCCCGGCGCTTAGAGTCCTTGTAAATTCTTACAACCTCTTCCAAGTGATCAACATGGTTATTCCTGCGGTAAAGAAAATGTTTGTTCCTCAATTATCTTAATCCTCCATAATAAGGGCATTTTACATATTCACGAGGGGGACACGTCACCTCGAGTTATGGGTTATTTAGTGTGAGGGAAGAGATATCTAGCTTCGAGCTGTTAATGTTGTGTTTACCTAGTGTCATGGAGTTGTAAATATTAGTTATTACTTATAGATACTTAACCTACTTTTATTGTCTCTTTAAATTATTTCGCGATGAGTCTAGCTCAGTAACAAGATGTGAAAGCATAGATGTAGTGATCTATTGTAACAAATCGAGCTTTATTGTTGTATAATGGATTCACTTCATATTGGCTTATGCACTGTGCATCTTAAACTCTATCCCAGAACATCGAGCTTGTCTATTACTAGATCTCTCCATGTGGCTACACAATTCTAGCCCTGTAGAATAGGTAGAGCTCACACTCTCATTTAAGTCCGTGCATCACGAGAAGATCATTTATTTCCTTACTTATATTTTTACGATCCTGGTCTTTTTCAAGTAAAATAATCCATTACTAATTTCTCTAAAACTTACTATTTTTCTCTCATAGATTAGATTTGTTATGAAGTAAAGGCATTTTTCAGGAAGCTTATATATTTGCCAGGACCTCTGACTATTTTAGTTTCTTTTCTTCTCCTAGAAAGCAATAATTTACGGTCTTGGCTCTGGCGCTGTAAAAACAATGTCTTAATAATAGCAAGAGTAAGCTCGTGGCTAAAATAGTGAATACCAGAGCGTAGTAATTTTAAGTAACTTTGGGTTCATGACATGATAAGTGTTTAAATTAGCATAAGGACTAGTGATGTGAGCAATGTTATTAAAGCGGCGGGCAAACTGTATTTATAAACTCTAGGTAGATCTGCGTTGAAGTATTTGCTAGACATGACTAAGCAGGCGTGAGCGGGGGAGAGCATGGCGCCTAGAAAACCTCCTAGGAACGCTAGTGTTAGGTAGTTACTTGAAGAGGATAAGAATCCTTGGAGCACTGGGAACCCTAGTGCTACAAAAGTGAACTCGAAGCCCGTAGCGACTACTATCATGAAGGGTATCATGAAGACAGCTAATGCACCGTAGCTTATTAGTAAATCTACCAGAATGCTAGCCAATCCCGTGGTTTTAATGGAGTTTCCGAAAATGAGAGATACAATTATTAATCCAATCAAGGTCGGGTCAGAGGCTTTCCTAATAGAGTAGTAAATAATATTTTTCTCTACTCTATAAGCTATTATGAATAGTAAAACAGTTACAAATAAGGAAACGTATAGTTGGATACCTATAATCAGAGTTAATAATGCTATGAGTATAAATGGCCATGCGTGAACTAGTCCATTGAAACTTTTCACGGTATTTCTCTTCTTCCTGTAATCTCTGTGTATAATTAAAAACATGATAACTCCCGATACCAGTGCTGATACCATGATGATCCACGTCTTATTAAATATCTGGGTATACGATAATCCCAATAATGCTGTAGCAAGAACTATATTCTGGTACAAGGGCCACGTAGTCACCCATACGTGTCGGAACCAATAGTTAAGGAATGCTTTTTTCTCACTGGATAAACCTATCTTCGAGAACACAGGGTCGATCATTGTCGCGGACACATATGCTCCAGCAGGCATAGGGAGAAGACCTATCACTGCTGGAACGGCGATCGACGCTGCCCTCTCTCCAAAAGATTCGAAAGACCTTACTAACTCGTTAGATGCTTTTGAATTTCTATATAGGTTTGCGAGGACCATGGCGAGAAACAGGGAGAGAACAGTGTTGAGCATTGTTGAGTTGAAGGAGGCTATGGCTACTTCGATAAATTCCCAGCCAAGCAATGGGATGGAGTAGACTAGAAGTGCTAAAAGCATTGTAATAGCGATATTGCATCCTCTCAGAACTAGTCCAATGATCATCAACAATGTGATCGTGAAAATAACGATCTGGATCATGGGACATCACCAAGCACGCTGAAGTTACTCTAATCATTATGAGTTACCAGAGTTCTCACCACTATTCAAAACAAGAAGACAAGGTGTTTAAAAACATGAAACAAAGAACGGTGGATTAATCACTTGTTAAACTGATCTTAGATTTTCTCTGGCACTCTCATGTTCTATCAAAAATTCTTTAACGGTGAGCTCTACACATGAATTTTAGATATTTTAGCGCTATGTTATGGTTTAGAGGACTAAAAGTGGAGAGTTCCTAAATGGTTATGGAGCTTATGCCTAATAAAACTACCTAGGAAGAGGTATAATTTTCTAGAGTAGTCCCTGTGGAAATTTATTAATTCAACAATTCTCGCCATAGAGGCTGCGGTTCATATCTCGACTCAGCTGGGAAAGTGCATGGATTTCATAACTATGGCTTTAACAGAGTATGCTAAATAGTCGTGGACTTCTACGCCTTTCTACCCTTCTCGTAGTATTATAACTTAACTAAGTCTACCTCATTTTCAAAACTATGTTTTTATCCATATTCTAACAAGAGCATAGCAAGCTTCTCAGTGTCCTGGCGTCTAATGTGATACATAACATCTTCAGCGCCTCTGAAGCAAAGTATAGATGATTATGTCACTCAATCGGGGTATACCCGTGTTGAATGAGATTAGAAAATTAAGAAAATATTTTAAATTATATATCTAAATAGGCTTCGTGAAACCCCATTTCTCCAGTGCTCTTGCTAATTCCTTATGTGTTTTAGCATACTCATCTAATGGTATACCCATGCTTATTGCTTCTAGTGATTGTCTAACTGCTGTTGCACCTGCTCTCGGTCCATCAGGATGCCCTATTACACCTCCTCCTACTTGTAGCACGATGTCTTTTCCAAGTGCTTCTATAACTGGTGGAAGTATACCTGGATGTAATCCACCAGATGAGACAGGTATCGCTGGCTTTATATGGTGCATTGACTGCTCGAGGTGGAATACATCATCTGGGTCTGGTTTAAAATGCTCCTCGCGAAGTATTCTAGCGTATCTTATTACGTCTAGTTTCTCTCCTTCTAGCTTGCCTACACCAGCTGTTCCAATATGTAATTGATCCATGCCTATAATTCTATATAGTTTAGCTAAGACGAACATTGATATACCATGATACTTATTCCTCGTGAAGGAAGCATGCATAGCTCTATGAGCATGTATGGCTAAACCATGTTCCTCAGCTAGATCTCTTATGTAAGTTAAAGCACTCCAACCAGTAATAACGACATCAACCATTACGTAGGGATTACCATAATCAGCCACGAGCTTAAGTCTCCTTTTCATTTCTCTAATATCAGCTGTTATATTAGCAAACCAAGCTTTTCTCTCTCCTGTCTCCTTCTCGACTCTATCAATAACCCTCATTATTGCTCCAGCTCTAGCCTCGAATCTACAGAAGCTTGGACTAGCTAGGTTCTCATCGTCTTTAATATAATCTAAACCACCGTATAGTAACTCATATGCTAATTTCTCCACTTCCTCAGGTATGTAGCCCTCCTTAGGCTTAGGTACAGTACCAACTATTGGTCTATTGTAAACCTTGAATATCTCTCTAACTCCTTTAACTCCTTTACCTGGGCCTTTAAAACACCTCAGAAACTTCTCTGGTAAATAAAGATCCTCTAGTCTAAGACCAAATGCTCTCTTCATGCCAAATATATTGCCTGCAACACCAGCTAGAAAACCAGGTAGATTTCCCTCTTCGAATAATTCAACTGGATAAGCTATCTTTACAAGGTATGACCCATCCCCTAGATCAATTATTTCATATACCTTTGCACTAAGCTTCTTAATCCTCTCAATATCATACCATGGATAAAGAGTAGTCCATGTTCCAGTGCTACTCTCAGCTCCTATACCACTCGCTACCTCCTCGATCCTAAAGCCCTCTGCAGGTGTAATTCTGAATACAGCTATAACATCGTTGTCGAGATCAGGTGTATATCCAGGAGACAAGTACTCGTAGTATGACTCAAACTCATGTCTCTTAATCAATTTTAGCACCTAATGTCTTGAGATATTATCCCAGCCTTGGGTTTAAAAGGATTTAAACAATTCATTTGAATAGTTTGAGTCTTATCCATTACAACAGAATAAGCGGTGAGCTCACTAATGGAGAGTAAGATAATATACTCTGTTCCAGGAGTATACGACTCACTAGAGCATACGGGAGACGTCTACATAAGGGCTAGAGGGGAGAATATACTAGAATTATTTGAAAATAGTGCTAAAGCACTGTTTGATACTATGACTGATATTAACAAAGTAAGTGGAGTATTCGAAAGAGAAGTAGTTGTAGATGGATTCGACCTGGAAAATCTCCTCTACAGGTGGTTGGAAGCAATGCTTATACTATACTATTCGGAGAACCTTGTATGTAGTGATATAAGAGCTTTTAGTTTCAGAGTCAAAAGATCGAATAGTGAACTATCATATGAGATAAGGGGTATGGCATACTGCGAGAAGTTTGACTTATCAAAACACGAGCCAAGAGTCGAGGTCAAGGCAGCTACTTATAGTTTGATGCGAGTTATTAAAACAGAAAAAGAGTGGTTAGCTTACTTTGTCCTAGACATATAACGATCTGTTATGATTGCTCTGCATTTCTCGCAATAATATCTTGGCTTCTCATCTACCTCCACTATACTGTTACTAAACCTCATGACACAGTTATTTACACAATGTTCTAGTCCAAGTAAATGGCCCAATTCATGTAGTGTTTCTTTGACTAGTCTTTCGTAGTATAAATTATAGTTATATTGCTCACCGTAAAACTCTGGTTTAAGTCTCTTTGTGAAAACAACAGCGACATTATTATGTAGCAATGCTTCTCCAAAGACAAAATTTAGCCCATGCTCGAATCCATCTATATAGCCTATTCCTATTATCTTGTTTTTATCAATAACGCCTATTAATTGAAAGATGTCTTTTAAATGCTTTAGAACACATCCAGCATGGTATTGAACTCTATTCCATGAAAAACACTTGAGAGGTGGTTTGATCATATCAGGCCATACAATTACATCTACATTGTCAACAATTTTTACTAGCTCGTTTCTAATATCCATAGCCAAGTTTTCAATATACTCTAATACTCCATGCGTTGTTAAAGGCACTAGTATA
>JAWAPI010000031.1:0-13170 GCA_038894495.1 Desulfurococcaceae archaeon
TTTAAGGGTTATATTTGCTTTTAAAGTGTTTTTAAACCAGATCCCGTTAGAACTAGTAGTATTGATACATTATCTGGTAACTTGTTTCTTATCTTTTCATAGGCAGCGTATACGGTTGCAGAAGTAGGCTCAACTAGGAATCCGTATTCCCATAGTTCTCTATGTGCTTTCTCTATCTCTGTGTTTCCAACTAATACTATGTCTCCTCCACTGTTTTTAATGGTATCTGCGATCTCCACTCTTCTAGGTGGGTTTTCAACTAGTATACCATCTGCTAAGTTAGACTCCTCCCCTATGTTTTTCTCTCCTTTCAATGTCTCATATACTGGTTGGCAACTATATCCCTGGACACCGATTAATCTCGGTTTTTTCTTCGCTAGGTTGTGTTTTATAAGCATGCTAAATCCATGGGAGAGAGCGAGGATTAATCCACCAGATCCAATGGGGGCTATTATGTAGTCGGGTACTCCGTATTCCTCGTATACTTCATATGATATTGTTGCATGTCCAACTATGTAGAGTGGGTTCCATAAGTGAGCAACATAGTATGTTTTTGAATCGTTAATGTATTTAGCTACGAGTTCATTAGCGTGTGTTCTATTCTCTGCTTCGATTAAATTACCTCCAAGCTTTAAAACAGCTTTCTTTTTACCTATAGGGGCTGTTTTAGGCATTATGATGTTTGCGCGTAGTCCATATAGTCTTGAGTATAACGTCACGGAAATACCTGTATTACCACTGGTATCTACAAGTGTTTCTTTAAATCCCATTCTATAGCCATAGTAAACTGCGAGAGCTGTGCCTCTATCTTTGAAGCTTCCACCTGGATTTAAATACTCTAGTTTAAACAATAAGCTATGGGAGCCCTCTCTCTCAACTACTAGTGGGGTTAAACCCTCTCCTCGGGTTTTCTCAGGTTTTAACGGAGTGAATCCTATATATCTCTCCCATGTATTCATAGACGAGTAGATCTCTCCTGTCTCTGTGTAAACTATAGTGAGTGGATTTGAGCACTTAGGACATTTCCAGTAGTATTGCTTAGTAGAGTCCTCTTCGAATCCGCAATAATTACACCTCCACTTCATGGTATCAACCAAGCTACTCTATGGATTATCTAGTGGAGTGCGATATATATACCTCGCATCTTTTTATCTAATACTAACAGGTGGGTTTGATGAGTATTGATAAGTCACTTCAAGTATTATCCATTATTATACTATTGATCATCGCAGTGAATACATTGATACCTTTATTGCAGTACACAAGTGCGCAACAGGAGAAAATATATATAGCTTTCATATGGCATTATCATCAGCCATGGTATTATAGCCCTGATGAAACATACTTTATCCTGCCATGGGTTAGAATGCACTCGATTGGGAACTACTATAAAATGGCTTATATACTCTCAAAGTATCCAAGTATGCGTGTAACATTTACATTCTCAGGCTCCTTGCTAGAACAGATAGTGGATTACGTTGAGAACAACAAGAGAGACCTAAGAGAGATAATATCGTGGAGAGTAGTAAATGGAACTATATCTGTTGAAGATGTATTTAACATGCTTAGAACACCTGGAGGATTCTTTGATATAAACTGGGCTAACATAGTGAATAGATCTCCTAGGTATAGAGAGCTAAGAGACCTAGCTCAGAATATAACGAGGGAGTGCTCTCTCAAAGCAAAGACAGATGAAGAGCTGATTCAATGCGTAGTAAGTGAGTTTACCCAGGGTGATCTAGTAGGTGCTAACGTAGTGGACTTAGCTGTATTGTTCAACTTACTATGGATTGATCCGCAAGTAGCTAGAGAGAAATACCCCGATGTATATGGCTTAATGAATGCAGCGTATACTGGTTGCAGTAAACCATGTTTTAGCAGAGTCAATCTAACAAGAGTGCTCACTGTTCAGAGAGAGATTATGAGTGAATTGCTGCTAATATATCGAAACCTACTATCAAGGGGCCAGGTAGAGGTTATTCCAGTGCCATATAGTCACCCACTAGCACCAATAATAGTTGACTCTGGGCTCGGAGAAGACCTAGAGATTCATGTTAGGCTTGCAATTGATTTATTTAACCAGTATCTTAACACAACCCCAGTAGGAGTTTGGCCAGCTGAGCAAGCAGTAAATGAGTATGTAGTCGAGGCGTTCAGAAAAGCAGGGATGAACTGGACTGTCACAGACAGCACTATACTCGCAGCAACAGGTGTTAATACAGGAGACATTGAAAACATTGGTGTTCCATGGTATATAGACTTCGTTTCAGGCAGGATATACATTTTCTTTAGAGAAACAGATATAAGTAATTTAATAAGCTTCCAGTATAGTGGATGGGATCAGGACAGCGCTGTAGTGGATCTTGTAAATAGGATATTAAATTACAGGAATAATGCGAAAGGACCTAGATTAGTAGTCATTGCTCTAGATGGAGAAAACCCCTGGGAACACTACCCAGAGTTTGGAACAATATTCCTGAATAAACTATACTCAAGACTAGATGAGCTACAAAGACAAGGAATTCTAGAGACCATTACCCCAGGTGAATTCATAAAAAGATTTGGCAACGTGGCAAGACCGTTACCTGAGAAAACATATCAATACCTTGACCTCGAAGGTAAAGATATCTCAGATATACCTGCTAATAACTATGGAGATGGATACTATGCATTACCAAGAAGACAAGTAAGAGCTAGACTTCCCGAGGGCTCATGGGGAGGCGGCGAGGTAGCTATATGGATTGGTCATAGACAGGAAAACGTTGCCCATATGTGGATGGTTAAGGCTAGAAGCGATGTACTCGGTAAACTAGGTATTAACTCTATGCGAGTTCTCTACGAGAGATATCCATTAATTGCTAGGTATTTGCTTAAATCACAAGCAAGTGACTGGTGGTGGTGGTATGGTGGAGATGGAGGTGGGTCACCGGCTACGTTTGATCCTTTATTTAAGGCTTACCTTACTAGAGCATATGAGCTCTCAGGGTTACAGCCACCTGAGTATTTAAGGGTATCAGCGTATCCAGATGGTCAGCCAATTGGAACAATAAACCAAGTTCCACCAGGGCTAGTTGACATGCCTATTGCACTAGATGGTATTATCGAAGATGATTGGATCAAGTTAGTACAGGCTAATAAAGCACTTAGGGTCGTGGTTGGAACAAAGCTTCCAGAAGTATACGTAGGTATTGACACTACTAAATTGTACCTTGCATTTGTAATAAACTACACTGATTTACAAGGGTTGAAGATCGCTGTATACTTCGCAACACCTAGTGTCAAGATGTCTCCTTACAACCAAGAGTTTAATCTATATCCGAGAGGGAGAAACATTGATTTAGGAATACACCTAGCAAGAGAGCTCTTAATAGATCCAATACAGAAAACAGCAACAATATCCATTGCTGATGGAACTGGTGGATGGAGATCTATTACAACAATAAACACCGTCTATGTTGCTCGTAAACTTGATCAAGTGACAATAGAGGTTTCCATAGATATAACTAGTTTAAACCTAGCTATGGGTCAACCAGCATACTTAGTAATAGTTGTTTATCAAGACATGAACCCCGTTGAATGGTCTTCGAGACTAGGATTAGCATATATTATATCAGTTCCAACACCACCTGTCGAGTTAATAGGTAGGTTAATAGTGTATATGGAAGATCCCGTTGGAGACGACAATGGGATAGGAACTGTTAAGTACCCTACGAACCCTGTATTTAAGCCAGGTGTATTCGACTTAGTTAACTTCACAATAATAGATGGAGTAGACAGATTACTATTCAAATTCCAGTTCGGAGAGCTAGGTGGTAATCCATGGGGTGGGCCGAATGGGTGGAGTCTTCAGCAAATCCACATGTATATATTGACAAGCATCAATAGTGAGGGGAGAAAAGATACGTTTGGGTTAAATGTAAAGATCGAGCATGGATGGCATTTAGCCATTATTATAGCACCTGGTTGGGGAACAACCCCCGTGCCTGATGGGGAGAGATCAGGTATATATTATTATGATAAGGCAGAATCATTGGTCCAGGACGGTGAATTAGTGCCGAGAGCAGATCAGGCTAGAAAAGAGATTCTCGTAGAGGTTTCAAAAGATGTATTATATGATGTTGAAAACATTGATAAATGGGTGATCGTAGTAGCTGTTGTTAGCCATGATGGATATGGAATAAATAGGATTAGAGCTATTCAACCCGGAGACCCAGCCGAGTGGACTCTTGGAGGAGGAGATCCACTTGCAATCCTAGCTGGAGTTCAACCATTAATTATTGATCTTCTCGCGCCCACAGCTGATGAGCAATACCAGATGTTAAGATCGTATGATACATCGACTAGGGAGCTAGCGAGGATACATGGTGTTAGAATTGCGGATTATCTGACTCGACCAACGCCTATAGAAACCCCAACAACTACTCCATCTCCTACTCCAACACTCACAGAGACAATTACAGAGACAACTATTGTTGAAAAACCCGGGGTCCTAAATTACATCATAGTAGCGATCATAGTATTTGGATTGGCTACCTTAGCGAGCTTCATAGCTCTTAGAGTATCAAGGAGGCGCTCTGTCTCCACTTAGAATCATTTCTTTTTATTTAGATGTTCTACTCTTGCTATATATTAAACCCCCTTTATTTAAATTCGGATTAGGTAATGTGAGAGCATGGCTAGAGTTGAGTTAAGAGATATTGTAAAGAAGTTCGGTAAGGTCGTAGCAGTAGACCATGTAAGCTTGAAAATCAATGATGGAGAGTTTTTCACGCTTCTAGGTCCAAGTGGATGCGGTAAGACAACGACACTTAGAATAGTCGCTGGCCTTGAATACCCTGATGAAGGAGACGTGTTAATCGATGATAAAGTTGTCACTCATCTTCATCCTAGAGATAGAGATATTGCCATGGTTTTCCAGAACTATGCGTTATATCCACATATGACTGTATACGAAAACATTGCTTTTCCATTAGAGGTTAGGAGAAGGCAATATGGTTTATCAAAGGAAGAAATAGATAAGAGAGTAAAGGAGATAGCGAGTTTTCTCGGTATCGAGGAGCTTTTAAATAGATATCCAAATCAACTTAGTGGTGGTCAACAACAAAGAGTTGCATTAGCAAGAGCTCTTGTTAGAAAACCAAGGGTCTGGCTACTAGATGAGCCTCTTAGTAACCTAGATGCAAAGCTAAGAGTTCTCATGAGAGGTGAGTTGAAAAAGCTACAGAAAACACTTGGTATAACAACAATATATGTTACACATGACCAGGTTGAAGCAATGAGCATGTCAGATAAAATCGCGGTGATGAATAAGGGTAGAGTTCTACAAGTCGATACACCCGACAATTTGTATAATAAACCACAAGACGTATTTGTAGCCACGTTTATTGGATCTCCACCAATGAACATAATTACTTGCGTTCTCGAGGAGCTGGCGAATCCAGTTACGTATAGTGTCCCAAGAGAGTTTGAAAACAGTATTCTAGGTGAGAAAAATAACTCGACTAGATACCAGTTGAACTGCTCTGATGTTTTAAAAATACCAATAGCACTAAGCTATGCTAACACCTTACTTGAAAATGGAGTTAAAGAGGTTTTACTAGGTGTGAGACCCGAGTTCATGGAGATATCTAAAACCCAGGTAGCTAGTGAACTTGGCGTGTTAAAATTAAAAGTAGATGTTATCGAAGCACTTGGATCAGAGAATATTATCAATGCATTTATAGGATCAGATCTTGTCAAGATAAGGGCGCCTGGGTCAATAAAAATAGAGCCGGGGGACGTGATCAACGTAAAAGTCAATCTAGGTAAGATCCTTTTATTCGATAAGAAAACAGGTAAACTAGTTATCTAACATAGTTTCATTTGGTTAATCAATCTCATCTAGTTTAAGCAAGGTGGTTTTAACGATCAAGATACTCGTAGCTGGTTTAATACCATATGATTCAGGTAAGACCTGGTTTACTCTTTCATCGGCGATGTATACTCGAAGTAGAGGTTTGAATACAAGGGTTTTTAAGCCAATCGCAGGTCATAGCCTATGGTATAGTCCATCTACAATTAGAAAAAGCATAGCTCAGAGTATACTTGTTGGAAACGATATATCACTATATTACGAGAACGGGCTTGTCGAAAACCCTGCTATTGGAAACCCCATTGCACTTGCAACTATACCGCCTGATCCAACATATTACGGAGATAAGATCGACAGTTACTTCCTGGAGATAGAGCAAGCAATATCAACATTAGCAATCTCCAGGATAACAGATTGTAGCACAAGTCTATCTCAACACTACTACTACCCTGAGAACATTAAGAAAGCACCTGGTTTAATAGGTAAGACGATCACAAAGCTAGTGAATAAGTTAAAAGCGGAGAAAAGCAATGTATTAAGCTTATTAAATTACACTAGCTCACAGGAATCCGAGAAAAACATTAACATATGCTTCGAGAAGATAAGCAAGGATGCAGATATACTATTCATCGAGAGCTTCAATGACGCCGCTACTCCCTATACTAGCTTGATTAGTAGAGTAGATTATTTCATCATAGTAGCTCCTGGTAGAGTGCTTGTCTACGATAACATAGAAGCTATTGAGAAATCAATAGTTGAAGGCACTAGTAAACATGGATGGGAGGGGCTTAGAACTAGATACTTAGTTAAAGCGATTAAACCCGTGCACATGATTGAAACAGGGTTTATCTCAAAGCCGCGGCCAAGGATACAACATATAGAGTTAATTAATAAGCTAATACCTAGAAATGACTAATAAATAATTACGTATTGTATCTAATGAATTAGATATAAAGTAAACTAAGTTTAGAGTATATTAATGGGATGAAGAAGGCTGTACTCGCGGAGCTGCGAAGAGTCCATTGAATTCTGACTTTTAAATCACCATGGGCATCTCTCGTCTCTGTTTTGTATTCTTTGCAACAAGCCTACATTATATTCTACCTAGATTACTACTCTATTTACTGCGATGTGTATTTGGAACAATTGATCTTCTATTGATTTATTTAAATATAGAAGTAGTTATAGACTGAAATATGCCCAGGGGGTGCCTTTGCTTTCTCATGACCAGGGATTAATACGAGATGTCACTATATTAATACCTGTTTTAAACGAGGAGAAGTCAATAGGGCTTGTCATTGACGAACTATTATCAATAGGTATACAGAGAGATAACATCCTCGTAGTTGATGGAGGGAGTGTTGATAAAACAGCTGAGATAGCTAGATCCCGTGGTGTAAGAGTAATTCCGCAAGAGGGGCAGGGTAAAGCAATGGCTATTGCAACGGGGTTAAAACATGTCAATACTCCATATGTTCTCGTAATGGATGGTGACTATACATATCCAGCTACTTATATTCCTAGATTGTTGTCTCTAGCTAAGTCAAGGAACTGTGACCTGGTTATTGGAGTTAGATTATACGGTAAAGAATCACAGCGTTTAATCTTCAAACTAGGAAATAAAATTCTCGCCTTTATATTCAACCTACTCTTCGGTGTGAGAATAAGAGATGTGCTTAGTGGTATGTACCTAGCTAGGCTAGATAAGCTACAAGATGTAGGTTTCGAAATGAAAGGTTTCAGCGTAGAGGCTGAGATAGTATCACACTTTGCTAGCCTTGGGAATGTTTGTGAAGAGCCTATAGAGTACAGGCCGAGAATAGATCCGCTATTAAAGAAACTAAGAGTAATACATGGGTTCTATATCGCAAGAGATATGTTAAGGTTAACATGGAGATACAATCCAGCATTTCTAATATTTGCGATTGGTTCACTGCTAACTATACCTGGACTAGCTCTTGGATCATGGGTGCTATATAGGTATTTAAAGTTCGGGTTCGTTCACCATATAAGAGGATTAGCAGCAATAACTATCACTGGTATTGGATTACTTTCATTAATATTAGCTGTTCAATCAATTTACATAAAGAGATTAGAGCAAAGACTTCATAGAAAACTAGAGCAGATGGCATCACTTATACGTGAGAAAAGCAAATAAGTGATCTAAATGAAGATCCTAATTACGGGCGGAGCCGGGTTCGTAGGGGGCCACATAGCAGTACACCTATCAAGGGAGGGATACAAAGTAATTGTGATTGATAATCTAGAGAACGCATCAATGATTAAGACAGTGAGGTCATCTAATATAGAGATCATAGTAGGTGATCTAAGGGAACATATTGATCTACCAAGAGTAGACGTAATTGTACACGCCTCAGCCTACATTAGTGTAGATGAGTCATTCCAGAAACCATACGAGTACATAGTTAACAATACAGCTGTCACAGCAAAAATAGCCAAGTTCGCGCTTAATAACAACTCATATCTAGTTTACATGAGCTCAGCCGCTGTCTACGGTAATCCAGAGTATATACCAATAAGTGAGGATCACCCTAGAAAACCCCTTTCACCATATGGATTAAGCAAACTGCTCGGCGAAGAAGTAGTGTTCTTCTATGGTGGCTTAGGATTGAGATTCTCAATAGCTAGGCTATTCAATGTATATGGAATGTGTCAAAGCGATGCATATGCAGGTGTCATAACAAGATTTATTAAGAGAGCTAGACGGAATCAACCAATAGTAATATATGGTGATGGCTCTCAGACAAGAGATTTTATACATGTTAGAGATGTAGTAGAGTTTATTAAAACATTGATAGAGAGGAGGCCTACTGGTGTTTTCAACGTGGGGTCGGGTAGAGCTATTTCTATAAGTGAGCTAGCTAAGATAGTTATTGAACTATCAGGGGTTGATTCAAAACCTATGTATTACCCTCCAAGACCAGGTGATATAAGACATAGTGTTGCAGATATTCGAAAAGCAATGGAGCTTGGCTGGGCTCCAAGAGTGGATCTGTATAGCGGAATACTAGAGTTGCTTACAAGTGATCAATGCATAGATTAGATCGATATCATCTCTGTAAATTCATATATATTAAGCGTGGTTATCATAGCTTATACTGAGAGAATACATATGAATCAATGGTTATTAATAAATAGTAAAGGTTCATGTTATGAATGGCTTAGAGCTATTAGTATACACAGCTACCTTAGCTATAATTGATTCATTCGATCCTTGCTTCTACGCATTGTTAACATCTATATTACTGTCCACGTTAATGATTAGTCCAAGATATGCATTTAAAGCAGGCGTTGTTTTCCTATCCGCAATATATATTGGTTACCTATTGATTGGCTTATTAATTAGATACATCTCTCTTTCTCTACCACCCTTTATTCTAGTTGGATTTCTACTCGTATACGGCTCTCTCACTTTACTAATGAATATTCTAAATAAAGGGTATAGAGTAGTTCACGGGGTGATAGTTAACAACGATGGACTAGTCTGCAAGGAGAATGATATTCCATGCAAGATCATCTCAGTAATAAATGTAAACAAATATATAACTAGGGGGCTTGCCACGGTTTTTTTACTAGGTTTACTATCATCGTTTACTATACTACCATGCTCAGCACAGCTCTACATAGTTTTCCATGCTACAATGCTTAATTATGGTGCTTTAATGGGATTTTTATTAACACTATTCTATGTAGCTGTTTTTATATTACCCCCAGCCACTTTGTTCATAATGTTTATTACTGCATCTAGGTCAAGGAGAGTTTTTAACACTCTACTAAGACATGAGAGATTGTTTAAAATAACAGGTTCATTGATTATGATTACTGTTGGAATGTACCTACTCTATACAAGAGTTTTCTAGCATGCTCTAGCTATGGATTAGTGGCTAGTACTAATGCAAGTATTGCTATGTAGATGAGGCATTCTCCCTCGCTGTCTTGTACTCTACATTGTTCTACTACGCTTTCAGGATCCTCGACTCCTACACTACCTAGGAAGTTAGTGATGATCTCTCTTAGCTCAAATATATTCGTATTCAACGGGTTTTTCCTCGTCTCTAGTAGTTTTACAAGTAGTTTTCTTAGTTTCTCATTGTCAACTTGTATTCCCCATAATGGTAGTATATCATGTAATTTACTTAATTTACTAGCATCTATTCTGTCTCCATGGTATTTTATTGGTGTTGCTTGCTCAAGGTATTCATTGAATGATTTTAAAAACATATTATAGGTCTCATCACTCCAGGTCTTTGAATAATCTTGTAGATAGTATACGACTTGATCAATGATCGAATGTATAACCTCAAAACCCATCTCTCGATCACTATAGATTACTCGCTGGATTACATTGTTCTCCAAAGACCTCCCTTGTAGTTAATGCCCATGATATGGTTTAAAAGAAAACGGCTAGAGCACGGTGAAGATTATTCCAAAGCAGACAAGAATAGCTCCTGCAAACACTCTCGATGAGATAGATTCACCTGTTATTGCTTTATTAATAAACTGGGATAGTACCGGTGCTAGTGCAGTAGTAGTGCTTGTCACAGAGACACCTATTGTATAGATAGAGTATACAAATAACACCATTCCTATACCCCATCCTCCTATCCCTGTGAATGATGCTGCGATAAGAGTGTTTTTATCGATGTTGAATTCATCTCGATGAATAAATCCCATAATTAACGCGAAGATGGCTACAACCAGTGTTCTTATAAAAGCAGTTGTATATGCATCAACGTATTCTCTTATAGGAGAGATCATAGATGCTGCCAAGCCCCATAGTATAGCTGCAGATATAGAGCACACTATGCCTCTCTTGGTAACTAGCATAGTATTGTTCCTCTCCGAGATAGCTATGTAGATCCCTGTAAACGCTACAATGCTACCAATAATTGCCATCAACGAGAGTCTCTCATTGAATAATAACACTGCGAATAACTGGGCGAAGAAGATATATACATAGCTAATAGTGATAGCTAATGATCCTCCCACGAGTTGTATAGCACGTGTATAAGCTATATCTCCTAAACCAGGTCCGAGTATAGCTGATAATATCATTAATAGGAGTATAGGTGTATTTATATCTCCGAGATGTGGGGATCCAATAGTAAATACCAATATAGCTATGAAAATAGATGCTAGTAGCGCTCTAATAGCTGTAAAGTAATAGGGAGAAGCACTCCTAGCATATTTATATATGAAAGCGGGGTTTACACTCCATATTATCGAAGCCCCTAAAGGGTATATTATCTCTATAAATCGCATAGCAAGCTATCCTCTTATAGGCGTCTACTAGTTTTAATCAATTCTACACAGGGTTTTAATACCGACTTTAAACCATTATGAGATAATATCCAGTACTACTAATTTTTAAATGTCGCAAAGACATATATTAAACAGCAATATACGCTTGGTGAGCCATGTGGAGGGTTCAAGAATTCTAGGACTAGTACTACTTGTGGTTGTTACAACTAGTTCTATGGTTATATTACCAAGTGCCTCTATTACAAACATGTCTTTCCACCTAATACTAGACCCTGTCAACAACACGGGTGTATTAATAGCAAATGTGACTCTCAGTGGAGATCTATGTGAGTACTACGAAGTTCCATTAGATATCATCCAACTAAATGGAGATATAGAGTATCAATACTATGAGATAGTGGGGAATATAAGTGTGCTCGGCTTAGAATACACTAATAATACTATAGTATTTGTGGTGTGTAAATCAGGCTCTATCATTATGTTTTTCACACTCGAGAGCGCCTACCGTGAACAATCCATCTATGAGCTTGTAGTTAACACGGAGATCTTCAAGGACTACATCCCGCTGGGCGAGGTAGTAGTGAATCTCGTGGGGGAATACGAGATATTCACAGCGAAGATTGGGAGTGTATCCGTGGAGATACATCAAGGTAATACAGTGAGAATAACTGGTTATGGACTAGTGATAGTCACATTTTATCCCTTAATAACCGAGATAACAGAGACATCTCAGACCACAGTGTATACTGGGACAGACACTTCACCACCTATTTATCAAACAACAACTGAAACTCAGCAAGGCCCAAAGGAGGTTAAACAAGTAGATGAATACTCTAAAATGATAATACCAGTAGTTATCTTGGCAACACTCGTGGTAACATTAGCTTTAATTATAATAAGGAGATCAAAAACCAAGTAGACCAGATCTATGGGAATAATATATTATAGTTTTTAGTAAAGTAAGACCTGGATACACGTAGACTCTTATGGGATTATATCTAGCTCATCTGGATATGGCTGAAAAAACCTTGACTCTGCTAAGTACTTGTCTTCGAGCCTATGTTTAAATCCTCTGAAGTAGACAAGTATTGTTCTGAGGTTCTCCAGGCCTCTTCTATATTTCTCTATTAAGTCTAGAATATATTTGCGCTCAGATCGAGGTAGCTCATTTTTTAAATGCCCGTAGATATGAGTAAGAACATTGGTGTATGAACCTCTATGTGGATTCATACACATAGCCTTCATGAATTCGTCACTGTATTTCTTGACTAGTTCTTCCATACCTATTGATTTGCGTGCAGCCACCACTCTACCTAGGTTTTTGAGTGATGAGTCACTGTGGAGCATGATAATGTATTTATTTCTCTTGTGGAACTCGACGAGGTCTTCTCTTGATTTAATATCTCTAAGTGTTGATCTAAGGTCTGCTATTGCAAATATCTTTGTTAAGAATCTCGATCTTATCTCATAGTTGTAGAGTCTTTTCTCGCTTTCTAATGGTATACATGGATGTGTATTCTTAATTAACATTGTGAATAATCCATCAGCTTTCCTTAATACCCTTCTACCAGGTCCATATACTTTTGCATCACCCACACCACATGAAGGACTCATGGATTTAAGTATTATTCCATCTACTTGTAGATTACTTGTTATCTTATCAACGAGTTCTCTTATTTTTCCAGCATAGGTGTCCCCGGAGACCGTGTCTACTAGGTCTATAACTCCCTTCTCCTCGTATAAAACTAGTGGATTTCTAGGGACACCGAGACCTATCTCCACCTCTGGGCAGATGGGGCGTATCTCAATGTATTTCTTCAATGTCTCTATGAAATCATCACATATTATATTGCCATCGTGTCTAACTGGTTTGACCCCGAGACATTCACTAATTAATACAATTGGTTTAGGATATTGAGTCATGGTGCTTTTCCATCTTATTTATTTAAACAACTAGTTTTAATAACTATTATTTTGGGTTTTGAATTGAGTATTGGTCTTGGAACATTTTGCTCCACATGGGACAATAGACTCAG
>JAWAPI010000032.1:0-12931 GCA_038894495.1 Desulfurococcaceae archaeon
GGGCTTTGGCCGCGACGGAGGAGCCCCCGTGACCGGGGTTCGAATCCCCGCCCGGATCCTCTCCACTATTTCTTATCTATTGAAAACGGGTTTATTACATCTCCATACTTGCTCTTAGCCTCCTCCAGTGCTTTCCTCTGCCATTTTAGTATCTCAAATAATCTCCTTGGTGTATCTTTTACGGTCTCATATATTCTCCATATTCTTTCTATTTTCTCTAGATGCTTGGTTGCCCTTACAGCAAATAGTTTTCTATAAAGCTCTTCTGGAAACCCTTTTCCAAGCTCTTTGTTAAATAGATCTACGAGGTCTTGGTAAATAGGTATATAGCCCGTTGGTGTTTCAATCGCATCTACATCGTTGTTTACACGTAGTTCCATCCACTTTAACCATACTTTCTTATCAACTTTCTCAGTTAGATATTTTCCATTCTTGTCTCTAAGAAAGTAGTTTACACCGAATATCTTAGGTTTCTCCCTTAGTGTATTACCAAACCTAAAGTGGAGTTCTACGAATGCACCTGGAGATATGGATAGAAAATCAAGTATAGCAAATGGATTAAACTCCATCCTACCAACTTGTCCTAGCACAGCGGCTGTTCTCTCGGATTCTAGCGATGCTCCTTTCGTTACAATACCATGATCCCAGTTAAAAGCCTCTTCGACGGGAACCCAGGTATCCGGGTCTCTTCCACCAAATATAACCCCCTTGATTGAAACACCCGTTGGATCATCTATCTTAGGGTCTACTTTCTTCAAGTAGAATATACTTGTAGTAAACCTTGCGTTGGGATGTGAAGGTAGTATTTCATTACCACGCTCGTCTTTTAAACCAGGATACCATTTACCAGCATAATTTATTCCTGGCCCAGGTGGATAGGGTTTTCCATTCCACCATATATCACCTTCTTCAGTTAGCAAAACATTCGCGAATATCACCTCTGTCTCTTTACTAGTGAGTATTTCATATATCTCTGGATCGTCGATGGGATTAACACCATCTATCATACCAAACATTCCAACCTCGGGGTTTATTGCTCTAGGTTCCCCATTAATATTCCTTATAATTGCAAGGTCATCGCCAACAACTCTATCAGCTATCAAAGCTGTTGATGTCTTACCACATCCAGCTGGGAAAGCACCTGTGAAATAAGAGACTCTATCACCTGGTCCTCTAACACCAATTATAAACATGTGTTCACATAGCCAGTTCTCGCGATACCCCTTATTTATGCATAATCTAAGTGATAGTTTCTTTAACCCAACAGTGTTTCCTGCATATTGTGTATTCACACTATATACGATGTTGTCTTCTAGGTCGATGTAGATTCTCCGTTTATGTATATTCCTCGACCATCCATTCTCATCTCGCTCACCAGCACTATGGAGAAATCTCATGTAGAATATGTCATCCCTTGAAGCAAACACATCGTAACATATTCTATACAAGATGTTACTACTGTGTATTACATAAGCTGAGTCAGTAACCTGGACACCGTAAAGCGAGAAAGGAGAATTTTTAGGACCAAAACAGTATAGTCCAATGTATAGCTCCTTGTTCCTCATAATTCCCTTAAACAATTCTCTCACCTCCTCTAAGCCCTTTAATCTCTCCTTGCTGTTAACCATTGAGATCTCAACTCCAGATGGGACTAGTATTCTAGTATTCTCTCTATCGCGAGCAAGGTCCTTGGGTCCATCGAAGTGAACAGTGTGCATGGGATTGTAGCTTGATTGATACTCCTCTACTCTACTAAGAGCTGATTTACGTATATACTCCAGGTCCTCCGATTTATCAGTTACGATGAATATCCTACTTGGTTCCAATAACTCTACTACTTCAACTATCCATTTCAACAACTCAGTATTCTTTATGTGCGATAACTTATCGTAATTATTCTTATCCAGGAGCTTTGAGATTCTCTCTAGATATGAACTTCTTTCATTCCCCATCGATATTGGGTATTTTTCCCCTACCTGCTTCTCCATGATTAAGCACCGTTCTAAGCAATAATTATTCCAGTTAAAATTGTATATACATTAGTTAATACCATAAATACATCTTTTATAATAGCCTATCATCGAGGATTCACTTAGGCCTGCTAAGAGAAAAAACCCGCTACATTGCGAGAATAGTTTCTAAGAGCGTGGATTCATCTCTACTTATCACTACCCATAGAGCTCTACCTGGAGTACTTTAGAAGGGCCCAGGCCTCGCTTAGATGCTCAACTACTCATGCCACTACTGTACAAGTATTGTAGTTATCGAAGAAATAGATAGATCAAGCATAGCGAGTTCACCAGATCACCCCTGCCAACGAGGAGAATACCGGGTTTCCCAGGAGGTAGCTCCTGGAGGACGGTGATGTAGTAGCTTTAAGCCATTGATTCCAAGGTATACTTACTTAACCCAGTGTGCACATCCATGATAGGCATTGCTTATCCACGGAGCTAGGATTATACAATCAATACACATGTGTTAATACCTGTAAAGTAGCTGAGATAAAGAAGATGCTATTTTATCTGCTATTCTCAAAGGCTCTGGTATAGGGCTATATATCAACGTTGATTTTAAGACTTTATCTACTGTTTCTTTATCAACACTAACCGTGTATATCTTAATCACTCTCCACGGGGTGCTATAATATTTCATATCTCGGTAGACATTGTTTATAACTTGAAATCTTCTCTCCCAGTCGGCGAAGTGTTTTATAAGAGCCTCCTTGATCCTGTCTAGGTTTAAGGAATATTGTTGAATAACAATCACACCTTTACTCGTAGATCTCGACAACTTCACTGGGTCGACTACATCGAACCCAGCATATGTTATGCCATCAAGTATTATTATGTCACCATTCAATAGATCTGAGAGGTTTATTATAGCATCAATTGTTTTGTTCAAGTCTACTTTTACTATTGTCCATGCCACTTTCTCTACTTTGATCTTATCTGCTCTTACGCCAGCTATGAAGGTCCCGCATCTACCTCCTTTACAGTGAACTGGGAAAAATCCATCATCGTATGCTTCAATCAATAACCTATCCAAGGGATTTCAAAGCCTCTAATACAGCTTTTACCATGTCCTCGCGCATTTTTATTACCTTTGTCAACCCATGTCTCCCCCTGCTTCTCACCTCTGCTGTGATTATTCCTGTCATATCTAGTTGTGCAATATACTCGCTTATCCTCCTTGTTGATAAAGGCTCTAATCCACGTTTTCTAGACTCCTCTGAGTAAATTGCGTAAACCTCCCCGGTTGTTGCATACCCTTGCTTAGAGACGATCTCGGCAATCGCCTTTAATACAAGTTTTTGATGAAGTGGGAGTGTGTTAATGCTCTGTTGTATACGCCCCTCCTCGATCTCTACTAGTGCTTTTTTAACATGCTCTATTGCAACTCGCGTAGATCTCTCTCTCTCCGCGATCTCCCCTGAAACCCTGAGTAAGTCTAGTGCTCTTCTAGCGTCCCCGTGCTCTCTCGCAGCTAATGCTGCACAATAAGATATTACTGAGTCATCTATAATACCTTGTTGAAATGCTTTTTCAGCTCTCTGCTTAAGAATTGTAAATAGTTGCTCAGCATTGTATGGAGGGAAGAATATCTCGACTCCCCCAAGACTAGATCTCACTCTTGGATCAAGGCTCTCCACAAAGTATAGATTATTCGTGATACCAATTACCGACACCTTTGCTTTGGCTAGGTCTTCGTTTATTCGAAGTAGCTTATAGAGTAGATCTTCCCCTTTCCTCTTGATAACAAAGTAATCGATCTCATCTAGTATAACAATGTGTAAACCACTCCAGTTCTCAAGTGCATTAATGTATTTTCTATATACTTCACTAATAGCTAGACCTGTAAATGGAACTCTCAGTCCAAGACTTGAAGCAATTGATGCAAGCACCTTATACGATGTATCTACCTTTCTTGTATTTACATAAGCATATCCTAGTTTAACTCCTATAGATGAAGCCTTCTCAACTAGTTTCTTAACAACATAGTTTGCCACGACTGTCTTACCTGTTCCTGTTAAACCATAAAGAAGAACATTACTAGGTCTATCACCCTTAGCTGATACAACGAGTATATCAGCAAGTTTCTTTATCTCCACTTCCCTATGAGGCAGGGTATCCGGTATATAATCTGGATGTAGAATCTCTCTATTTGCAAATATACTTGATAATGATTGTCTCTTGCGAATTATCTCCTCTATTAAATCTATCTCCTCGCGCTCACCGAGTTTACTCAAAACCAACACCAAGTAGTTAACTCTATTCTCATAGAATTCTCGACAACCAATAATAGCTTTATGACTCAACCAGTTGATTTATAGTTCGAGAATACTTTTTAAGGAGAAAGAAAATTTTTTTAATGAATTAGAATGGGCCGGTAGCTCAGCCTGGAAGAGCGCCCGGTTGGCATCCGGGAGGACCCGGGTTCAAATCCCGGCCGGTCCATTAATCCAACTCCATGTATTTTTACTACTTAGACTCCGTGGTAGGGAGCTTGATCACCCATAGGATATACTATAAAAGCCTCTGTAACCTTGAAAGATTAAGGTTAGATTGCTTTGGAAGCTGGTATTTATGAAGAGAGAAATAAATATCCTTGAACACGAGCTCGTGCCAAGACATGAATTAGTGCCACCGGAAGAAGCACTTGAATTGCTGAAAAAACTAGGTATTGAACCGTGGCAGTTACCATGGATATCAGCCGATGACCCTGTGGTAAAGTTAATTGGAGCTAAGCCAGGTGATATAGTGAGAATTTTTAGGAAAAGTCATACATCAGGTGTATTCGTTACTTATAGATATGTAGCTGCAGAGGTGACGAAGAAGTCTTGAATACGAGTATCACCCACGAGGATCTTTGGATAGTTACCAAGAAATACCTCGAGGAGAAGGGGTTAGTTAGACAACACTTAGATAGTTACAATAGATTTATCAGGGAAATACTTCCCTCAATGATCGAGGAGTTTAGAGCTATCCAGATAACAGAGAATATTAAATTATACATAGAGAAACCACGTATAGAGAGACCTCAGTGGATTGAGATAGATGGAACACCACAATATAAGACACCACTTGAGTGTAGAATTAGAAATCTAACATACATGGCACCTCTAATTGTAACAGCGAGAATTGAAGGAGATGGATTATACATAGAGATGAACTTAAAATTAATGGACTTACCTGTAATGCTTAAATCAGAGATCGATCCACTGAGCAAAGCTAGCCCGGAGGAACTGGTTCAATATGGAGAAGATCCACGGGATCCTGGTGGATACTTCATTATAAATGGAAGTGAAAGAGTCCTTGTTGCGCAAGAAGACTTAGCAAGCAACACTATACTAGTCGATTACGGCCAAGAAGGAACCGGAATAACACACATGGCTAAGGTTGTAAGCGCTGCGAAAGGGAGAAGAGCTCAGCTTATAATAGATCGTAGGAAAGATGGCTTATTCTACGCTAATTTCCAAGGACATAAAATACCCGCTGTAATATTGATGATCGCTCTTGGATTAGATACTCGCGAAATACTATACGCGGTGAGCCCTGACCCATCATACCATAGCTTTGTGTTACCTTCAATACTCCAAGCTGAGCAAATGCTTCCAAGACCAGAGGTACCTGAGGGATTAAGCGAGGAGGAGTTAAAGATATACATGGAGGACTATAGAAGAAGAGTCGTAGAAGAGGCCCTGGACTTTATAGGATCTAGATTCGCTATTGGAAGACCAAGAGATGAGAGAATTGAAAGAGCTCGTAGATTACTAGATGAGAGACTACTTCCACATATTGGTACAGACTCTAGCAGAGAGACTAGATTACTGAAAGCAGTTTTCATTGGACAAATGATTAGTAAAATAATCGACTTAATGCTTGGAGTAAGACCACCTGATGACAAAGACCACTATAGAAACAAGAGATTAAAACTAGCAGGAGATCTACTGGCAACACTCACGAGAACAGCGTTAATGTCATTTACAAGAGAGGTGCGCGAAGAACTCGAGAAACAACTATCTAGAACAAGGAAGATCGAATTAAAAGCAGCGTTTAAACATGGTATAATAACAGATAGAATACTCCATGCCATGGCAACAGGTAACTGGCCTGGTGGCAGAACTGGTGTTAGCCAGTTACTAGATAGAACAAACATGATGAGTACTCTTAGCCACTTGAGACGGGTTGTATCTCCACTAGCTAGAGGACAACCTCATTTCGAAGCAAGAGAGCTACATGGAACACAATGGGGTAGAATATGTCCATTTGAAACACCCGAAGGAGCTAATATAGGGTTAGTCAAGAACCTTGCATTACTAGTCAATGTCAGTGTTGGAATAGATGATAAACCAGTAGAAGAGCTATTATACGAGCTAGGAACAATCCCAATAGTTACGAAGAGGATTAGAAATAAAGTTGTAAAAGGATATATTGACGAAGTGTTGGAAAAGCTTGAAAAAGGAGAAGCAGAGGAGATAACGTACGCTAAGTACGCCAAGGTATTCCTAAATGGCAAGTTAATAGGATATCATGAAGATGGGGAGTTCCTAGCAAAAAAGATAAGAGAGCTTAGAAGACAAGGTAAGGTAAGCACCGAGGTAAACATAGCACATATACGTGTAGGACAAGTAAATGAAGTAATTGTTAACACTGATGCTGGTCGTATTAGAAGACCATTAATTGTTGTTGAGAATGGTAAACCTAAACTAGAGAAAGAACATGTAGAGAAGCTTAAAGCCGGCGAGATCTCTTTTGAAGACCTTGCTAGAGTCGGCGTGATTGAATATCTCGACCCTGATGAAGAGGAAAACGCATATATCTCGCTAACCCCTGAAGATGTTACAAGCGGACATACTCATCTAGAGCTATGGATACCAGGTATATTTGGAATAACAGCATCAATAATACCATATGCTGAGCATAACCAGAGCCCCCGAAACATGTATGAAGCCGCCATGGCTAAACAAGCACTAGGATTGAACGCTTCAAACTTCCAGAGAAGAGTTGATACACGAGGACACTTACTACACTATCCACAAAAACCACTTGTAACCACGAGACCAGTGGAGGTCATTGGATATAATGAAAGACCATCTGGCCAGAATATGGTTGTAGCTGTACTGACATATACAGGCTATAACATTGAAGACGCTGTCATACTAAATAAGAGCAGTGTTGATCGCGGGCTAGCTCGATCAACGTTCTTCAGGTTATATACGACAGTAGAGTACAAGTATCCCGGTGGAATACAAGACGAGATAACCCGTCCACCTCCTAGTGTGAGAGGGTATAGAGGGCAAGGTGTCTACGAACTACTCGAAGATGATGGCATCGTAGCACCCGAGACAGAGGTCACTGGTGGAATAGTGTTGATTGGCAAGATAAGTCCACCGAGATTCATTAGTGCACAGGAGTACGCCGTGGGGGGAATAACAAGACAAGATACAAGTATAGCTGTAAGACATGGTGAAAAAGGTATCGTGGACGTTGTAATATTAACAATGGATGACGAGGGCAATAAACTCGTGAAAACAAGAGTAAGAGATCTCAGAATACCAGAACTTGGCGATAAATTCGCATCTAGACATGGTCAGAAAGGAGTTGTGGGATTACTAATACCACAATATGATATGCCATTCACAGATGATGGGATAACACCAGATCTAATTATCAATCCACACGCTTTCCCAAGTAGAATGACTGTTGGTCAATTATTAGAAAGCATTGGAGGAAAAGTAGCTGCTCTAAGGGGAGAATTTGTAGATGCAACACCATTCCATAAAGAAAGCGTTGAAAACATGAAACTAGTCTTAAGGAGATATGGCTATCCACCAAGTGGCGAAGAGAAGATGTATGATGGTAGAACAGGCGAGATACTTGAAAACCCAGTGTTCATAGGGATAGTTTACTACCAGAAACTACATCACATGGTAAGTGATAAACTACATGCAAGAGCTAGGGGACCTGTCCAAATACTAACAAGGCAACCTACGCAGGGTCGTTCAAGAGCTGGTGGGTTAAGATGGGGTGAGATGGAGGTTGACTGCCTTGTTGGTCACGGTGCAGCTACGCTACTGAGAGAGGCTATGAGAGAGAGAAGTGATTTAAGCCGTGTATATGTCTGTGAAGAATGCGGCCTTATTGGTTACTATGATAAAAACAAGGCAAAATTCATGTGCCCCGTTCACAAGGATAGGGCTAATCTAATCCCGGTAGATATGAGTTACGCATTTAAATTACTTATACAAGAACTAATTAGCATGGGTCTTAGACCCAGGATCCATGTTGAGGACATTGTTAAAAGGTGATCTTTCTGAACGTGCTCACTACTAGGGTTTCAAAAATAAAGTTCGGGATACTATCACCAGATGAAATACGAAGAATGAGTGTAACAGCTATTGCAACAACGGATGTCTACGACAATGATGGATTACCAATTGATGGAGGAGTAATGGATAAGAGAATGGGCTCTATAGAGCCAGGAGAAGTATGCCCAGTATGTGGAAACACTCGCGAGAGCTGCCCTGGTCACTTTGGACACATCGAATTAGCGAAACCTGTAATCCATGTTGGATTTGTTAAATACGTCTTAATGTATATGAAAGCAACGTGCGAAGTATGTGGAAGAATCAAAATACCCGAGAATGAGAGACAAGAACTTCTCGCGCTTTTAAGAGACCTAGAAGAACTAAAACTACTGTATCTAAAGAAGAGATTCCACGAATATGTTAGAAAGAAAGCAATGTCTATGAATACTTGTCCACATTGTGGTGCTATATCTAGGAAGATAAAGCTAGATAGACCATATACCTACTACATAGTACACGCCGAGAAACCCGAGAAAGAAAAACTAGAGAGATTATGGCCAGCTACCATAAGAGAGAGACTTGAGAAAATTCCAGATGAAGATGTTCTACTACTTGGAGGAGACCCCAAGGAAGCTAGACCTGAGTGGATGATCCTAACTGTGCTACCAGTTCCACCTAGAAGTGTTAGACCATCAATAACTCTTGAAACCGGTATAAGAAGCGAAGATGATCTAACCCATAAACTAGTTGATATCATAAGAGTAAATAATAGATTAAGAGAGCATATTGAAAGCGGTGCTCCAAGTGCTATCATCGAGGAGGAATGGGAGTTACTACAATACCATGTTGCTACATACATTGATAATGAAATATCAGGCATACCCGTAGCGAGACATAGAAGTGGAAAAGTACTTAAAGGCATAGCACAGAGATTAAAAGGTAAAGAAGGTAGATTCCGTGGAGATCTAAGAGGAAAACGCGTTGACTTCTCAGCTAGAACCGTTGTAAGCCCTGATCCAAGTCTAAGCATCAACGAGGTAGGTGTTCCAGAGGAAATAGCAAAGGTGCTTACTTTACCCGAGAGGGTAACAACGTGGAACGTGGAGTTTCTTAGAAAGTTAGTGCTAAATGGTCCGGATAAATGGCCAGGAGCCAACTATGTAATTAGACCTGATGGAAAGAAGATTAGCTTAAAATACGTGGATAGGAAAGTAGTTGCAGAGTCCCTTGAACCAGGATACGTAGTTGAGAGGCATTTACTTGACGGAGACATTGTGTTATTTAATAGACAGCCATCTCTTCATAGAATCTCTGTGATGTCTCATATTGTCAGAGTATTACCATATAAGACACTTAGATTAAATCCATTAGTATGTCCACCCTACAATGCTGATTTCGATGGAGACGAGATGAACCTCCATATACCCCAGAGCGAGGAGGGACGAGCTGAGGCGAGGATACTAATGCTTGTTGAGAAGCATATACTAACACCTAGATATGGTGGCCCCATCATTGGTGGATTACAAGACTATATTAGTGGAGCATATATATTGACGGTTAAATCAACTATCCTTACAAAAGAAAAAGCAGCGTCGATATTAACTGCAACTAGTTATAGAGGTGAATTGCCTGAGCCCGCGATATTGAAACCCAAGGAGTACTGGACAGGGAAACAGATAATATCGTTATTCCTACCGAAGGACTTTAACTACAGGAGGAATTCAAAAATTGGTGGCGCCTCTGTGCTAAGATGTATAGATGAAGACTGCCCCCATGATAGTTTAGTTTTGATCAAGAAAGGAATACTTCTAGAGGGAGTATTAGACAAAGCTAGTATTGGAAGAGAGGAGCCTGAAAGCTTGATGCACTGGATCATCAAAGAGTATGGAGAAGACTTTGGTAGACTATTCATGGATCGTGTTTACAAGATGTTTGTCAGGGCTTGTGAGCTATATGGATTCACGATGAGCTATGACCATCTTGTTCTCAGCGAGTCAGCTAGGAAATCCATTGGGGAGATAATTAATGAAGAGCTCAGAGAAGTAGATGATCTCATCAAGCAATTTAGAGAAGGAAAGCTCGCTCCAAGACCAGGTAAAACACTTGAAGAGAGCCTCGAAGACGAGATAATAGATACACTTTCAAAGAAACTACTAGACAAGGTGGCAGATGTTATAACCCAGTACTTTAAATTGACAAATCCAGTTGTTATAATGGCTCGCACAGGTGCTCGCGGTAATCCAGTTAACCTAACACAGATGTCTGGATTACTAGGTCAGCAAACAGTTAGAGGGAAAAGACTAGTTAGAGGTTTCCATGGAAGAATGCTACCTCATTTCAAACCAGGAGATATCGGTGCCGATGCGAGAGGATTCATAAGATCTGGATTTGTCGATGGACTAAGCCCTGTTGAACTATTCTTCCATGCAGCCGCTGGAAGAGAGGGGTTAATCGATACAGCTGTTAGAACAAGCCAGTCAGGATACATGCAGAGAAGATTAATAAATGCTCTACAAGATCTCAAGGTACAGTATGATGGAACAGTTAGAACTGCGATGGGTGAAATTGTTCAATTACTATATGGTGAAGACGGCGTTGACCCGGCTAAGAGCGATCATGGTAAACCAGTTAACATTGACCGTATACTAGATAAGTATTCAGCGTGAGATCTATGCATGAGAGTAATTCCATAGAATCCCATATCGATCTTCTCCTTGAAAAGGCAAAGAACGAATTACCTAACTCTATCTACGAGGAGTTATCAAGGAAATTAAAAGATCTAGTTAAAAAACAAAGAATAAGTCTCGAGAGAGCACGTGAAATAATCGACAAAGTCGTAGCGATCTATCAAAGATCACTTGTTGATCCAGGGGAAGCAGTTGGCACAATAACAGCTCAGAGTATTGGAGAGCCTTCAACACAGATGACACTCAGAGTGTTTCACTATGCTGGAGTAAGAGAATATAACGTTACTCTAGGTCTACCTAGACTTATTGAAATCGTAGATGCTAGAAAACGCCCAGAGACACCTATAATGGAGATCTACTTAGAGGAGGATATAAAGCAAGACTTGGAAAAGGTTAAGAAAATAGCTAGGCAGATCGAGACCACGTTTATCGAGAACATAACCGAGGAGTTTGGAATAGACTACGGTGAGGGAGTAGCTATTGTAAAACTTGATAAGGAAATGCTTAGCGATAAAGGGGTTTCAATAGACCAGGTATTAGAAGTGTTGAGAAAACTAGAGATCGGAGAGGTTGAAGTCTCACGAGATAATCCATATGAGATTAGAGTATATCTCAACGAGGAATATCTCGATCCCATGAAAATTGAGAAGCTGAGATCAAAAATACTACAAGCACATGTGAAAGGAGTTAGGAACATCAAGAAAACAATTATACAAAAACGTGGGGAAGAGTACGTGATAATAGCTGAGGGTAGTAATCTAGAAGAGGTTATGCAAATCCCCGGCGTTGATTGGAGAAGAATATATACAAATAATATACATGAGGTAGAGCAGGTTCTAGGAATAGAAGCTGCTAGAGGAGTTATAATTAAGGAAATAAAGAACACTCTTGATGATCAAGGGCTCGATGTCGATATAAGGCATATAATGCTACTAGCTGATATGATGAGCTGGACTGGGCATGTTAGGCAAGTAGGTAGAATGGGTATAGCTGGTGAAAAACCAAGCGTGCTAGCCAAGGCAACTTTCGAGACAACTGTTCAGAAACTAATTGAAAGCGCTTTTGCAGGCGAAGAAGATATTTTATCAGGTATAACAGAAAATATTATAATTGGCCAAATTATACCTGTTGGAACAGGGCTTGTAAGCGTTTACATGAATCCCAGTCTATTAACTAAGAGAGAGGAATAGTAAAGTTAGGTGTATAATATGAGTATACAGAAACCAGAGTTAATAAAAGCTCTCCAGACAGCTTCGAGAACGGGTGAAATAGTTTATGGCGCTAAGGAAGTTGTTAGACTAGTGCTCCATGGAAAAGCAAAGCTAATAGTGCTCGCTATGAATGCTCCACCAGAAATTAAGAGAGATATTTTATACTATGCAAAGCTAAGTAAAATACCAGTTATTGTTTTCGAGGGGACAAATATAGAGCTCGGAAACATCATAGGAAGACCTCACAGTGTATCAGCTCTTGCAATCATTGATCAAGGCCAATCAAGAATACTTGACTTAGTAACTACAGGTGAGTAATGAGTGAGTAATAAGGAGAAGACACAAGCTAAGATAACACCCGAGGAGTTTAGATACATGGCTTTACTGAGTGAGTTAACAAACACCACGGTTAGAGATTGCATAATAGATGAGGAAAATAATAGAATAATATTCATGGTAAACCCAGAAGAGGTTGGTAAAGCAATTGGTCCAAGAGGATTCTACGCGCAACAACTAAGAAGAATCCTGAATAAGAACGTTGAGATCGTCGGATATAGTGATAAACTAGAAGAGCAGGTTAAACTAGCTTTACTCCCAGTAAGAGTTAGAGAGATGAAGCTAACCTCAAAGCCAGATGGATCGAGGATACTATATGTTACTGTTAACCCCGAGGACAAAGCCCTAGCTATTGGCAAGGGAGGTCGAAATATTCAGAAGCTAAAATT
>JAWAPI010000033.1:0-12206 GCA_038894495.1 Desulfurococcaceae archaeon
AAGACCTCTTCAAGGTTTTCCGCGTCATGTTTCTCCATTAGCTCTCTCGGGGTGCCCTCGCCTATTAACTTCCCTTTATATATTATCCCAATCCTATGAGCTAAATACTCTACTTCAAGCATATTATGACTGCTTAGTAAAACAGTAATACCATACTGTTTATTATATTTCCTGATCAAGTCTCTCACCATGATCGACTTCTCAACGTCAAGCCCTGCTGTGGGCTCATCTAGTACAAGTAATTTAGGCCTCGAGACCAGGACGACGCTGAGAGCTAGTATTCTCTTCATTCCCTTACTATATGTTCTGACCGGCCTTTCAATATCTCTACCTAGACCAGAGATCTCTATTGCTTCATCTATTAATTTCTCTAGTTCAGAGCCTTTGTATCTAAGTGAAAGCATAAACTTTATGAAATCACCCCCGCTTAAATCCCTATATGCTCCTGCCTCCTCTGGTAAGTAATTTATTAACTTACGGGTCTCGAGTGGTTTCTTAACGACATCTACGCCGAATACAAGAACTCTCCCACGTGTTGGTTTGATAAGAGTTGCAATTATCCGAAGAGTAGTTGTTTTACCACTCCCATTAGGTCCTATTAAAGCATATATTTCACCTGGATTAACTTCGAGTGATAATCCATTGAGCGCTATTGTTTTACCTCCGTAAACTTTGTATAGTTCCTGGATTGATACCGCTGGAACATGATTAATCAATAGTTCCCACCACGTTATATGTGATACATTAACTTATAATTCATTTTATTTATCCAGGATTATATTAAGAGAATCATGGTGTATTATATGCGATCCAAACTTATATATCTAGTGATTGATGGTGCGGCAGATTCGTTAAATGACCCAGTCACTACGCTTGAGATTGCTAAGAAGGCAGGCTTAGATACCATAGCTAGAAATGGTATATGTGGATTAATGTATACTGTTGAAAAGGGTATTGCACCAGAGAGCGATGAAGCAGTTATATCTATACTTGGCTACAATCCACATGATGTATACACTGGTAGAGGCCCTGTAGAGGCCTTAGGTGCTGGGTTAACCCTAAGAGAGGGATATGAAATCGCCTTTAGAGCAAACTTCGCAACAATTAACCCATCTAGTCGTAGAATAATTGACAGAAGAGCAGGTAGAAATCTCACTACATACGAAGCTAGAGAGCTTGCAAAAGCAGTAGACAACATGGAGCTTGGCATACACGATGGATATGCCAAAGTAGTTGCTACAATAGGTCACAGAGCCATCGTCATAATAGGTAGTAAAACAAGGAAATTGTCTCCATACGTATCAAACAATGACCCTGCATATGTCCGCGTAGGTCTTGTAAGTGTTGCCGTGGAAAACCCCGGTAAATCAATAGAGTTGATCAAGCCCTTGGAGAACACGGAAGAGGCTAGAATAACAGCCGAGCTCGCAAATACTTTCTTCGAGAAATCAATGAGAATCTTGAATGAGCATCCTATTAATAAAGAGCGTGTATCAAAAGGACTCCTTCCAGGTAATGCCCTCCTACTCAGAGATGCTGGAGGATCAATTCCGAAGTCTACGCCTTTACCAGATAAATATCAATGCAGATTCGCTGTTCTAGCAGAGATGCCTGTTGAGATAGGAATAGGTAGAGCTTTTAAAGCCGAGGTTATACCTCTGGAGCCACCTACGGGCAATCCCAAGGTAGACTACGAGATAAGATTAGATTCAACAATTAAGGCAATCAATAAGAACGATATTGTCTATGTTCACCTGAAAGGACCTGATGAACCAGGCCATGATGGTGATTTTGATCTTAAAAAGATCAAAATAGAGGAGATTGATAAATACTTTGTGCAACCTCTCATAGATTACATTGAAAAGTATTCGATACTCATAACATCTGATCATGCTACACCACCTAGTAGAAAATCACATACAGATGACCCTGTCCCAGTAGCGTTCTATAAACCGGGGATCGAGGCAGATGTTGTAACAAAATACACCGAGAAATCCTGCATGCAGGGATCACTTGGAATAATAGAACATGGATGGCTCTTACTCCCTAGAATAATCACCAACTATCTTACCTAGTTTAACACGAGTGAATAAAATGCGAATTAAAATTCCCTTACACGTATCCGGGATTTGGATACCTCATTATAGTTCGAGCCCCGTGGAGACAGGTAGTGTTGGCGCCGGCTTAAACATATCAATATACGTGGAATCCCTCGTGAAGAGAGGCCCTTGTAAAATATTATTAAATAATGAAGAGGTGTTTCCCCGTAATGCAAATGAATTATGCAGTGAGCTTGGAGTCAGTGTATTAAGCAATATTAATTCACCTATAAGGCTTGGGTCAGGTTTCGGCCTCTCAGCTGCTGTGTTCATAACCCACGCGTTAGGGTCTTACTTACTTGTTGGAAAACCATCGATACAAGCATTACAGAGAGCACATGTCCTCGAAGTAGTGAATTTAACTGGACTAGGCGATGTAATCTCAGAGTATACAGGGGGATTCACTGTGAGAGCGAGACCAGGCGCGCCAGGCATTGGATACGCCTATAGAGTGATTCCAAGGGAGCAAGTAAGCTTGCTAGTAGCTGAGCTAGGTAGATGTGAAGATACTTCATCGATGTTGAAAAGAATGTCAACCAGTATGATAGAGCAAGGGAGGGCGATGCTACGTAGGGTCATTGAAACAGAGGATTTGAAAACATATTTTGATCATTCTAGAGAGTTTACTTCGAGACTATATAGTTACACATTAGTAGATGACATATTGAGTAAAGTCAAGGGTGTAATTGGATACTATTTAAAAAAATCAGCACTAGTTATATGGATTGAAAAGGAATACGTGAATGACATAGTTGAGATTTTAGTAAATAATGGTATTAGAACTCACTTTGCATCAATATCACAAGTAGGTGTCACAGTTGATTATCCCCCCTAATCACCCCAGGAGAACAAGTCTTCTAATAAGAGAGAGATTAGTTGAAGGATATCGTAGAGGACTCGTTGTAGAGGAGGGATTAATAGCTCATGGTCGAGGAGAGTGTTTTGACTACCTTGTTGGAGAGAGAACTCAGGGGTTTGCCTTGAAAGCTATAGAAGCAGCAACAGCTGCATTGCTTCTTGCCAATTATCCTGTTATATCTGTAAATGGAAATACGGCTGCACTGGTCCCATTAGAGATAGTTGAATTAGCAAGAGAAGTTAATGCTAAGATTGAAGTAAACTTATTCTATAGAACACGTGAGAGAGAGTTATCAATCGCTAATTGGTTAAGACAGCATGGGGCATCAGAGATATTAGGAGTAGGCGATGATGCATCTGCAACTATACCCGAGTTGTTTAGCGAGAGAAGAAGAGTGAGCCCACGTGGTATTTTAATAGCTGACGTGGTCTTGGTCCCCTTGGAGGATGGGGATAGAACAGAGGCTCTTCGTAGGATGAATAAGATTGTGATAGCTATAGATTTGAACCCCCTCTCTAGGACGGCTAGGGCAGCTTCGATCACCATTATTGACAATGTGGTAAGAGCTATTCCGCTTCTTGTTGAGAAGACAAGGGAACTAAAGAAGAAAACAAAAAGCGTACTAGAGAGTATTTTAGCTAACTATGACAACAACGCTGTACTACAAGAGAGTCTATTTTTCATTTCAAATAGATTAAAAGAGCTCTCCGAGTCTAGGCTCGCGTTATTTTAGATGTTTTTTAAATCTTAGTTTATTAGAGTCTCCGAGATTTTCAATGTTCTCAACAGTATACCCCTTGGATGATGCGATAAGATACGCTAGTTGATATGGCAATGTATTTGTTTCAATTATAATAGTGAATTCTTCAATACCGCTGTTTAAGAGCTTCAGCAAGTAGCTAATAGGGTTTTCCGAACATCCTTTCTGGTTTCTTAGATCGATCTCTGTCATTAAATGAACCCTTTTGACATTGGACACGACTACATTATTATTTATAAACTTAGTCTTATTAATAGTTCACAAGGGAAATGTTGACATATATTAAATTAATTGATCTATGTATGGAAATATACTCTAAACAACTAGACAAGCTATTAAAATCCCTAGAGTCAGAGTTTACTAGAAGATACCCTCCGCGTTTAAATCTCGTAGACAAATGCGTTGAACCTAGTGCTACAATATACTGGATTGAGAACGATGATTTCAAGGTTTTATCAACCTTGTACTCAAGCAATAGCAAAGATACCTATATAGTGCAAGGTAGCCCTCCAGAGCCGTATACAAATGAATCTCCTGTTTTCTTCTTGCTTCAAGTTATTGCAAGAAGCCTTGTAAAGAAAGGATATATTATATTAACAGATAGTGTCTCAATTGGTGGAAAAAGTAAGAATGTGTTATTACTAGGGTTTCCCCATACAGGTAAAAGCACTATTGCGTCAATAGCTATTTCTAACAACTACAATGTATTCACAACTGAAAACACTGTCCTAAGGATTGATAGAGATCGCCTAAGAATAATAACGGGAACCAGAGTTCTAGTATATGATCCAGCAGTTAAAGAGTTATACGGAGTTAACATAACCCCTCATTCAAGGACGAAGCATGGCTATGAGATCATAGATTTGGAGAAGATCGATGGGATAAGGGAATTCGATAGAGAGATCATTGTAGACGAAATATATCTCGTGTACACCTCGTTTAGTTCAACTGGCTTCTCTCGTAGACCTATTAAAGGGAGAAAAATTAGCAAACTACTGTGGATGTTTACTACTAGCTTGTTAAAGGGGCTAGATTATTACTATCCACATCCACTTGACACCCCATTAGATGAAAATATTATTAATAGTATAAATCAGTTCATTGGATACGTTGAGACGAAGTATTCTGATAGATTCTTCGAGGTGTATGGGTCACCATTGGAGGTTTTCAAGTCGATAACTACTGATTAATAAGTTTGTTTCTTAGACTCGTTATAGAGTAATCCATTACTATTCTAGCAATTTCGTATTTAGTTAGTATTCCTTTCTTCAATATACTAGTCTTATCCATGATCACGGCTTCGAGAAATTCTTTGCCAAAGCCACCGAGTTCGGAAATAATGTTATTCGCTACAATCAAGTCTAGAGAATACTCTACGAGTTTCTCTCTAGCCTTCTCTAATAATATATCACCCGCAGCTGTCTCAGCAGCAAACCCAACTACTATACGTGGCCTGTTGTATACACTCTTAATAACCTTTGAAGTGGATACTAACTCGATGACTAACTCGGACTTGAGCCTAGATGGGATCTTAACATTATTAGTCACTTTTGGTTTGTAATCAGCGGGCGCAGCCGAGAATATTGTTATATCATATTGAATCCTCTTTGTTAATTCATGGATTTCCTTGGACATATCATCTGTTGTATCTGTATAGATCTTTTCGACGAGGTAAGGTATATCTATTCTTACATCCCCATGTACGAGTGTCACTTTACCTCCTCTGCAAGCTGCTTCTCGTGCAATTAATATACCCATAAGCCCTGAGCTTGGGTTTGTGATTACTCTGACAGGATCAATGTATTCTCTCGTAGCTCCTGCTGTGACAAGGATTCTTAGATCACGTGCATCAAGTCCTCTATTGATAATTGCATCTATACAATGCAATAGATCATCTATTGGTGGATACTTAGCCTTATCCTCTACTATGAGAGGTGGGTAAACTACAACTCCCTGTTTCTCGAGTATCGAAGAAGCCTCCCTATATTGCGGGGAGTTGTATAGTCTAATATTCATTGCTGGAACGATGATGACTTTTTTGCCTGCACCAAGCATCGTTGTAGCGGTTAGTGCTACTAGCTCATCTAGAATTCCATATGCTATTTTACTCATAGTGTTGAGCGTAGCAGGAGCGATAACCATCGCATCACCCCACTTAGCGAGATCAATATGCTCTGTTTCACCAGTCATCTCGATATAGGGTTTACTACCAGTAGCCCAATGGAATAGATCAGGGCTTATTAGCTTAGCTGCAAACCTAGTCATGACTACTCTCACTGACGCACCCATCCTTATTAATTTCCGCGCTAGATCAATTGATCTATATATAGATGAGGATCCTGTAACACCAAGCACTATCTTCCTATCAACTAGGGGTTGATACGCTAGAGTCCCTATATCCTCAATAGGGATAATTTTATTTGTTTCCATAAACATCCCTACTAAATGTCAAGTTAATTGGGGTTTATATGGAGGAACACGATATAAACACTGTGTTTCAAGAAGCGAATAGAAAACTAGCTTTGAAAGCACCAGGCTACATAGTTAGAAATGCGTCAATAGATGACATTGAAAGAGTTATATACATCAACCAAGTTTCACTGCCAGAGCATTATCCTCGAGGTTTCTACGAAGACCTTCTTGAACATTGGGGGAAAGCATTTTACGTCGCTGTTGACCCCGATGGAAACGTGGTAGGATACATAATGAATAGAGTTGAGTACAAGCCTGGCTTTTTCAAATATTTAATAGTTAAAAGTGGACATGTAGTTAGCATAGCTGTTCTACAAGAGCATAGAAACAAAGGACTTGGATATGCATTAATGGCTTACGCCATGAGAACCCTATACGAAGAATATAGATGCAATGAAACCTACCTAGAGGTAAGAGTATCAAATAAACCAGCCATCTCTTTGTATGAGAAACTAGGGTATAAAATAGTGAAAATCGAGAAAGGATACTATTTAGATGGAGAAGATGCTTATGTAATGGCTAGAAAATTACCGTGAAATATAGAGAAACACCTATTTATTTGAACAATTAATCTTGATTAAATAACAATAACTAAATTAAGAATGATTATATATTAACAAAACCGAGGGTTATATATGGAGTTTAGATACATCGATGATGTAAAGAACGATAAGTACCTTGAAAAGAGAGTTTGCATTAGAGGATGGATATATCGAAGAAGTGTAGTAGGAAGAAAAGCGTTTATTAGGATAAGAGATTCCTCGGGAGTTATTCAAGTAGTTATAGATGCGGCTAGGCTTGGAGATTCTTTATTAAATGAGCTTAAGAGTATTGGATTAGAGGCAAGCGTTGTTTCATGCGGGGTTGTTAAGAGATCTGATCGAGCACCAGGAGGCTACGAAATAGACGCTGATTACTTCACGATAGTAGGCCACAGTAGAGATTTCCCAATTAAAGGAGGTGAAGGAGTAGAGTACCTATTAGATATTAGACATCTTTGGATTAGAAGTCCCAAGTATGCTAAAATTTTCAAGATCAAACACACTGTTCTTAAATCTGGTCGAGAGTATTTCTTGGACAACAACTGGTGGGAGGTGACTCCACCAATAATAACAGCTTCAGCATGTGAGGGCGGTGCAACTTTATTCTCCGTTGACTATTTCGGTGATAGAGCATATCTTAGTCAGAGTGCTCAACTATATCTAGAGGCATTAGTATACGTCTTAGAAAAAGTATTTAGTCTAACACCAAGTTTTAGAGCAGAGAAGTCTAGAACACGCAGGCACCTAGCTGAATACTGGCATCTCGAGCCTGAGGCAGCTTGGTATAACATGAATGATATGATGAAAGTAGCCGAGGAACTTACATTATTCCTAGTAGAGAAGACTTTAGAGGAGAGAAAAAGCGAGCTAATAGATCTTGGTAGAGACTTAGAAAGACTGAAGAAGTCACTTAACACGCCATACCCGAGAGTTAAATACGATGAGGCAATTGAAACTCTTCAAAAGAAAGGTGTTAATATAAGATGGGGAGACGATCTTGGAGCCGATGAGGAAAAAATACTATCAATGGAGTTTGAAACACCGTTCTTCCTCACTCACTTCCCAAGGACAATTAAAAGCTTCTATATGAAGATTGATCCCAATAGACCAGATGTGGTTCTTGGATTTGATTTGCTAGCCCCAGAAGGCTATGGAGAGATCATTGGAGGCGGTGAGAGAGAGGATGACTATAAAAAATTGCTCGATAGAATGATTGAACAAGGATTGAACCCCCATGATTATCAGTGGTACCTAGATCTCCGACGGTATGGAAGTGTTCCTCATAGTGGTTTTGGTCTCGGCATAGAGAGAGCTGTCATGTGGATTGCGGGGCTAGATCACATTCGAGAGACCATACCATTCCCTAGGTTCAGAGAGAGAGCTTATCCATGAGGAACAACGATTTGCTAGGAGATTATGTCTACACGAGATTAGCGAGCAGATATGTATTAAACCTCGAGGAGTTCGTGGCACCTAGATTAAAGAACATTTCACTCTTCGAGTTCATAGTAGCTGTCATGCTTAGCCAAAACACAAATGATAGAAATGCATGGAGAGCATATGATAACTTAAAGAAAAACATTGGTGAAATAACACCAGGTAGAATTGAATCAGCTAACCTCGAAGAAGTTGCTGAGTCAATAAAGATAGCTGGTATGTATAAAAACAGAGCTCTGAGAATAAAAGAACTAGCTCAGATATTTAGATTAAATGATATTGATAAACACATTCGAGATCATCTAATGCAAAACAATATAGAGAAAGCTCGTGAAATGTTACTAGAGATACCTGGAGTAGGATATAAAACAGCTGATGTGGTCCTATTAATGTACTATGGCGTCCCCGTATTCCCAGTTGACACTCATATAATGAGAGTAACGATTAGAATGGGGTTTGCAAAAAGAAAAGACTACGATTCAATAAGCCGCTTCTGGGCCACCAATACCTCTCCAAGTAACTACCTAAAACTCCATCTACTGTTGATAACACATGGAAGGGAAACATGTAAAGCAAGGAAACCAAGATGCACAAACTGCGTATTAATAGACCTCTGTTCATATGGAGTAGGTAAATGACACGTGGAGATTTTCTCAAGAAAATAGCATCAGAGATTCTCGGTGAGAAGTATGCCCAGCGGATTTGGAAACGCGTAGAGTTCATAGGAGATATTGCTCTTATTAGAACACCTATCGGATTAGACCCTGTAGAATTACAACCGCTTGCGAATGAGTTGCTTAGGAGATTCACCTATGTTAAAAGCGTCTGGGCCGCCATCCCTGGTGTGAGCGGTGAGTATAGGCTAAGAGAATATGTATGGTTAGCTGGCGAGAGGAGAAGCGAGACAATTTATCGAGAGCATGGTTGTCTTTTCAAGGTAGACTTTACCAAGGTATATATATCCCCTAGCCTTAACTACGAACACATTAGAGTCGCGAGATTGGCGAGTCCAGGGGAAATCATTATTAATATGTTCGCTGGTGCTGGATTATTTAGCATTATTATAGCAAAGCACTCAAAACCCTCAAGAATATATAGTATTGATATTAATCCATATGCATACTCATTCATGAAAGAAAATATTAGATTAAACAATGTGGAGGATATTGTGATACCAATTCTAGGAGACTCAAAGAACGTTATTGAAGAAAATCTCAAGAATACAGCTAATCGAGTCCTTATGCCTTACCCCGAGCTCGCGTTGGAATACCTCCCATACGCATTATCAGCGTTAAAAAATAGACATGGATGGCTTTACAAGTAAGCAAGAACACTGGAAATCAAAAACGATGGATATTCTTAGAAACAAGTTATTAGAGTTACGGGTAAACAATTATGAGATCAAATCAATCAGAAAAATTAGAAACGTGGGGCCTAGAGAACACCAGGTTGTTGTAGATATCATCATATACTAGGTAATCAATAATAATATAATCATTCGAGGGTAATGCCTGACTGCGGATATCACATAATTAACTTGATATAAGGGATAAAAAACAATACAAAGCATAGTGCATTTACGAGGTGTCTACATGGGGGGACATAAGATAATAGTAATGATGCTTACCTTTGCACTTCTATCTTCTCTTACACCTGTTTACCTATCAACAATAGTTAACACAAATAATGAGCAAGATTGTGTAACGCTATATTTCTTCAATGGAATATATGTATTGAACTCGCAGCTTGAGACAACACTAGTATTAGAGACACCGCAGAATATCAGTGTTGCCAATGGATTTAAGCAATTTGTATACCATGTCTACTCCTATATGCTAAACTATAATGAATCCACGGAGGTCTACGAATTTAGTTTATTTTATGGAAGCCAGTTCTACGGATTCTTCCTCAGCAAAGTAATCGTATGCTACATGTCTTACAATAAAAGCCTGGGATATCTTAAACAAGCATTAAGCGATCCAAGATACAAAGTAGGGATCGATTCAATACCTGATGAGATTAAAATGAACTATACAAAGACACCTTCAAGTGTGGTCTTGGAGAGAGTAGTTCCAGAGTATGAATCATGGTTTAGTAGGAGATATGGATACCGAGTCTCAGAGGCCAGTAATCTAGGCATAGCAGTTACAGCAGCTTATTTCATCATGGGAGAATTTATTAAATACAGCGAGGGAACACTACCTAGATCCATTGAGGAAGTAATCGAAACACGTAGAGGAGACTGTGATGATATGACCAGGATTGTTGTTGAGCTACTAAGTTACTATGAAATACCCGCTATGATGGTATATGATTACGTGTATATCCCTGAGCTCGGCGAGATCAATATACAACTCGAAAACGTGACATATTTATTCGTAAACAATGGCCCTCATGCATTCCCAATGGCCTATATACCTGGAATAGGTTGGTTGTCCCTTGACTTCCTAGCTGGCTCGTTGTTACTATATCCAGCGGTAATATGGGGATATACACGTGAGACGACAGTGTATGAAGAAGACATTAAAGAAACAGTGGAACTACATAGATCAATAGAGGCGTTCCAGGTCATTGGAGTATACAGCGAGGAATATGTCTTAAAAGCTGGCTGGTTAAATGAGAGCAATATTATGCAAGGTATGAAGAGTTTACTAGATAGTTATATCTCAAAGTATTCTAAGAACCAGACCATAACAACCCCTTGCACAACAACACCTAGCTCGCAGTCAACCACACCTACCGAGACATCACAAGCGCAAGATAATCCCACATCGACGTTTATCGAGCAAACTACGCGGACTGAAAAGAGAGGATCAGATCCAATGGTCATACTAATTGGTATAGTAATTGTGCAAGTTGTTAGCTTACTAATTATAACGCACGTTATCAGGTTGATCAAGAGACAAATCTAATCCTTTTTAATCACGTAGGTCTGTTTTATCTTCTTGGAGATGTTTTACAAGTGTGAACTAGATGAACTACAAGCCATTAATACCCGTTGATATAATTATAGACTCGAGAGAAGATAGTAAGCATCCAGAATTTAAGAATATCATAACACGCGAGGGCCTTAAAGTCAGCGTTCAGGATCTCCCAGCGGGTGATTTCCTAATACTAGCACCACTTGGTAAACAATCTCTACTAGTTGAGAGAAAAGCAGTTAATGATTTCGCAAATAGTATTAGAGACAATAGAATATGGGATCAAAGCAAGCTTTTAAAAGAGGCAGCATTAATAGATGGACATAGACCAGTTATCTTAATAGAGGGTGATCTTGAAGACTTAATTAAATACCGCGAATGGAGAATCCAGAGCGTGCTACGAGTTATCGATACTCTCGTGCTCGACATGAATATACCAGTGTTATACACTCCAAACACCGAGGCGTCATTATCTTGGATTATCGCTAAAGCCAAGAGTCTTGGAAAAACAGAAGAAAAAAGAGTTGTTAGAATGAGAGTTGAGAGAAAACCAATGACACTTAATGAGAGAATACTATATGTAGCTGAGGGGCTCATAGGCCCACTACTAGCAAGGAGACTACTCGAGAGGTTCAAGACCTTGAGAGCAATTGCAAATGCATCTGTCTACGAGTTAATGAGCGTTGAGGGTATTGGGGAAAAAAGAGCGGAAGAGATCCATGCAATATTTAACACTCCATGGCGTGAAACCGGTGGTGACTAATGGTCTACGAATACGCTGTTCCAAGCTTTCTATGCATAACTATTACATACACTCTGCTCGAATGGTGGATTAAAACAGCCCCAGTTCTAGGTTTCAAAGGAAGAGACTTAAATAAACCAGGGGAGCAATACGCGGTGGAAGCAGCTGGTGTATGGGTAATAATTTCAAGTGTTTTTGGAATATGGTTATAGATAGCCAGCGAGACATAGACCGGTGTAAGGGTAGATACAATACCTCTTCTCTCTATTTCAATGACCCTCCTACTAGCTGGTCTTCTTGGGTTTTTTGATGATGTACTCGGCTGGAAAAAAGGTATATCCCCCGCTAAACGCGTGCTTTTAACTATGCCATTA
>JAWAPI010000034.1:0-11663 GCA_038894495.1 Desulfurococcaceae archaeon
TAATATTAATAGGGATAGTGTTATTGATGATATCGATTCTTATGAGAATCGCGGGGACAGAGGAGCATGAGGACGCTGAAGCAGGAGGTGTTCTCATAATAGGTCCTATACCTATTATTCTAGGAACTAATTTGAAAATAGCGAAATCTCTTATTTTGATGGCTATAATACTATTTATAACTACCTTTGTTTTGTTTATTTTAGCTCAAGGGTTGATTAGATGAAATTACTTAGAATAGGATTATTATTTCTGTTCACTGGGCTATTGCTTCTAATAGTGTCTGCTTCGTTACTTGTAGTTATTGGTTTGAAGACAAATACTATCTCATTTGGAGGATGTATCATATTGTTCTTCATCCCCGTTTGTATAGGTATAGGTGAACAATGGCATTGGGTCTTATTACTGAGTGTTATTATATTAGCTTCAACCATTGTGTTCTATATATACAGCATCTTCTATTTTCATAGGAAAACAAAGTTAACTCAATAGTATTTTCAAAACACACTATTCAATAATTTATAAACCTAGATAATAAGTAATATTTCAAGGAGGCCTCGGTGACAGCCGCGTGTCTCCGCGGTAGAATGAGCCGGGGTGGGCCCCCCGGTTCTTCATACATCTCTCAATTATTTTAACATATATTTTGAAAAAATAGCATTGCTACGAGGTGCTTGCATGGTCTCACTTGTCAAACTAGGTCTTGAACACTTATTTAGAGGCAATCGCGAACTAGTAGAGGTCATATTAAAAAAGATAAAGGATACATGGATCAAGTACGTGGAGAAAACAGGCATAGATCGCTTGAAAATAATGAATTTCTGCGGCACGCACGAATACACAATAACACACTATGGGATTAGAACCCTTCTACCAAATGGCATTGAACTAGTTGCAGGCCCTGGATGCCCTGTGTGTGTCACTCCGTCACACTACGTTGAAGAAGTGGTGAGGGTGGCATTAGATGGTATAGCAGTATATACTTATGGTGATGTATATAGATTGAGGACCTATAGAGGTTACAAAGGTATATACTCTTTGAGCGAGGCTAGAAGCCGTGGAGCTTCTGTGAAGGTTGTCCCAGATCTCTTAACAGCTATTAGGGATTCAAAGGAACATGGCAAATCCTCATTATTTATTGGAATCGGATTCGAGACAGTCGCTCCTGGATATGCGCAGGCAATAATTAGAGGACATATACCTAGTAATCTAAAGATAATTAGCTTAGTTAAATTGACCCCTCCCGCGATGTTTTATACTCTCGAAGTTTCACGCGAAAAGCCTACTGAGCCACTAATATCTGGAGTTATAGCTCCGGGGCATGTGTCGACTGTTACAGGTGCTAAGGCATGGGAGCCTGTGAGTGAGAACTATAATATACCAGTAGTTGTTTCTGGTTTTGAACCAGTGGATGTTTTAATATCGATATATGAGGTGCTAAGGGAATTGCTTAACAACGAAAGTAGAGTTTTAATTGAATATCGGAGAGCCGTTTCATATCATGGTGACATAACCGCGCAAGCAATGATATCGAGAGCATTTGAAGCAGTGGATGATGCATGGAGAGGTGTTGGCTTCATACCTAAAAGTGGACTTATGATTAGGGATAAGCACCGTGAATATGATGCATTGTATGAATATGGTATGAGAAAACTGGATCCAAGTAACTGGCAATATGACATGCCACCTGGGTGTAAATGTGCTGAAATTGTCTTAGGAAAAGCTTATCCTATACAATGTCCATTATTTATGAAAGCATGTACACCATCGAGACCCGTGGGTCCATGTATGGTTTCACTAGAGGGGACATGTGCTATCTGGGCTAGGTACGGTTCTAGGGAATTGCTAAACAAGATAGCTAAGTCTTTGAGTAAGTAGCATGGTGGTGACTCATGTGTCTTGGTGTTCCAGCTGTTGTGTTAAGTATAGATCTTGTTAAAATGACAGCGGTTGTAGACTACGGCGACGGAATTCCACGTGATGTTCTCATAGGGATATCAAGTGAGAGAGTAGAGGTAGGTGACATAGTAATAGTCCATGCAGGAGTAATCGTATCAAAGATCAGCGAACAAGAGATACTAGAGCAATTGATGTTTTTCGAGGAGGTTCTCGGAGATGAAGCAACGGAGTTAATGCTGCAATATAAAAAATTACTTGGTAAATCTAGAAAACTAATTAGAGGTGGTTCCAGTGGAGATAGTTAAGTTAGAGCATGGATCAGGAGGCGTAGAGATGCATGAACTTTTAGAAAAGCTTATTTTTAGACGAGTAGAAGACAAGTTGAAACGTGTAGGGAACGGTGTTGGGATAGACATACCGGATGATGCAGCAGCAATACCAACACCGGATGGTAAATACTTGGTGGTATCAGTAGACTCATACACTGTGAATCCCATTTTCTTCCCAGGGGGTAACATAGGTATATTAGCAGTGTCTGGAACTATTAATGATGTCCTAATGATGGGGGGTATACCAATCGCAATGTTAGACACGATCGTTGTTGAGGAAGGGTTTCCAATCAGAGATCTTGAGATTATTATTGAATCAATGCTGAAGATCCTGCGCGAGGAAGAGGTAGCATTAGTAGGAGGAGATTTCAAAGTAATGCCTCGTGGTCAAGTAGATAAGCTAGTTATAACAACAACTGGGATTGGCATTGCCGACAAACCGATTATTGACTATCCAGAGCCGGGGGATAAGATAATTGTGAGTGATTATATAGGGGATCATGGGGCCACTATTCTAATGCTTCAAATGGGTGTAGAAAAAGACGTGGAAAAAATATTTAAAAGTATGATAAAAAGCGATGTCAAACCATTGACTAAGCTTATGAAATCACTTTTAACTAAACATAGGGACTGTATAACAGCGGCAAGAGATCCTACTCGAGGTGGACTAGCTGGTGTATTAAATGAATGGGTAAGGAGTAGAGACTTTATAGTTTACTTAAATGAAAACGAGATACCAATACGTGAACCGGTGAAAAGGTTTGCGGAAACACTTGGAGTGGATCCGTTATACCTAGCTAGCGAAGGTGTAGCTGTGTTATCAATCAAAGAAGAATGTGCTAGTGATGTAATAAGATACATCTGGCATTTAGGCTTCGAAAATGCTCGAATTATCGGTGAAGTAAGAGAGTCTAGGGATATATCTGGGGTTATTGTTGCAGAGACTAGTATCGGTGGATTGAGAATAGTTGAACCACCAAGAGGCGAAATTGTGCCAAGAATATGCTAGGTGGATAAATGCCAAAGAGAATCGAATTCGGAGATTTAAATTTAAGAAGGAAGGGAGAAGTAGGGGTTGATATATCGCTTGGAAATATACATTACTGTATCGACCCGGGAAGTGATATAAGTGGATGCGATGTAATCCTATGCACACATACTCATGAAAGACACTGTAACATACATGAATTAATTCATTTTAGTGGAACAATAACATCGCCTACCAACATTGGAACACTTGTTAGACCAGGTGTTAGTATTCAATTGAATGAATTGATTGTAGAGGCGATAGAGGTTTATAACAAAAAGGAATACTATTCACAACCTATTCGCCATGTTAAAGGTTGTTGTGTTGGATACTATATTAAAACAACTGGAAACACACGCTTGTTATACACAGGTGATACTAATTTAATTGACGACTTACTGAAATTCAAGGGCATGGTAGACGTGTTAGTCCTCTCCATGGGGTATACATGGTCGATGAACCCTGAAGAAGCGTTTGAACTAGTCAAGAGCATCAGGCCAGCTATTACAATCCCAGTGCACTTCGATACTATAAAATTATATTACAAGTTCAGAAACATGGCGTACCTCTACACAAATATAATTAAAATGAGTTGAAAAAATTGAAAAACATCAAAGAGGTTTATAATGAATTCCTAAGGGAACTCTACACCGAGGAAGAGGTTATACCACCAGGGTTAAAATGGAAAGCTATCTCGATAGACGAGTATAAAAAACTACATGAGGAGAGCGTTAAAGATTTGTTTAAATTCTGGTTAATCGAAGCAGTGAAAATACGCTGGGAAAAGCCTTGGGTAAAAATCTATGAGGGGGCGCCGCCCAATGGAAAATGGTTTATCGATGGTGCCCTGGATCCATATTTCAATATAATCGAGAAGCATAAGAACACATGGGTTTGGAATAAGATTGCATTAATATGGGAGGGCGAAGACGGGGATTCAAGAGCTGTCACTTACTCTCAGCTTGACAGCTTAGTTAATAAAATCGCTTATGGTCTGATAAACAACGGAATCAAAAGAGGAGAATGGATTGTAATCTACGCGCCTCCCCTAATAGAGACTATCGCGATTACACTTGCTGCAATTAAAATAGGATTACCTTTCGAACATGTCTTCACTGGTTTTGGCTACTATGAGCTAGCTCGCAGAATTGCTAATAGAAGAGCTAAAGTTATATTCACAGTAGATGGCTACTATAGAAGAGGTAAACTATTAGATACTTTGGGAACGGTGAGGAGGTCAAGAGAATACCTAGGATACGATGAAAAAACAGTGATAATTAGTAGAGTTGGATCCCCATCTACACGTGAAAATGAAATTTTACTAGATGACCTTACATCAGTATATAAGAGCGTTGAAAACACTATTCTGCCAAGTGATCATCCATTTCAAGGATTACATCCCGGGTACCGAGACAACTATAAACCAATAACACACCCAGTTGGTGGTTACCTAGTCCAGGTTCATGCAACAAGTAACTGGATAGGTATCCGACCACGTGATACGTATTTTTGCACTGTCTGGCCTGGATGGATTACCTTTTCAAGCTATGTAGCTACGGGTCCACTAATGATAGGCTCTACCATACTACTATATGATGGTGGACCGGACTACCCATCTTGGGAGAGATGGTGGAGTATTATAGAGGATTATGGAGTTACATTATTACTAACAACAGGCACTGCGCTAAGATTATTAAGTAGAAATAGCGGTGAGAAAGCGAGATTATTCAACATGGATACATTGAGATCAATACTGGTAACAGCTGAACCACTAGATACTAATACATGGTGGTGGGTTTATAGAGTTGTTGGGACAGGACAGACGCCTATTATAGACTCTGATCCCAATAAATTAACTGGTAGAATACCAGTTGTAAACTTATATATACAAAGCGAGATCGGATCGTTCGTATCCGGTAACCTGATAAACTATACCTTTCCACCTATTAAACCTGGCTCAGCAGGACCATTACTCCCGGGATTCAATGTAAAAGTGCTTGTAGGTAACAATCTCCTAGATACGGGATTTGGAGAAATAGTGGTTAATAATCCGTGGCCAGCAATGCCAATTGAATATCCAGAAGATTATATAGATTCATGGAGAGATGATATCTATAGAACAAGGGACTATGGATACTTATCAAGTGAAAAATACTTATATGTGATTGGTAGGTTAGACAATGTTTATAAATCAAGCGGATTTAGACTTAGTTCCGGCGCAGTCCGAGAGATACTATCTAGGGAACTTGGCATAACTCAGATCGGTATAATAAAATGCCTAGATAGAGATAGGTTCGAAAATATAGTAACAATATACAATAGCGAGCTCGATGATAATTTGTTAAAGAGGTTTATAAGAGATAAACTAGGGCCTATCCATGAGCCAAGAGTATTTATTAAAATTAAAAAGGATATTCACGATTGCCTACTCAACAATGAAAAATCGGTGATGATAGAGAATTGTAGTGAGGAAGCATTGTATAAAATCATAACCAATATGTGTAAATAAGCTATATCAAGAAACACTTAGAGATTAATCACTCAAAGGGATTCTCTATCTAAGTGAAAGACCTTGGGATATGGATTAGATCACAAAACACACTTTATTCTCAAGGAGTTAAAAGGTGTGTTTACTAAAACCAGAACATTATTTATGATTTATACAGCGCTGATCACGACGTAATCGTTCTCTATTAGTATATATAGTATGACCTCCCATTTGAAAACTCACAGAATTACTCCTCTGAATTAATACGAGAATATTTAACGATCATAACAGACTATTAGATTTATATATCAATATTTATTCATCCATGTTAGTTTTTATCGATAACTACATAGTTATCTATTGTTAGAATACCATACAACCTTGAAGTGGCTTCTATTATTCCAAAGAAAGGAAGTAATAGAAGTAGATATGGTTTACGCGACTTGAAAACTCCATATGTATAGGTGCTCATATAATAAACACCGCTCGGTATAATAAACCACGTTAAACCAATATATGACACTAATGGAAGGAACAAGGCGATCACAAGAAACCCAACACTAAATGTGAAGCTTCTTAACAACACGATTATTTTCATTCCCCATGGACATTTCTTAATACCATTAACAACTCCCTTAATCCATCTACCACGCTGTAGAACAAGGTCTTTTATTGAATTAGGGCTTTTTATGGAGACCCTTGTAGAAGATTGCCAAGTCTTATACCCTCTTTTAACTAGTTCGGCTGCGAACTCGAAGTCCTCTGTTAATGATCTTTTATTAAACCCTATCTCCTTGAGTACACTGCCCTTTACTATCAATAGATCTCCATGCAATCCAAGTAGCGGTTTACCGATCAATCCCGTAAAGAATCTATACAATAACACATCGTCCATGAACCTAACCCAGTCCATGGCGAACGCTATATTGCTCCTTCCAGGTCTAGGGACTAGTATACCATTAGCAGCTACAAAACCATCCTTGTCATAAATTGGTATTTCATAAAGAAACATGTCATCTAATATGAGATTGTCATCGTCGATGAACACATACCATTTATCCATCTCTACGCAGCATTCAACGAAAAACTGCAATGCTCTCCCCTTGGCTACTAGGTCTGGTCTATATTTGGAGGGAACCTCTATTAATTTCACTCCCTTTATCTTTCTAAGGAGACCCGCGAGGGGGGCTCCTTGATCGATCACTACGATGAGTTTTCCACATTTTCTCAAATGGAATTGGACGGATTCTAGCAGAGCATTTCTCACCTTGTGATCAGCTTTCGACACAATAACCACCTCTACGTTACCTGCTTTTCTTATTCCTCTCTTAGACTTGTATAACATATAGCTTGAAGCTCCAATAGCTATTAACAGGGAGTAAGAGATAATGCCTACGAGCACAATGCTCACAACAGTATCAACGATTGTCTTCTGTGACACTCTTCACACCGTGATTCTGATGTCAATATTAATAAATACTCGTAGTAAAAAACATTACTATTTACCAGTATTCGAAAATATTCTGCTATATAGTGCTTTGAATAGATCATCGCTCGCGAATATTACTTCAACAGTATCGTTATATTTCTTTACAACTAGTCCCTCAATGGGGTTTAATGGAGGGTCGGGTAAATCTGGGAAAGGCTTCTCTCTTCCAATGTAGATCCATTTTAATCTCTTATTAAAATCCTTCTCTAGCTTATACCAGTACCTGCCGTAATAGTAGTATTTGATAATACTTCCATCTTGGAGTCTCCTAACCACGATGTGAACTGGTTTCAAGTAGACACCGCGATTCCTTATCTGGTTATTGTATTCGTAGAAAACAGGTAGAATTTCACCAATAACTAAGTTAAGTTTTCTAAGTATTGTCTCTGATTCTCGTATAGATATCTTACTTCTCCTAGTATTTTTTGTAGACATTGCTTGTCAGCCCATGGGAGTTCCATCACGTCCTCAGAGACCACTATTTACATCATCCTGGTTATTAATTTTACTCTCCTTGCTTAATTAACCTCTCTTACTCCTTGATAATCAGGCTCCACGGTATAGATCTCGTATTTCTCTTTAAGTATACTTCTAACTATTTCAGCTCTATCTCTCTCTACTATTCCAATAATAATACCTCCACGTCCAGCACCACTAAGCTTACCTCCAATAACCCCATTGTTTAGCATTTCATAGATCGCCTCATCGCATTCGCGACTAGATGCGCCCATCGCCCACAATAATCCATGATTTATAATCATAAGTTCCCCAAGGAGTTTGATATCTGATCTTTTAATTGCTTCAATCGCTTTCTCGACGATTACTCCTCCAGCTCTGTATATATACTCGCATACCTCGCTTAATCGATCATATCTTGAGAGCACGTCTTTCACCACATTGCCAGTTGATCGACTTATCCCAGTATTTAATATTAGAAGAAGAACAGTGCGTGGAAGCTCAAGATCAATTCTTTTAAACTCTCCATGCCTGTAGTAAAGTAACCCACCATAAGTTGATAATCCCGTATCAACTCCGCTTGGTCTATAATGAACAGCTTTCTCAGCTTCATGTGCTAATCTCCAAATATCATCGCGAGTAAACTCCACTTGAATTAATCTCAATATTGCATGGGCTGTTGCAACTGCGACGGCGGCTGAAGACCCCATCCCAGAAGCGATTGGGATTTGTGAGTCAATGTAAATATTGATAGGTTTTAAATAACCATAGTGTTGTTCTATTGCTTCAATTAGTTTAGTAAATAATAACCTATGGCTTGAGTTTTCATCGATCAATCCAAGCTTATTGGAGTATATTATGCCTTTACCCTCACTTACACACGATTTTACATATATTGAAACAGCTAATCCTAGGGAGGGTTCTCCTTTGACTACGAAGTGTTCCCCAAATAACAATATCTTACCTGGCGCGATACTACACTTCAAATTGTAACCACCACTAGTTGTCTTATTAACCAGGTTGGAGGTATTAAGCTGAATTAGAGGTGTAATAATTGAGCGAGAAAAAAATCCAGTTTGTCCCTGCCTTCACGTTGATCGAGGAGGCTCGGAGAAAGCTAGGTAGATTTAAATACAGAATACTCGTGATAAGTGGAAAGGGAGGAGTTGGTAAATCGGTAGTGTCATCAATGATCGCTATTGGTCTCTCCACACGTGGAAGAAAAGTCTCACTACTTGATGCTGATATACATGGATCATCTATACCGCTAATACTAGGGTTAAGTAACACGAGACACTATGCAAACGAGAATGGCGAGATAATACCCGTAGAGGGTCCTCTTGGAGTGAAAGTAGTAGCTGTTAACTTAATGCTTGATTCTCCTGATATACCAGTGGTTTGGAGAGGTCCATTACTAGGGAGAGCGGTTATTGAACTCACTAGCAAAGTTGCGTGGGATTACAATGACTACCTTGTTGTTGATATGCCTCCTGGAACAGGGGATGTAGCTATAACGATTTCACAGATTTTTCCAAAACCAACAAGTGGCATATTAGTGACAGCGCCAAACGTTCTGAGTGAGATAATAGTATCAAAAACTGTTAATTTCGCTATGTCAACGGGTATAAAGCTACTTGGAATTATTGAGAATATGAGCTACTTTAAATGTCCTCATTGCGGCGAAATAACACACATAATGGGGAAAACAGGAGCAGAGAAACTAGCAGAGAAATATGGATTAAACCTCATAGGTAAAATCCCCCTAGATCCAGAGATTAATAATCTCGTGGAGTCCGGGGAGATTAAGAAAATAATAGAGGACTCCACTCTTGAACCCTACATATCTATCCAGGGCATAATAGATAGAATAATCAGCCTTGTTGAACAACAAGATTTAATAACTCGCTGAGCAAATATGATACACGTCTAGGTTTTTAGGGTTGTATTTTAATGGAGGAGCTAGGTAAGAAACCAAACTGGTCATCGTTAAAGGAAGCAGCTGAGTCTCTCTATAGAAGTGGTAAAATATACTTTACAAGAAAAGAACTTATTCAGGAAGTGAAGAAACGAGACCAAAGTAGGTCCGAGGAGAGCTTGGAGTTTGAAATAGACCTCGTCACTGTAAATAGCAATAGCAAGGAGAAATATAGAGATCCAGATAAGTTGTTTTTGTACAGGATAGAAAGAGGAAAGTATACATTGTATAATCCCGAAGAGCATGGGGAGTTAGAGAAATACATTGGATCACAGAGATTAATACTCACTCGAAGAAAATTGCTTGAAGAAATAATAAAGATCTTCAAAGATGTTGGATACGATGTTAGTATATCTAAATCAAATAAACCACTTGAACCAGATATAGTTGCTGAGAGGGCGAATGAAGAAACCATGGTTGGGGTATGGGTTATTGATCCATCAATTCCTTTATCAAATCAATACAGGTACTTAGCTTACATTATAGGCTCCTGTATACTTAACAAGAACTATAATCAGCACCTAGTGCTTGTCCCAGGAGAACTTTACAAGAGAATACCACAGGAATTAATTGATCTGCTAAGTAAATTCAACACTAAGCTAGCAATAATTAAGGAGGAGAGAAGATATACTGTCCAGATTTAATTAGCAGGTTCGAGACTCTTTTTAAGTGTTTCTCGAGCCTCGTTGAGAATAGCTTTTATATCACTATCGCTCGGGGGATTGTACGTTAAACTACTCGTAAGCGTGATCTCTGATAGCTCTCTCACATCTGATTCTAAGTCAGCGAATATGATGTTAAGGTCTGGTAACCTAGTCTCTGGCAAGCGTGAGACTTCTTTCATAATATCTTTTAACTCACTCGCAAGCATATTTAACTCGTTTTTAACAATAGCGTGCTGAACAGCTATATCCATCTTATCAAGAACTAACAAAACAACTGATAATCTATTAGAAAGATCCTTTAACCTGGCTATTTCCTCTGCGTATCTAACCGCTAGGTACTTTTCACCCTTTATTTGCAAGTCGACTAGTTTCTTACTTAATTCCTCAGTCCTATCATCAATTCTACTTTGAATTCTAATAATCCTATCTTTAAGCGCTCTTATATCTCGAAGTATCTCGAATCCCTTTCTCAGTGGATCCTTTTTCTTGAACACCACAGGCCCCCTTCATTAAATGTTATATCTTTTACTTAAAAACTATTTAACTAATTTATTTGCATTTGACAAAGTAAACAATGGGATTATTCGATGAGAGTTGCTGGAATAGATCCAGGAACTAGGAGTTTTGATATTGTTTTACTGGAAGAGGATCATATATTGTGGGAGAAGAGCATTGATACGCTTGAATTAGTAGAAAACCCTTCAATATTAATAACTGAGGTTGAAAAGCAGGCACCAGATATCCTTGTAGTTCCCTCGGGTTATGGTATTCCGTTAGATAATGGTATAAACATAAAAGATCCTCGAAGACTTATAGTTGAAGTAATTTTGTTAACCACATACAATGATCTATCAGAGTTCGAGAAGAGAGATGAAATCGGTGTTGGTGTATACAAGGGATTAATACATGTCACGGTTAAACTAGTTGAAAAAATGAAGGAGAAAGTAGTTTTCATACCGGGAGTTATTCACTTGCCGACAATACCATGGTATAGGAAAGTAAATAAGGTTGATATGGGAACAGCTGATAAGTTAGCGTCAACATTTATAGCAATTCATGAAATCTCCAATAAAGAAGGACTAGACTATGATGAAGTAAATCTCATAGTAGTAGAGCTTGGTTTTGGATATACTGCGGTTATATCTGTGTCGAATGGAAAAATAGTTGATGGAATAGGAGGCACATATGCATCGATAGGAACGTTGACCTCTGGATCCATGGATCTCGAGATTGTTGCTGGATCAAGAGTTTGGAGAAGATGGGACGTAGCGCATGGTGGAATATTCGATATAACAGGCTTGTATGATATGGAGGAATTTGTGAGGAGAGCGGAGCAG
>JAWAPI010000035.1:0-11400 GCA_038894495.1 Desulfurococcaceae archaeon
GATAATCAAGGAGGCAAGGTATACTCCAACGCCATAGATTAACCCAGCTATGAACCTTGTGAGAACTATCTTATCCTCAACTGTTAGCTTACCGAGTTTATCTCTAATTAATCCACTAAGCAATCTAAGCCCCATTGATAATACTATAAGAGAGTTGATATTATTTAATACTCAGCGAGGATGATTTATGCTTAAGAAATCAATGGATATACTCGATGTCTATGCATGGGTTAATCGACGCGTAGAAGACGTTAAACAATGTATAATTGATAATATCTATAGATCAAGACACTACTGGTTTCTCAGACTCAGATGCAGAGAGGGGAGTCTCTATCTGAAGATCATGCCTAGTCAAAGAATACACTTCTCCATTAGTGAGCCATTGTCAAAGGAGATTGATAACTTATCAAGATACCTACGTTCACATGTCAGGGACTGCAGAATACTAGGAGTTGAGCAACCATGGTGGGAGAGAATCGTGGTTTTGAAGACAGGTTGTAGAGACATAACTCTATTACATTACATAGAGATGGTTCCAAGAGGGCTATGGATTATAACTAATCAAGAGGGGAGAATCCTCTACTCATCAAGATTCGAGAAGTTTAAAGATAGGGTAGTAAAGAAGGGATTACATTATAAACCCCCACCTCAGAGAGGGATACCACCCTGGAACACTGTTGAACTAGCTGAATCTCTAGCCAGGGGAAAAGACATCGTGAGAGGATTAGTAATGGAATGGGGTTTACCAGGCTACATAGCAGAGGAGATACTACATAGAGCTGGCTTACTAAGCTATAAGAATAGGAAACCAAGCGATATATCAAGTAGCGATATAAAGCAGTTAACATTAGTGTACCTAGATATAAGTAGAGAATCATTGCATGGAAAAGGCTACCTAGTAAAAGCCGCTAATGAACTAGAGTTATTCACCACCTATAAACCAACACTATTCGCAGAGATCTACGAATATGAACTTAGAGAACATAGTAGCATTGACGAGGCAGCAGACATATATTTCGCAGAGTATGAGGCGAGACTCGAGGAGGAGGAGAAAAGAAGAGAACTCGAGATGGAGATCGAGAGATGGAGAAACCGTATTAGAGAGCAAGAGAGAATGATACAAGAATATGAAAAGCAGCACGAATTCCTCAGGAGAACCCTTGATCTAATTTACAGTAATTATAGCTACTTAAGCGAGATACATGAATGTGCTCGCAGAGTCGTCAAGACCATTGGATGGAGTGGGATCAGAGAGTGTAACATAGATAAGTATAACTCTAACACAGGCAGCTTTTACATCAAGCTAGGAGACATGGAGATCGAGTTATCAATTATCGAGACACTTGATAGGCAAGTCCTAGGTCTCGAGAGGAGAAAAGGCGAGATATTGAAGAAGATCGAGAAAGCTAGAGAGGTGCTAGCTGAGTTACAAAGCAACCTAGCTAGGTCTGAGAGAGAGACAAGTATAAAAATACACGCTAAGCCATCGCCTAAGTACTGGTTCGAGAAATTCCATTGGAGTATTACAAGGAACGGCTTTATAGTTGTCGCTGGAAGGGACGCGTCTCAGAACGAGGTCCTTGTAAAGAAGTATCTAAGAGACAGAGATATATTTCTACATGCTGATATACATGGTGCTCCAGCAACGATACTACTACTAGACAATGGTAAGCCAGGAATAGAGGATATCAAAGAAGCAGCTATATTAGCAGCATGCTATTCCCGCGCCTGGAGAGCTGGTTATAGCTACGTAGATGTATACTGGGTGCTAGGAGAACAAGTCTCCAAGACTCCTCCTTCAGGCGAGTACATTACTAAGGGAGCATTCATGATCTATGGGAAGAGAGACTATTTAAGAGTCCCTCTTCTACTGGGGATTGGTCTTAGAGTATTCTGCGACGAGGTATATGGTGACTATGTCAAGATATATGTGGGGTCACCTGAGCTCGTGAAAGAAAAGAGCTTATCTTTTGTAATAGTAGCCCCAGGGGACCTAGATGTTAACACAGCCTCAAAAATCATTCTGAGCAAACTCGTTGAGAAAGCACTTGTCAAAACTGGTGTAAAGTATAGTATTGATGAACTAGCTGTATCCTCAGCTACTCCGGGACCGTTGAGAATAGTTGATGAAGGAGTTGGCGGTGGGATTGATAAATGTCTTGATTGACTTAGCATTAATACTTTATAATCTTTGATAATCTATATGTCTTATCTTGATTAAGGCTTAGTTTTTAAGGGTGACTTATGTGGGAAATACACGTAGCATAGAGATAGAGCTTGTAAGAATGCAAAGCGTCAGAGATATGAAAGTTGAACTAGTGGAGAGAAAAGGACTTGGACACCCTGACTACATCGCTGACTCATCTAGTGAGATTGCATCACGAGCTCTATGTAAATACTATCTTAGAGAATTTGGAACAATTCTACACCATAACCTAGATAAGACCTTGCTAGTCGGGGGACAAGCTAATCCAAGATTCGGGGGAGGAGACGTCTTAGAGCCAATATACATCATCGTAGCAGGGAGAGCAACAACAGAGGTTAGAGTACATGATGGAGTAAGCCATATTCCATATGGGAAACTAGTCGTTGAATCTGTGAAGGATTGGATTAAGAAAAACTTCAGATACCTAGACCCCGAAGCCCATGTGATAGTCGACTACAAGATAAGAAAGGGGAGCGCGGACCTGGTAGCGGTTTTCGAGGCAGGCAAAGATAAAGCTCCTCTCGCTAACGACACCAGCATAGGTGTAGGCTTCGCCCCCTTAACTGTTCTCGAGAGCCTTGTATACGAGACAGAGAGGTTACTAAACAACAAGGATTTCAAAAAGAAGCATCCAGCCATAGGTGAAGATGTCAAAGTTATGGGACTAAGAAGAGATAAGGAGATCGTATTAACAATAGCTGCTGCTATGATTGACAGAGAAGTCAGAGATAAATATGAGTATTTGAAAACAAAAGAGGACGTAGTGAGCGAGGTATTAGAGCTTGCTAGTAAAATATCACCAGAATACAACGTAAAAGTGTATGTAAACACCGCTGATATACCCGAGAAGGATAGCTTATACTTAACCGTGACTGGGACATCGGCGGAGCACGGAGACGACGGAGCAACTGGCAGAGGTAACAGAGCCAATGGACTAATAACACCCATGAGACCTATTAGCATGGAGGCAACAGCTGGTAAAAACCCAGTTAACCACGTTGGTAAAATATACAATGTCCTTGCTAAGTTAATAGCTGAGGTGATATACAAAGAGCACAGTGATGTATTCAGCGATGTATATGTTGAGATACTAAGCCAGATTGGTAAACCAATTGATAAGCCATTAATTGCGAGTGTAAAGCTGATTCCACATGACCTATCCATGCGAGATATACCGGGTCATGTCAAGGAAAATGTTCATGGAATAGTAGATGAATACCTCTCCAACATACGGAGAATAACAGAACTTATTATAAATGAGCAGGTAATATTGTATTAAATAGTGTGCCATGTGCTTATCTCATTATATAATGACTCCTATGCTTTTTCCCACTATGACATTTCATCCATGGTTAAACTTAGTAGTTAGTATGTCTTTACAATATCTCATAGTGTTTCGATCTCATAGACATATAAAAGTGGAAACAAGAAGATCACAGCAATAGTGCAAGACTTAACAACACCTACTAATTATTGTTCTCACCCTGTGTTGCATAATTGTAGTCAAGGTAGCTGCTTCTAGACTAAGATCTCCTACACCAGATATGTTAACGTTATCAATAAATGTTGCGAAAAGATTAATAGAAAAGAATATTACCGCGAATTTCTCTGCGTACAAAGCACTCCCGATTGCCTTGTATAGTATTATCGTAGATGATATCTTGAACGCTCATAACAACCTGGACTTTAAAATACGCGTTGACAGTTCCATGACCCTCAAGTAATTTGCTCAATCTCCTTAGCTCTGATATGGCTAGGTCGCCTTGACCCTGGTTAATACGATTTAATGCTCTATACATTAAGAGATTCGCTCATCTGTAGTAATCCTCGATTACCTTGCTAGATCTTCTTAAATCAGTGATTCCTATATCATTTACAGTATCTAATAAAACGCGATCACTCGTTGTAAATGGGTGGAATGTAAGCATCAATAGTCGTATCTGATAGTAGTCGTAGAAATCACCTGGGTATATTTTTAGAAAATCCTTGATTCTATCCGTTAATTCAACTCCTCCACATATCTCGGATAAAAATATTCAGACAATAATTAGTGGATATATAACACACATCGCTCTCAGGGACTGGTAACTCCACACAGCATCCCAAACTATTAAGATCGTAGTATAGAACCGGAACATAATTACAGGAACTATCCCTCTTGATACTGTCTATTCTTGTTAAATAGTTACTCGGTAAAGACGGTACTAGAGCTTATACAAATAGTATCACAGATAGCGATCTAATCATGAGAAAAGTCATGTCAATAACTAAGTTCTAATATCTTTCAGCATGGGTCATCTATATTAAATTTAAAATATTGAAGCTAAGTAAATTATGTGTATATGACTTAATTCGATCTCGCTTCACGGTATTCTTTAATTAATCTCAGTATTCTCTCTCTTCTCTCTTTTGCTTCCTCTTTCTCGATCATGGACCATGCTGATCTAATCTCATCTAGTATACGTGAGTCTACTATCACGTAGTTACCTATGTCTAAGATAGGAGTAGTCTCTATGACGGGTGCTCGAACAGACTCGATTGTCGTGATCTTTGAACCAGTTGGTATTAAGACCCCTGTTCTATGGTGTCTAACATACTTTAACACCTCTTCCACGTATATAACGTTGTCTAAGTATAATGGTAGTCCTCCACAATCAGGTAACGAGGATGCCTTACAAGCAAGTGTATACTTGCCTAGACCGATATCAACTATGACTCTCTCGAGCTCAGCTACTCTGTTGCGAAGTAGGTCAATGATGTTATCCTTCTCCTTTGCTGCTCTTCTCGTGATATCTAACTCGATTTGTGCTTGGTATATTTTCCTCTCGAACTCCTCTGTTAGTGATGGCTTTCTAGTGGATCTTAACTCATACTCCAAGTTCTTGATAACATCTTCTCTCTTTTGAAGCTCTGTCTCAAGTCTTCTCACGATAGACTCTAACTCTAGGATTCTCTGTCTTAGTCTCTCCTCTTCTGACCGCCTTGGCTCCATAGATTTTTTCTCTTCACTACGCACTGTGCTTTCTCTCTCGAGTCTCTTTCTAAATATATCTTCTAGCACCTCTGATAACGCTTTACCCTTTAAAACCTGGGCTACGATGTCATCTCGATCTATGTCTCCTATCCCCTTGATCTTCGACTCGATTTCATCAATTAAAGACTTTACTTGCTTATACGCTTTCACCGCTGCTGCTAAAGCATCTCTTGAATGCCAATCGGGAACATCTATTCTATAGATCGATGAATACTCATTGACTATTCTCTGCTTTTCATCCACGCTTAAATCATCCTCGGGAGTGAATAGTATAGAGTCTAGTAATGATGATATCTTCTTCACATACTCTGGTGGTTTCGAGACATCAACGGCTATTATAATAGGCTTACCATTGGATAATATAGTTTCAATGACTACCTCCCTATCTGGGTTTTTATAGCTTTTAACGAGTAATGGCTGGCCATTCAAATCTAAGACAGCTATACCCACGGTTGTTCCAGGATCTATACCCACAATGATCCTTCTCTTCTCCTCGTGTATTGATCTCAGTGGAACAGCTGGTTTAACTTTTACTTTAATATTCTTATGCTCTACTGGTGTAACAATCTCCTTGATTTTCTCCAGGGAAGCGTAGACTATGAAAAACCCTCTCTCTAATCCACCATCACTCTCTTTCACTACGAGATCGTAGTCTATTTTATTCGCATCAAGCTTTTCCCTGATCTCTCTTACAACCTGGAGAACAGCGGCTCGAATACTTCTCTTAAACCTATCACTACTAGTGCCTCCTTGCCCAGGGGTCCTCCCCTTCGAGACTATAACGTAAACCCTATCAGCATGTAGCTTCACCTCTTTTCCATATCCATTTAAAGCGGCATATGCATTGAGGAATGCTGTGTCTAACGAGTCTCTTGGATGGCTTAAACCAAGCTTACGCGCAAGTAATCCTGTATCGATGTACTCACCATCGCTAGCTGTGGTCTCAATTATTCTACACCACGTTGGTATAAGCTTAGAAAGTTTTGCAATATCTCGAGAGCTCTCTGCTAACTCATATATATTATCAACAGCCAGCATGTCCACATGGTATTCTAAGATAAGCCTGATCACACTATACAATGGCACATCCTCATACTTAGCCAATAAATTACCATCTCTTAAAACAACCACAGCGTACCTTGGGACTTTCGTAGATCTCGGGGAGCTCCCCGGCTTAATATCAATACCCTTAACTGTTACTATACGCCCACCCCTAATCACGATAATGTCAAATGCTCTAATTATGTTTTATCAATCAAGAGACAACCGTTTACTACATTGCTTAGAGCCTTAGCGGGATCTATATTTAACTTGTACACCCTATTGAAGAACTTGACAATATAGTATACATCTCTTCTGAGTAGGTCACTGGAGAATGGGTTATCTTTATAGATGTATTGAGGCCAGTCAATAATAAAAGGTGTTTCATCTTGTTTTCTAATCAACACGTTGTACTCGCTTAGGTCACCATGAACAATACCCGGCTTATGATAAGCCAGTGAAATCGTTGAGAGTATATTATGTAATACCTTATCTGGTTGGCTTAGATCTGGTCTTCTGTATAGTTCTAACCCATCAATGTACTCTATTACAACAACATGTCGATCGTAGCCATGGGGTTTAGGGACAAACGCAGACTCATATTTAGATAGCTCACGTAGAGCTAGAATTTCTCTCTCAGCTGCTACTCTAGATTGCATATACCACGATAACCGCTGATCTCTTAGCCATGATCTAGTTCTTCTTGTCTGTCTAAAGCTCGTCCTGCCCAATCTAAGAAATTTAACTGCGACCTGGACATTACCCGGTGCTAGAGCTAAGTATATTTCGCTCTCTTTACCTGTGCCGATCTTGTCACCGATAGCATCTATTACTCCCTTTATCGCAAGATCTCTTATTGCCAACATATCGTAACCTAGATATGTTAATCTAAATGCTTTCTCGCCTTGAACAGTCTCTCTTTTAACTAAGCGTAAACGATGGAGTTTGCTAAGCACAAGTTCTAATTTCTCCTCGTATATACCACTATACTTCTCTATAAAAGATAGTGGGACATACTCTCTGCTATACAGTCCCTTCTCAATAATCCTTAATACTTTGAAATCATCTGCTACTAGGCTTCTATAAACCAGTCCTATACTCAGTAGTGATCACCGTGGTGAAAGAGCACTCAAAGCATATACATTGTTAAATAGATAATTAGTGATTTATAAACAAAGCAATTATAGGCTATTGATAATGGTGATTTAAACTGAGTATAATCATTGAAAAAGATAATATCAAATGCTCTAAATGCAGTAATAAAGCTGATGTCAAGGTTCCATATGCCAAGTTAAATCTATGTGATCACCACTATGTTGAATACATAGAAGACAGAGTCTACAAAACAATCAAAAGATACAAGTTAATCAAAGAAGGAGACAAAGTACTTGTAGCGGTCTCAGGTGGAAAGGATAGCTTATCTCTACTATACATACTAGCAAGTTTAATAAACAAGCTTAAAATAAGTAATATTATTCCATTCCACCTTGACCTAGGGTTAGACTCATTCTCCGAGAAATCAATCGAGGTTGTTAAAACAGCGTGCAACAAGCTAGGGTTGAAATCTATAATTATATCGCTTAGAGATGTAGTTGGGTATGACCTACCAGAGCTCATCAGGAAGACTAGGAGACCTGCTTGTAGCCTCTGTGGTTTAATAAAGAGATACTTTGTTAACCTAGTAGGGGTCATATCTAGCGTTGATATAGTAACACTTGGACATCACATGGATGATATACTAGTATTCATACTTAAGGATTTCATGGTAAACGACCTACTGGACATGGCCAAGATGACGCCAATCACTCCTGGATTACCAAGCTTACTTTCTCCAAAGGCTAAGATACTATATGAGATCTACGAGAACGACCTAGCTATTTACGCGAAAATCCGTGGTATAGCACACGTAGATATTGAATGTCCATTCAAATACACTGATCCATTGAAGACAAGTATTCGAAGAATGATCGATGATCTCGATAAGCGAATACCTGGGTTTAAAATAATGCTTGCACGTAGGTTCGCGAGATCAATAAGCAAGATAACACCGCCTATAGAAGAAGGGATCAAGCAGTGCAAATACTGTGGAATGCCTTCTAGGAATGGTCTATGCGGATTCTGTAGATTAACTATGAGATTATATGGTGAACCAGTTGGTTTAAGAGCACGAGACCATGTAATAAAGGTTATAAAAACAAGTGGACTATTATAATCACTTCATAAATAACTGCTCATATTGTCTTAAGTATTCAACGCTACTAAATACATCTATAAAGAGCTTTGAAGCTTTCTCGATGTCTTCCACCTCTACTTTACTTGAGCCTCTTTCCTCTGATAGTATCCTAGCTGGCTCTAGTAATTGAACAGAGTATCTTAGGCTTTTCTTTACACCGAGATCAACTAGTTTTTCAAGAGCCTCTTTGGATAATTCAATCTCCATTTCTTCTGCTCTTATCTTCACTATCTCTCTTATCTCATCTGCATTGTATGGTCTCGTAGGAATAATTAGCAACCTGTCCAGTAAATCAAGTGGCATACCATGAGGCGACTCTAGATCTGTCCCACGTATTCTAGCGAACCCCCTGTTTGTTGCGAGCACTAATATAGGTGCAAAATCACTTTCCATAGCTCTCGATAAGAAGCTAAATGCCTCGATATCTAGCATGTGGGCATCATCAATGAATAGGACACCTGGAACGAGCTCTGCTTTCTTCTGATCTAGCCATCTCTTGATCAACTCGTCAACCTCTCTTCTAACCTCACTCGGAATCTCTCGTTCAAATGTCAAACCAAATATACTAACAAGGCTTCTCTGAACAGCTAAGTTAACATCAAGATCATGTAGTGTTAATACATGAACTATGTCTTTCTCTTTCTTAACAGGGCCCTTGGGTATTTCAACGACTTTCTTAACTTCTATATCATATGTTCTCGCACCCTCTATATCCCTTGTTCTACCCACTCTATGAACTCTACCTGTCTCGGCATCTATCCATATTACATCTCCTTTTCTGATACCAAGCTCCACGATTTGTTGTGTCACTTCTTCGGGCACGGTTACGGTGAGCTCCTCGTCCTTTGTACCCAACGTGATCTTAGCCTCGACTGGGACAGCATAATATGGAACTAGTGGATGCCTAGCACGTCTAACCTTAATATCTTTCACCACTCCCTCGTATACTTTCCTAACTTCGCGTATTCTTACACCAAGCGATTTCCTAACAGCCTCCATTAGAATCTCGGTTTTCTTCCGCTCTGTACTATATATCTCACTACCAGACATCATTACAAACGGGGTGTCTTCTCCTAGTTCTCTGGCTATGGCTACAGAGAGAGCGGTTTTTCCAGTTCCAGGTGGACCAACTAGGAGAATACCTCTACCAGATAGTTTTCCCTCTTTTATCATCTTAACAACTATTCCAGCTGCTTCCCTAGCTTCTATCTGGCCCACTAATCCATCAGCTATGAATACTGGGCGTCCTTTCTCGTCTAATCCAAGTCCACGTATATGGCTATGTGCACTTATTCTTCTTCGAATAGGTGTCTCCACTCTTACACCAATACCACTCAAGTAGATCACCTGGACTCTGTTCTATAAATTTATAAATAAACCTGGTTTAAAACTAGCAATCAAGTATATCTACGTATACCTTGTAGAGATTACCTTCTCTGATGATCCACGCGGCGTACATACCATTGTTCATATCAACTATTAGCCAGGGCAAACCAGAGGATTTCATGCCATCAATGTCTAACTCGCTCGGATCTGGAGGTGCGGGATGACTATGAATAAGTAATGTAATCCTCATATTCCTCGCCTCTGCCTTAGTAAACGCATTATATATACAAACAGGATCTATCACAAATCTAACACGGGGATTTTCAGCGATATTATTGCATTCAAAAACTTCTTTAACGATGTAGTGTCCACTTTCTACTACACCTACACCAATGTAAACTTTTTCGATTTCACTGGTTTTCGCCTCTTTTATGATTTTATCAATAATGCTCTCACAGATCTCTAGAGTAATCAATTTAAAACACTTTAAAGAGGTACTCATATTAAAATACATTGGCTTAGTAAAAATGCTTATTTCAAATGAGTGATCAACTTGAGACTATTAATTGAGGATATAGAGAGAAGGCTTGATTCATTAATTGATACATTGAGAAGCAAAAATATTGACTCATCATCGATTAAGGTAGTATCTGAGCTCAAGGAGAAGATATCGCTTAGTAGGACCCCTGTTATGCCAACACCAAGTTTGTGGGATAAATATGCATCACTCATAGCTATGATCGAGGAGGCAAGCAGAATCATACAAAAACCAGGCAACGAATACGCACTACATAGCTTAGTAATCACACTACGTGAGTATATAAATCAATTTACAAGTTCACTTGAAAAATCCTATTTCATAGAAAGAGCTCAGCTAATGCTTCCAAGTGTACTTGGACTAAGCTTTGCCATTGTCAAGTTATATGTGGATCCAGGGTTTAATCCCATAATAGCAATCATAGGTTTAGTTACACTAATATTAGCTTCGATCAATCCATTATATGGGATACTGGCAACAAGTATTCTAGGAGGTTCATATATACTAATAAGATATGATACTTACTCATACTTTGTAGGGTTATTATTGGTATCCATATCCGCGTTAACAATGTACTTTTTACATATGGCGAAGTCGAAGACATTTATAAATAAGATTAGATCAGCTATTGAGGGCATAAATAGAATAATTAACACTGCTTTATCACCAAGCAGTGTTAAAATAGAGGAAGCAGTCCGAGATATTCTCGAGAAGAATACATATAGGGTAGAAGAGCTAGGAATATTTAGATTCCTTGATAGAGATGAACTATTGAAATACAAAACAGCTATGCTAATAGCCACGGGACTATATCAACATAGAGTAATAGTTAACAATATAAGCCGTGCATGAAATATTGATATTGAAGACACTAAGAAGTGGTTAAAATGGGTGGGTTAAAGAAACCAAAGATCTCGAGTGCTCCAACAGCAACAGGCGAAAAAGGCAAAGAGATTAAAATAGTGACAAGACACCCTGTCACTATAAATGACATAATGAAAAACCCTCGAGCTTAGATCGGA
>JAWAPI010000036.1:0-11092 GCA_038894495.1 Desulfurococcaceae archaeon
TTCTGCATCGATAACCATCCCTTACAGACTCGGATATAAATCACATCATGGTAGGTATTAAATACACACCAAATCAACCGGTGTATATAAGGTATTCTTGATACATCTAAACTATAGATGATGAATCGCCACTTGACAGATATGTGAAGAGGGTCCGTGTTTCTGACAGCATAGATCTACTAGCTAATATTACATAGCGATGAAGAACGATGGGAGTCGGATCAACCGTGAAGAGATTATCCCCAACTGAGCTGTTTAAATAAGGGGTGGGTAGATTTTCGATAAAACTATAACCAGGATCACAAATAAGACTCCAATAAGTATTATTAAATGTGGTTTCAACGCTATTTTTAAATCAGCCTCCTCGTAGAATCTTACTAATCCAGCCGCAGATGAAATACTAGGTGATCTACCTTTCTTACTTTTCTTGCTCATCGTATAGACCCTTTATTTTTCTTAAATCTAAGAATTATAAATTAAAATGAGGCTTATTAAACAACTTCACAGGTGATTGTATGGATATTAAGAACGCGCAATCACTTATTAAAGCAAAATACTATGAAAAAGACTCGACGAGGGGCTTGTATTCCACCTTTACTTGGTTTGTCGAGGAAGTCGGCGAACTTGCAGATGCATTAATAAAACTCGAGAGAGACGTGCTCGAAGAGGAGTTAGCAGATGTGTTTGCATGGCTTCTAAGTATTGCGAATCTCGTAGAGATAGACCTTGAACAAGCATTCATGAAGAAATATGGATCCGATGAGAGACCTAGCTCTTAAGAGCACTAATGATCTTAACCGCGAGTTCAGGATCTTTTTCAATAATGGTTCCTGTGACAATTATATCTGCACCAGCGTTTGCTAATTGCTTAGCTAGCTCAGGCGATCTTATGCCACCTCCAACTATAACTACTAGATCAGTGTATCTCTTGATCGCTTTCGGAAACTCAGGGGGGACTGGTTGTTGTGCCCCGCTACCAGCCTCTATGTATATGTATTTTAATCCTAGCATTTTAGCAGCCAGCGCATATGTAGCTACAATTTCTGGCTTATTACGAGGTATTGGGTATGCTCTTCCAACGTGTGCTACGGCTGTATCTTGGTCTATGACAAGGTATCCTGTTGGTAAGGTCTCCAATCCATACTTAGCAATTATAGGTGCTGCTAAGACTTGTACTTGCATCAGATAATATGGTTCAAGTGTATTCATTAAAACCATGTATAAGACAGCATCAGCATACCTAGTTAAGCAGTTTATATTACCAGGGAAGATTATAACAGGTTTATTGTGTTTCTTCAAGATCTGAGCTATTAATCCCGCTTCTTCCGGTGTAATATTTAGGCTTCCTCCAACCAAGAAAGCATCTGTTCCTGCCTCAACCATTTTACGAGATATTTTTTCTAATATAGTTATATCATCTGATCTTTCAGGGTCAACTAATGTGAAATGAAGTTTCTCGCCACCTTGTAACCTAGACATTATGTACTCGTGTATCTTGCCCATTTATGCTCCCATTATACATGTCTATATAGATTTGATCCTTGCTTGTCCGTTGTTGTATAGATCAATGAACTTTGCATATACATCTACAGCTTGATATATTGCTGGGATATCTGCGAAGTCTTCGTCATCTAGTAAATTACAAGAACCACATGTGATAATAGCATATGCTCTATACTCGTCTTTCTTTTTTATTGAAATCGAGAGTGATTTAGATGAGCATCTAGGACATGTGAACACTGTTGGGATCCTTGCAACTCTCTTCGCTATAACTTTCCTTCTCTTTCTCCTACGACCCAATAAAATACACCCTTTAACTCTTTTTCATATTTTTGACAATATAGATATAAATATATTAATAGCCAAGACAAGATCAATAGTCAATTTTATATCACTTTCTTGATAGAACCTTTCTTAGTTCTATTGAAAACCCTCTACTGAGTATCTCGCTCATTATTATATATAGTCGTTGCGGATCTAGATTAATCTCAACGTATTTCTTCTTGTAGATAGCTATGTGTAAACCTAGCTGATGCTTACAAAACTTAGATGTTTTGTTTATAACAGTTCTAAATATGAAGTCTTTGCAATTACAGAAAACTCCAGGAATCAATAAATAATCTCTTTCTCTACCTATAAATATCCAGAGGGATTTTATCTTGTTATTAATTGCAACGTTGATCCTAGCATATCTAAATTCATATACTTCAGAGGGGATTCTATAACTTCCTTTTCCAAGAACTAGATCAAGTTCTTTTCTCGTATTATGAACGGACACTTTAACACCTCCGGAGAATATGGGCCCGCGGGGATTTGAACCCCGGATCACGGGGACCCGAACCCCGCATCCTAACCAGGCTAGACGACGGGCCCCTCTATACTAAAATTCTAGATATAAGGAATAAAAATTACTTAGAGTTAGTTTATCGCGATCTTGAATCAAAGTATTTTATTACTTTATATATTCGAGGAACTAAGTGATGATGAGATAGCTAAAAACCTCCTGATCTTATCGAGAGATGTTATTAATTTAGTTTCTATGTCTTCACCCAGGGTTTTCTCTATACATAGCCTACTTACGCTCTTCGGTATTGTAAACCCACCTGTTGAACTACACTTACTTATCCATGCAATTTTATAAACAACTCTATTCCGAGAGCCAGGTCTGAGATATATACATGTATTATCTATCTCTACTAGTTTACTTGTAAATAACCTCTGAACAAAATCTTCTTCGACCCATGATTCAATACATAGAACGTTCCAGTTATTTCTCAAATCATAAATAGTAGTAAACAGCGATTCTACCTTATCTAGGAAGTAGTTTAGTCTCGACTTATCAATGCTCTCTGTTAACCTGAGTCTTATAATATTATATGATATAAGCTGTGTATTTAGTCCTTTCTCTCTAAGCACCTTAATAAGTTTCGTGGTTGAACCTATTGGACACTCGAGATCAATTAGTACATTGGCCAATTTCATGTCTACGAACTACTCTCCATTAGTTTTTTAAACCATTTCCAGTTCTCCTCTACTTGTTTCTTTATCTCGTTAATTAACTCCTCGTTGATCGTTCTGAATCTTCCCTGGAGTTTTAAATACTCCTCTATGGGTTTTCTTTTTGATGGATCAATGTATGGTCTACTAGGACCAGAAATTGTTAGTTTCCCATCATGGTATTCGTAAAGTACCCATAGACCAGTTTCAACAGCTAGCTTAGCAACTCTCACAGTGTATTGTGGATCAAATCTCCATCCAGGTGGACATGGAGCATGGATATGTATAAATCTAAACCCACTTATCTGTCTCGCTCTCTGTAATTTACTATAGAGATCGTGGGGGTATCCCACACTACTTGTTGCCACGTAGGGGACATTATGTGCAATCATGATCTTTGCCATGTCCTTCTTATTCTCTGTTTTCCCAGCTGGAGTAGTGGTTGTCCATGCACCTTTAGGAGTTGAAGAACTTCTCTGAATACCGGTGTTCATGTATGCTTCATTATCATACATAATGTATATTATATCATCGTTTCTCTCGGCAGCCCCGCTCACGGACGCCATTCCAATATCAGCTGTTCCACCATCGCCAGCCCATGCTATTACATGTACATCTCTAATACCTCGAGATCTAATGGCTTGCGAAACCCCGGATGCTACAGCAGCCGCTGAGGCAAAGGGAACATGTATAACACTACCTCCTATTGAGTAACCTGGATAGATCCCTAGAATAACAGATGTACAGCATGCTGGTATTACAATAATCACCTTTTCGCCAAACACCGCACCTATAACTTTAAGAGCGATTGGAATCGGGCACCCTGAACACGCGGCATCTCCTGGTTTCACAAATTCTCTAGCATCATATGGTAGAGGTGGTCTCCTCGCTTGGGCCATGGATATCACCTTCTGATCTTTATCCATGAGTAATAGTTTCTACTAAGTAATCCGTTTTCAATCCTGTCGATAAATGACTTGACAATGCCGTGGAAATCCTCGGAGGTAATGTTCACGCCGGCGATCCCCGCCACTATATTAGCCATTACTGGTAGTTTACTAGTATAAAATGATAATCCACCTACCAAGTCTGTGTATATTGGACCCCATGCTCCGAAGCTTATTGCTCTATCAAAGACAATGATTCCTTTTAAGCTTTTAGCAATCTCCCATATGTCTTCTATGGGGAATGGTCTATAGTATCTTATTCTTAAAACTCCAATGGGATACCCATCTTCTCTAAGCTTATATGTTGCTTCTATCAAGTCACCTGACCATGCACCCATCGATATAGCTATATACTTAGCATCGCTGCATCCTATACATGATACTAAGCCTCCATATCTTCTACCAGTTATCTTACCGTATTCTTCATCTACTTCCTTAATTACTTTCTTAGCGTTTTCCATGGCCTCCTGAATATGATAGAACATGTCTTCTGTGTCTTCGGGGAATGTTAATCCACCTAGTGCGAGGGGGTGGGATCCATCGATAACATATGGTTGTTTTCTCTCACCTAGCCATTTATATACTAATTCTTCATCTGGGATATCTACAGGCATCGCTGTATGGCTTATTATGAATCCTTCTATGCCAACCATCACTGGTAAATACACTCTTGGATCCTCGCTTATTTTAAACGCTTGAAGAGTTAGGTCAAAGGCTTCTTGATTATCCATAGCATAAGACATTATCCAACCTGTATCTCTTTGGTCAACAAAATCGCTGTGATCAGGCCATATATTCCAAGGTGTATTTATAGTTCTTGACACTATTGCCATTACAACTGGTATACGCGCTCTTGAGATCCAGTGTACAAACTCATGCATATAGAGTAGTCCTTGGCTACTAGTAGCAGTAAAAGTTCTTGCCCCTGCCACGGCGGCTCCGAAACAAGCTGCTAGAGCAGAGTGCTCGGATTCAACTCTAATCATCTTGGTTTTCAACTCTCCGGAGTCAACCATTTCGGAGAGTTTTTCTACTATTGGTGTTTGCGGAGTAATAGGGTACGCTGCAATAACATCTGGTTTAGCTAGTTTAACAGCATATGCAATAGCATGATTACCTGTTAAAGCAACTCTAAGAGTCATTACTCGCTCACCTCTGGAACCATTAATATAGCATTGACTGGGCAAGTATCAGCACATATGCCACACCCTTTACAGTAATCATAGTTGATAACGGCTCCAGTGTCTTGTTCAACTCTAATGCTGTTCACAGGGCAATAGATCTCGCATTGATAACACCTAGTACACTTATTCACATTTACTATTGGTTTAACATACCGCCACATTCCTGTTTTACCAGCAACGCCAATTACAGGATTTGATAGTGGCAACTTTTGATCGCCTATGGGCTTAACCACTTTCAATATTAATCACCTTTTATTAATTCAGTTTCTTTGTAAGCGCGTCTTATTGCTTCAATGTTTTTACCGCCAAGTCTAAGGCCAAAATACTCAGTAACAGCTTTTTCAATGCTTTCAATAGATACCAGTCCAGATGACCTTGAAAGAGCTCCAAGCATAGGTGTATTGACAAGGGGCCATCCAGCTACAATTAGTCCAAGTTCTCGAGCAATTTTTGTTGCATTAACACCATAAATCTTGAATTCACCTCTGGATGATATATGATCTAATTGTATATTACTAATAGAAGTGTTAACTACAAGAAACCCATTACTCCTGATTGTATACCTCTTCGTGACACCGAGTTTTAGCAGAGTATCATCTAGTATGATCAATATATCTGCCTCGTTGAACATACCATGCTTTAATATAGGCTTATCACTTATTCTAGCATATGCAGTAACTGGTGCACCTCTTCTTTCCGCGCCGAAAAATGGAAAGCTTTGTCCATATTTGTCTTCATAGATGGCTGCTTGGACAAGTATATTCGATGCTGTTACACCTCCTTGTCCTCCACGTCCTAGGAAGATTATCTCGTATAGCAATATTTACACCTTTTACATGTATATACACAAGAGATTTATATATATAGATAAATACTTGTAATAACTAAGTCTTGTAGTTAATAATGGGATAATGCTCTAATAATAATAGCATAGAGGATGGTAATATGACAATTTATTGGGATAGATGCGATCTATGTGGTAGTTATAAACCAACAAGGAAATGTAGTTTAATACCTGATATGTTCATAGATGTTCATTGCTGTGTATCATGTATCTATTGGATGAATAAATGTAAAAACCCTGCTTGGAGAATAGAATCAACACCTATGCGTATTTCACCTAGACAAACACTTAGCAAAGCTGAGAAGGAGAGTCTTCTTAAAGAGTTAACATCTCTCTTAGGAAAAAGCTAGTTTAAATTATATTGTGCTTACTTATACTCTTGGAACTATCCAATATATTAACTTTCCACCACCAGCTAGTTCATATAGTATTTGCATTGGTTTATCGGTATCAAATGATATATTAACGTTTTTCGAAACACCAGACGCTCTGGCAGCTGCTATGATCATTTCAACATTGTATGACGCTCTTGCCTTGTCAACCATAGATGATAATAGAATCAACGGAGCGCCCTCTTTCAATATGCATACGTATTCTTTTTGATGCTCTGTTGATTTAATAACTATAACACCGTTTTCATATGTGAATATTGCTTCTTCGCCAATGATCTTTAGATCACTTACAATGTCCTTAAAATCTTGTGAGAGCATCGTGAAAGATACTGGTAGATCTAGTTGTAGCTCTGGGATAGGTTCAGGAGGTTTAGGTATCAATGGAGAGGTGAATTCTCGTTCAACACCCGTTTTCCTATCTTTAATGGCTATGACTAGTTCATTTGTCTCCTTGTTCATAGTTATAATTAAAGAATCGTTCCTAGATGCTCTTTTAATTATCTTCTTTAAATCAGTCGATGATACTATTACAACGACTTCTCCCTCCACCTCGAATTCTTCGAATTCAATGCTACTTAGCGAAGCGATTGCCAGCATTGTCTTATCAGGACTAAGGACTTTTATATCTAGTCCATTTCTCGTGATATAGAGTGGTAATTCATCACTGAGCTTTACAAGGGCTTGTATAAGCTTCTTAAATTTAGATGCATTTGGATAGACTACTCTAAACACGCTCTCCCCAGAGTGTTAATAATAATAGGTAGATACTTAAAATTTAAAGCTAGGTAAGGTAGCCCTACATGAAAATAACAATATACATTGATATCGCTAGATATCCCCACTTAAAGCTTGAACTCAAATTAGCGATAGAGTTAATAGATAAGATATCGAGCACGCATGGATTAACAATAGATCAGGAAGAGGCAAGACGAGCGATTCTCAACTTCGACAAGTACTATGAAATAGCTCTCAGGAGATCTAATGGATATCTAATAGTTCCAAAGAACCCTATAAATGCATTTCATGGGAAGGTCGTAGTGCATAAATTAAGATTAATCCTCGAAAATGATAGAAAATTTGTAGAGTTGATATTAGATAGAAGATTTCCTAAGGATATACTAGAGAATGCTCTAAGATTGATTGGATTTACAGAGATAGAATATCAGTATTTAAATTAAATAAATAGAGGTCATTTCTTAGATCTTTTCTTTGTTTTAGGCTTACTCCTGGACTTTGTTTTCTTTGTTTTTGCCTTTTTCTTCTTTTCTTTTTTCTCTTTTTTAATGACTTGTGTGACAAAAGGTTTCTTGGATACACGTGTTGAGATAATGGATTTCAAATCATCGATCGATCCTTTATTTTCAAGTATTCTTTTCCATAGCTTTGTTATATCTAGAAATAGCTTCAATTGATCTATTACAATCTCTCCTCGTTCTTCCTCGGCTTCCTCGCCTTCTAATTCTTCTCTTTCCACTCTCTCCTCAATCTCGTTTATCTCTTCTTCGTTAACCAAGTGATTTCACCTAATCCGTGAATAATCTGAACATGGCTTATATATATAGTCTTGTCTCGGGGTATAATCATAGATTACTACTTTTATCTACTTTTCTATCTTCTGTGAAGAGCTCATCTACTAATTTAACCATGTATATATTATTAGTGCCTGTTGCGTGAACTATAAAGACACCTGGATCTAGTGTTCTAATAGTCTCTGATATAAATTGTGTTTTTTCACGAGGTTCTGTTCCTGCAATGATCTTGGCAGCTTCCTCTATTTCTTCTGGCTCGTTGAGAACGAAGAATACGCGTAGACCAGCGTTATTTATTAAGGCTCTAGGTATTCTTTCAAGTTCTTGGGTAATAATGATTATTGAGAATCCAAATTTTCTACTCTCAGCGAATAATCTTGATAGAAGTTCCCTTGAAAATTCTCTTGGCATTATTTCTCTTGCCTCTTCAATTAAGAGTTGGATTCTACTAGTGAGTTTACGTGTAAAGATATTGTTTATTAATAAATACATAAGCGTATCGATGAACATTATTCTTGTAAAATCATCGGAGATCTTGCTTAAGTCAATGATGACGTTTCCTGTTAGGAATTCACTTGTTTTAAGGGGATTAGCTATCCTTGCAGTTTCACTTAGAAGAAGTAGGTATGGGAGTATACGAGTATACTCCGAGATCTTCTCGCTTAGGTTTTTACATGTAATTACGAGGTCTTTAATGGTGGGTGGTTCAAGCTTCCACGTGTTAGGGTCATCTTGCTTTATACCCTTGGATTCATAGGTCTCCAATATCAACTCTTCTAGTAATTGTCTTTGCTTAAAACCTAGTCTAAAATAAAGTGACATTATATGGGAGAACTGTAGAGCTCTTTCACGAGGAGAAGAGTTCTCTAAGCTTAATGGGTTTATCGAGTACTGTGATATATCGATAACATTAGCGTTTATGTACTGTGATATATCTTTATATTCACCGTGTTGATCAACTATGATTATGTTATATCCATATTTCTTATGAGACTCCATGACAATGTTCTTAGCTAGCCTAGTCTTGCCTGAACCAGATGCACCGGTTATTACTATGTGAGGTGTGTTTAGCTCTTCTAGTTTTATGTATAGTAATTGATGTATTCTGCGCCAACACCATTTTTTCTCAGCTATCTCGTTTTCCATAGCTATGCAGAGATCACTTGGGTAGTCGTAGCTAAGTATATACTTTGCTTCACCTAGCTTAATGCCTACTGGAGTTGAATAATATACTCTGGAATACCTAGTATCTATTACACCCCGTCCAGGATTGGTTATCATTAAAAACGCTGTTAAACCGAGTAATCCAAACCCGCTTGAAATGCCAGTTGTTAATGTATCTCTTATGGGAGTATTTAAGCCCGAGCTGGTAATTGATATTACCAATAAAAGAGCGGGGATTAAAACCCCGATAACCGTAAAAATAGTTAAGTTGTATATCACGGGCAGTAGGCCACCCATTATCTGTGTTAATGTTAGTTGGTAAAGAGCCACGCCCAAAGCATGTGTTGAGAATAGTATTGGATTAAATGAACGCTCTCTCTTCCTTTGTATGATGACCGTTGCTAGTTGTTTAAACAAAAGAGAGGATTTTCTAGTTTCGATTTTTACACCAAGTAATCTGAGAAGAATTGGTATCAATATCAATAAGCTTACTTCGTATGTTAAGATGTGTTCAATGTCTTTAAGTAATAAAGGTGCATGTGCTATCACAAATACTCTATTTATATATGTTAATAAAATGTCATTTAGTAATATATATGTCACTAATATGTGAAATATTGTCGCTGCTAGATATATCACAGTATTCATTGATGATACTTTTGCATAGTTTAATATATTAATCATAGTGAGACTGGGGAGATCCCTTGTAGTCTTCAGTGTGATGAGCATTGAAATATTAATCACAATTAAGCCATATAGGCGAACGTAGATCCCTAATGAATAATCTTTCATTACTTTCACGCAGCTCTATTCGTGTTTAAATGGTCTTAAACCTAATTATATCTTCGGTATGCTTAAACCATGGAAATCGGAAAAATAGCTAATTGCTTACAAGAATTAGGGTATAGAAAACTCACAGATATTCAGAAAAAGGCTTTAATGGAGGCATTGAGAGAAGACAAATCAATGATAATTGTTGCACCAACAGGGAGTGGTAAGACAGAGGCAGCAGTGTTCCCCGTTATGCTAAAGATAAAAGCAAGGAATGTTAACCCGATAGCAGCTATCTACATCACTCCGCTTCGAGCTCTCAATAGAGATATTGAAAGGAGATTAAATACTATTGCAACATGCTTTGGAATCAATGTAGGTGTAAGACATGGAGATACACCTTTATCTATTAGGAAAAATATTACTCGATCCCCACCGCATATATTGATTACAACACCAGAGTCCTTTAACTACATCATTATAAATGAAGATATAAGGCATTATTTAAAGAACTTAGAATTTATTATCATAGATGAATTCAGAGATCTTATAGAGAGCAAGAGAGGACTATTGTTTTTTACGACTTTATTCTTTCTCGAGAAAGTACTTGGAAAAAGATTTTTCAAAGTAGCGTTAACAGCGACAATGCATGATGATGCTATAGCTAGGAAAATACTATCATTAGATGAGCAGGGGGACATAGAACTAATTAGAGATCCTTCACTACGGAAAATAGAGATAACTGTAGATATTCCCGTCTGTAGATCAGATCTATGTAGAGACTTGAACAACATTATTAAAAACGAGGACTTAGCTGCCAGAGTGGAGGAGATATTAAATAAAATAATCCAATATAAGTACTTTTTTGTATCACTTTGAATTTCTAAACTGTGTTCTTTCATTTATTATCACCCCACAACAACCAAATTTCAATTTTTTTATTCTTTAATGTTTAGTTATATTATTCTTTATTGAATATAACAAAACCTTTATAATTTTAACAAGATATAGATAAAAAGTCTAATTCTTGCAAGAAGACAGTAATTTAAGAAAAATTTAGAAAATTCTGTATATATATTCTATCTTATCTATTTTTAAACCATTTTTTTTATCGTCAGGAAATCCTGGGGGAAGATTACTTTCAACAATAGAATCATTAGGATTCGAAAGAGGGTATACAGTGTTAGGAGTAATGTTATTGAGGTCAATCAAAATAGCAGATGAAGGATTATCAAAATAATGAACAGGATTTTGACCAAAATCA
>JAWAPI010000037.1:0-11050 GCA_038894495.1 Desulfurococcaceae archaeon
TACAACCGTGATCTCTCCTTGTCGTTCTAGTTGATTTAATTGCTCACCAGTGAGTAAATCATCTATCTTATCAATTAAACCCAGGTTCTTGCAGTGCGAGTAACTAGATACATAGTGCCTTGAAATAGGTCTCTCGATATCTATGTATTGGCATAGATACAATTTAAATTGTTTACTACTCAGCAGTAGCCACCTCTGTTTTAGCTTTCTTGCTAACTAGCCCCTTAATTAGAGCAACCGCGTATAGCAATGCCTCTGGCCTTATTGGGCACCCTGGTACATAGTAGACAGCATCTACTTCTATACCTCGGTCTTTTAGTATTTTCAATAACTCATTCACTCCTCCAATTGTCGAATACGTGTCATGCCATATTCCCCCGCCAGACCCGCAGCTTCCTAGTGCAACTATGATTCTTGGTCTCGGAGCAGCCTCTATTGCATTAATAACCTTGGGCAAAGATTCGGCTGTTATTGGTCCGGTTAATAATAGTATATCAGCATGTCTTGGTGATCCAACTAGTTTTACTCCAAATCTCTCAGCGTCGTGGAATGGTGTTAGAGCGTCAACTATTTCAATATCGCATGCATTGCAACTACCTGTGTTTAAGTGAAACACCCATATACTCTTCTTAATATAATCTAGTTTTTTACTCATAGATACCAGTCCTTCTATACGAGACTGCTTTTATAAACTTCTTCTTACGGCAATCCGGGCAAATATATACATATTCCTCGCTTAATGGGATCTTCTCAAGTATCTTCCTTCTCATTCTGGTGGTTTCATTGAATGCACCACATGTTCTACACTCTGCTTTGTTATGTATAACATATTGATGGAGATCTAGTTGATCATTTGTTGCTAGTTCGAATTCCCCAGTCCCTTTGATAGCTCCAACCGGGCATACTTCAACGCATCTCCAGCAGAATATACACCTACCAACGTAGTAGCGTAGTGTTTTCTTATCCTTGGATTCTATCATTTCAAGAGCGTTAGGTGGACATGTTAATACACATGCTCCACAACCAATACATTTACCTGGATCTATTTGTATTTTCCCTCTAAACTCTGGTGATATAATTGGCTTCTCGAATGGATACTTAACTGTAACTCTGCCTTTCTCGCCGGCAATGATTAGTACTTCTAGTGGCTTAGTTATTTTCTTTATGAAACTCAAGGAGTGATCACCCCGGGTGCTAGCTTAAGCCATTTTCTCGCTCCATTGTTCTTTATAATGAGTATTCTATCAGTGCATGAAAAGCACGGGTCAATACTTGCAATAGTTAATGGAGCATCAGCTAAAGGCTGGTCTCTAAGCATGTATTTCAATGCGGGAATATTACTGTAGGTTGGGGCTCTTACTCTCCATCTATATGGTTTACCATGGCCTGTTAGCACATAGTGTATATCTCCACCTCTAGGGGCCTCGACTACTTGTATTCCAACTCTCCCTTCTGGGATCTCGTATTTCTCGAGCATAATTGGGCCTTTGGGTATTTTATCTAATAGTTGCTCAATCATCGAGATTGATTCAAATACCTCTTCGACTCTAACTAGAGCTCGTGCCATGTTATCTCCCTCCGTGTATACTGGCACATGGAATGATACGTATTTGTAAGCGGCATATGATAGATCTCTGCGTGCATCTCTATTTATACCAGAGGCTCTAGCTACTGGTCCTTCAACTGATAGCTTGATAGCATCCTCTTTTCTTAAAACACCTGTCCCTGTAAGTCTTCTCTTAACTTGTGGCACATTAACTGCTACATCAATAAATCTCTTGAATTCGTGTTTTAATTCACGTAGCGTCTCTACCACATTTTGCTTCTTATCTTCATCTATGTCCTTTCTAACACCACCTATAAGGTTTATTCCATATGTTTTCCTGCTCCCGGTGAGGAGCTCAGATACATACATTACCTTTTCCCTTATTCTCCAGGTATGCATAAAGCCTGTGTCGTATCCTACAAGGTGGAAAGCTACGCCTAACCATAATAAGTGACTATGTAATCTCTCTACTTCTAGTATGATACTCCTAATATACTGTGCTCTCTCTGGTACATCTAGCCTCGCGGCTTTCTCCACAGCTAAGGCATAGCATGTGCTATGCTCAAATCCACAGATACCACATATTCTCTCCGCTAGGAAGTTTACTTGTTGATAATTCATTCTATTCTCAGCTAGTTTCTCAATACCCCTATGTACATGGAATCCTCTATACTTCACATCTACAACGCGTTCTCCCTCTACATATAGTTCGAAGTATTCCGGCTCGTGTAATGCTGGGTGATATGGTCCTATGGGGACTACTCCAAGCTCTGTTGTTGGAGTTATCTTTTCACTAATTCCTTTAAGTGGTACTCTAACATTGTATGGAACATCCTTTCTTAGGGGGTGTAATCCATCGGGCCATTCAGGGGGAAGGACAAGTCTATAGTACTCTCTACCAGTAAACTCTATTCCTAGCATATCTCTGGCCTCCATCTCGCACCAATCTGATCCTGGAACTACACTTGTAATGCTTGGGGTAACAGGGCTCTCTGCTTCCATGTAGGTTTTCAATGCAATGTATATACCACTTTGATCATCTGTGAATATGTAAACTATTGAGAAATGCCCATTGATAGGTCTCTCATCTATACCAACACATGTTCTAAAAGTCGTCTTAAACTCATTGAATATTTTATCAGCTAGGTTCACTAGTTTATCACGCGGGGCAATGATATTGATCATATCTCTATCCAAGTATAGGTTTGCATTATTCTCTTTTGCTAGGATATCATATTTCTCAACAACACTCTCTCTACGCATAAAGCATCACCAATAACACTGTTATTGATAATGTATATACACCTATATATACTTTAGCAAGGGTTAACGGAGCAATATCAATACGAGAACGACCCATTAAAGCGCCTATAACGGAGTACACTATCCATAATAGGATGCAAGTAATCAATGACAAGACCATCGATAAGTATCCAAACCCTATACATAGTCCAACCAGTAGGATACCTACTAGGAGTTTAGAGGCGAATCTCTTGAGTAAATTAAATAACATGTATGCAGCAAGTATTGGACCACTAAGCTCTACGAGTATACCTGAAGCAATCTCTGGCTCTGCTTCAGCTATATCGAATGGAGGTCTCCCTGTTAATGCATAACTTGAGATTAAAATGGCGATCAACCAAGATGTTACCAATAAGGCTTTTAGAATAGTGGGGGATGGTCCAGGGATTATCGATGTTGATATCACAGCGTACAATGAGAAGCCAATAATTATAGATGATTCATTTACAATTGCCAATAAGACCTCTCTCATTCCACCAATGTAACTAAATGGATTTGGGATAAGCAATGGGATTATCGTGAATGCTGTTAGGGAGACAGAGTATAGTGTTATTGAAATTACTAATGTAAGTAGTTCTCCAGAGTAGGAGTAGAGTAGAGCTAGGTATATAGATGAGAGAATAGTTGTTAGGAACGATACATAGTATAGTAGTATATATGAAACAGTGTGAACAGGTTTAATATCTTTTATAAATAATTTGATTACGTCGTAGAGAGTTTGCGTTATTGGAGGGCCGATTCTGCTTTGAATGGCTGCTTTTATTTTTCTCTCTACGCCATCTAGTAATATTGATACTATGATGGTTGAAACTGTTAATAAACTTGTTAATATCCCCTGTAAGTAGATATCCATAACTTTCACCTAATTAGAACAGTGATTATTATTATTAGTAGTAATAAGAGAGCACCTGACCATAGTGATGCAAGGATCATAGATTCTATCATCGTGATCTGGAATTTGTTAATGATATAAGCTAGTTTCTCGGATAAGTAAACTAGTCGTGGAAATACCATGTCACCTAGATTTACAAGTCTCTCTAGCATTCTCGAAGCCGAATCTCTTCTACGGATTCTCATCATCTTCTTCTTGGCATCTTCAAGTAGGTATTCAAACCACTTTAGAGCACTTGACCTAGCATGGCTCATGATTCAACACCTGAAATCCAGTATTTCACATCCTCGGGTATGACTGGTTTTCGTATAATGCGAATGAATATAATTAATCCCATGGTGAACGTGACTAGGTATATTGGTAGCATTATTGAAACTAATAGTGGTCCATGTATATATGTCTTAAATAGATAGGCTAATACAACGAGAGGAGCTCCTAGAGATAGTATACCCATGTATAGCTCTGATCTAAGCTCTACCTTAGGTATCGGTATTACTCTAGGCGGTGTTCTAGGTAGTGATCCTAGGTATGCTCCTATGTACTTTACACCATACGCTATTGAGAAAATAGCTGATACTATAATTGCTACCGCTAAAGCTAGGCTAATAGGATTCATGCTAACTAGAAGAATACTTGTTGACAATATAAGCACCTTAGCTATAAATCCAATTGATGGAGGTATACCAGTCATGTTTAGCAATGCTATAAAGGCGGCTAGTGCTCCTTCTCTCGATACGTAGTATAGGTATCCTAGCCTATAGACATCGTATGTGTTTGCAACCTGGTATATTAGAGCTGTGTTTATAAATGCAAGTGATTTCATTAACGAGTGGAATACTACTATAGTGAGTATTACCGGGTAGATACTGCTATCTCCGAGAATCATTGATATCGCAAATAGTGCTGTAACGATTCCATAGTAGCTGACCGAGCTATAAGCTAAGATCCTCTTGATATCTGTTTGTAAGACAGCGCCGAACGATCCATATATAGTTGATATTAATCCCTGTGTAAGTAGAACGTAGAATGCGATTGGATTAAATACGAATAGCTGTGAGGACATGAAGAAGGCATATATTCCTAGCTTTGATACTAGTCCACTTAGTAACGCTGATATATGGCTAGGGGCTTTTCCATATACGATTGGTGGCCAGGAATGGAGGGGAAATTGTCCTAGTTTTGTTGCAAATCCAAAGAGTATGAGAATGGATGTTACAATATCTAAAGGTATTTTCTCACTAGGCATGATATTTAATTGTAGGAGAAGCGAGTTGAATAATCCCTGTTTAGACGCTAGTGTAGCCCACATGGTAAGTAATGCAATGTCACTGGGTGCAATGCACATCGCTATATATGTTGACGCTACAGGTAAGTTCTCTGTGCCGTGCTCTATTGTTATTGCTATGAATGCTATTACTAAGTCAAGGAAAAACCAATAGATTATTAGTTCAACTAGATACGTGCTGGAGAATAGTAGTATCAAGCTGACTAATACCAGGTCAACGATTACCTGGAAATATCTCGATAAGCCGTATATCACCTTGTAGTAACCCTCGTTATGTAAGCTAACTCCAATAGCTATTATACTTGCTAGCAGGGTGAGCAGAAGTTGATAATCTGCGATGTTATAACCCATAATTGTTATCAATATAGGAGCTGCTATGAAACCCATAATTCTAAGAACTCTACTAAGCCTTGGGTAGGAATCTACTAGGATGGAACCTGATAACACAGGTATAGTGATTACCGTTGAATACATCAATTTTAGTATTAAGGGGTCTATCATTGCCTAGGCACCATGCTCACTGCTTTAAACTGAGAGTACGTTATGAACATGGCAAGAAAAGCAATGGGGGCAAGTAGAGCTAGTAGGTAACTGAATTCGAATATTATTAGCATTGTGGTTACTAAGAATAGTAATACGTTTAAAAGACCCATTAGTAGGATTGCGACTTGGAGGTTTTTGCTAACTTCGCTTACTAGGATCTCTATTCTGCTATATCTTTCTCCATAGTATATTCTCGAGTATCTTAACGCTATCAATGCTGAAATAATAATGTATGCTAGTATTCCAATTACCGAGGTGAGCGCGAATAACGGGGATATATTAATTAAGAGCAGTGAGCAATACACTGATATTAGCTTAACTGAGAAACCAAGTGTTCCAGGCATTCCTAAAAGTGAGAACACAGATAACAAACCACCTATTGTGGATATTGGAGCTATGTTTACAAACCCCTTCACGCCATGTATGTATCTTGTTCCATACACTATTTCAACTAATCCGGCTTCGCAAAATAGTGTTGCTTTATATGCAGCATGCATTAGTATCCCTAGCACTACTGCGAGTTTTGTTATTTGGATAGGTTGGAGTAAGTGTATCGAGAATACTATACTGATAAATCCATTAGTTGCTATCGTTGAGTATGCTAAGAGTTTTTTTGAATCTCTTTGACTAAGTGCCTGTGAACCGCCGTATATTATTGATAAGAATCCTATGGTTGCCAGAGACCATGATATACTGGTTTTATAATTCTCTATATCTATGTATTCGAGAACTCGGTATAGACCATAGTATCCTAGTGATACCATTAAACCACTGAGAGCAGCTGATGCTGGTGAAGGAGCACTTGAGTGAGCACTTGGTAACCAGAAATGAAGCGGTATATTAGCGGCTTTTACGAGGAAGCCTATTACTAATATAGGTATTATAATAGATGGCACCATGACTGTTATAGCTCTCTCAGTGAATGGTTTTACTAGCTCGTATAAGCCTATATTTGCAGCTGTGAAAAACGTGCTTATCGCGATCATTGTGAACACAGATAGCTCAAATGTCATTGTGGATGCGAATATGAATCCTCTTGAAGATGTCAGTGATCCCTCTGTTGAGTGCTCTTCTCCTATCTTGATCAATGTATATCCAATTATTTCACTAATTGTCCACGCTATTACTAGTAATATAAAACTTGGTGCTATGTAAGATGATGTGATTAATAGTAGGAATATATCCATTAATAACTCCGTGTATTTTGGATAGTGGAGTACATTGGTATATGTTATAGTGTAGATGGATATCATCGAGGCTATAATAGAGAAAGATAAGCCTATTGTAACTGATAAATCATCTATGAGCTTAGATTCATATGAGATCATGGTTGCTAATGCTAGTAGAGAGTATCCTATTAATTTACCAATAATTTTTAGTGATGTCTTCTCTAGGTAGTGTGACAATACCAGCGTGGTTACAGTCGCTATGTATATTCCTACGAGATAGTAATTCATTTATGTAACCACTATATTTATCTATGAAACTCGTATTCGAATCTAGCCTTAGCCATTGTCTCTGCCGTTCTCTTTTTAGCCTCCTGAAACACTTTTAAATCCTCGCCTGATAGTATAGCACTTGCTGGACATACAGCGCTACATGCTGGTTCCAGCCCATCTTTTCTAAGCTCTATGCATAGAGTGCACTTTGTAGCAGTTTTCGTTGCTCTATCTAATTCTGGTATTCCAAATGGACAAGCATATAGGCACGAGAGGCATCCTATGCACTTGCTTTGTACTACGTATACTGCTCCGCTTGGATCCCTTGTCATTGCCCCGGTTGGACACGCCTCTATGCATGGTGCTTTAGCGCAATGTAAGCAGGATACCGGTATATCTAATCCTATACTTGTTCTATGCACAACTATGTATGGTTTTCCATGTATGAATTCACATGCCGCTTCGCACGCGCCGCATCCAATGCATTTACCTAGGTCTATTACTCTAAGGTATCTTGGAACTGGGTTTGGATTAGAGCTCAATGTGAAATCACCTCTATAGGGTTGATCATTTTGCCTGTTTTAGCCGTGTACCAGTTATGCATGTATCTAGCTGCTGTTAAACCGCTTTTCATTGCTGGGCCTATCCTGCTAGGTCCTGTGACCACGTCTCCAGCTGCGAATACCTTTTGAATGCTTGTTTGCATTAGTGTATTTACTGCTATTGCTCCATCCTTGGTTAGTTTTAAGCCGACTTTATCTACAATGCTGGGTGATAGAGGTGGTGTTGGTGATTCACCCGTTGCGAAAACCACTGTGTCTGCTTCTATGGTGAAATCGCTACCAGGTACTGGGACTGGGCGTGGTCTACCTGTCTCGTCTGGTGGTCCAAGTGTCATTTTCTGGAATTTTACACCTTTTGCTAATCCATTCTCTGTTATTATCTCCACTGGTGATGCTAGCTCTATGAATAGTACGCCTTCATGTTTTAGCCTCTCTATTTCATATATTCCAGCTGGTGCTTCCTGGATGGTTCTTCTATATACTAGGCTTACTTCGGCGCCGTTTCTCAACGCTACCTCTGCTGCGTCAACTGCGCTATAGCCTGCTCCTATTACTACAACGTTTTTACCTATGTGTGGTTTTCTAGGTATGTATTTATTCTCATATAGCTTCCACTTGTAGAGGTATTCGAGTGCTGTTACAACTCCTGTTGACTCAGCGCCTGGTATTCTCGGTATTTTTGATCTCCATGTTCCAGTCGCAACTAGGAGTAGATCGTATTTTTCAATTAGATCTGCCAATTCTATTTTTTTCTCGATGTAGTCATCTCCTTCTTCATGGATGTTCTCGCCACTATAGATCTTTGTTTTTAAGAGGAATTTAACACCGAATTTTTCCTCTAGTTCTCTTGCTCCATCTATAACTCTCCTTGGAGGTATTCTCCATGAGGGTATTCCAAAGATCATTAGTCCTCCCGGGATTGGGAGCTTATCATATATGTCTATCTCATATCCTATGCATCCAAGATACCCAGCCGCTGATAACCCAGCTGGGCCGGATCCTATGATCGCCACTTTATTCTTTAATTCTTGTTTTCTCTCCCGGCACATGAAAGCAAACTTAATGTAATCTCCCAATGAAACCACCCTTTCAATTTAATACAATTGTTCATAGCTTTATATATAATCATGAATCTTACATGTATTAATGGGGATTCCCAATTATTTCCCTCACTGATTCTTGTACGCTTGTTTTCGCTTGGTTATTAATTAATGGTTAAAAACCATGTGGTTATTTAGTATTATCTAAACTAGTTGTTAAGGTGATACCATGGGAATTATTACCAGAGCGTTGTTTGTAGATGTAGATGGCACCTTGACTATTAATAGAAACACCTATAAACTTAGCTTAGAGGCTATTAGTGCTCTTAGTAAACTCGTTAGTAAAGGTATAGTTGTCTCTCTTGTATCTAGTAATGCTCTTCCCCTTGTTGTGGGATTGCTTAGATATATTGGTTTAAATGGCTATGCTATTGGCGAGACTGGTTGCTTGGTTTTCAATGAAAAGAGAGGTTTAGTTAGCCTTTCATCTAGGTCTGCCAAGGTAGTTTATTTAGATCTATTACGTGAGTTCGGGGAGTACGTTGAGGATAGTTGGCAGAATGTATTTAGGCTATATGAGTATGCATTGAGACTTAGAGAGAGGTATAGGGATAATGTATGGGTGGCTCTAGAGGAGATGAGAAACTATGTGAATAGTAAGTACTCTGGTTTTACAGTGGATTATAGTGGTTATGCATTTCATGTTAGGCCATTTGATGTTGATAAGAGAAAAGCTGTTCTCTATGTTTTGAATGAGCTTGGTATTGACCCAAGTGAGGCTGCCGGTGTTGGTGATAGCTATATGGATGCTGTATTTCTACGTGAGCTTGGCTTATCTGCTGCGGTTTCTAACGCGGATGATAATTTGAAGAGAGATGTTTCAATTGTTTTATCTAAGCCTAGTGGTCTTGGTGTTGCTGAGTTTGTTGAGATGATTCTTGGTGACCGTGGTTGATTAGTAAGAGATTAGTGATATTTGACATGGATGGCACCCTGGTTGATAGCGAGGATTTTATTGTTTGGTCCTTCATGGAGGTTGCTAAGGAGATGGGGTTATCTATCTCTCCTAGGGTTGTTAGGGAGTGTATTGGCTTGCCATTGGATTATGTTGTTGAGAGAATTTTACCTGATGTGCCAGTGGATATTGTTGAGAGATTTATTGCGAGAAGAAGAGAGATTGTTAGTAAATACTGGCGTGGAATGGTCACGCTTTTCCCCGATGTTAAGCCAGCACTTAGTTACTTGAAGAATAATGGTTTCTTATTGGCTGTTGCTTCTTCTAGTGTTAAGAGTAGGATTATCGAGTTCTTAGGTTATCTAGGTATTCTAGACTACTTTGACTACGTATCGGGTGTTGAGGAGGGTGTTAGAGGAAAACCGTATCCTGATGTTATATCAAGAGTTTTAAATATGCTTGGTGTAGCCCCTGGTGAGGCTGTTTACGTTGGTGATAGATTAGTTGATTGCATTGCAGCCTCCTCTGCCGGAGTGGATTTCATACTAGTTAGTAGAGGCGGGTTCAATGATACTAATGATAAATGCAACTTGATTAGAGTTATCAAGGATCTAGGGGAGTTATCAACTATATTATCTCCCCCCAAATCCATGGGGTAGCAGGTATAGTTTAACATATGGAGTGTGTTCACCTATACTGGTTTATTCATAAAAAGCAATATATCACCCTTAAAGGACAATTATCTAATAGCCCGCGGCAACCCGGCGGCGGCATCACTTAGACGCCGGGCATAGCCCGGTGTGTGAAAACGTGGTCTCCTGCCGCGGGTACAACTATAGGGGTTTTGAATGGGGAATTAGGCGTAAAGTATTTAAACCCCTCAATTAAGAAAAAGAATTACGGACACTTGTCTAAACAAAATGGAGACTCGAGCTACTAGAGAGGATGCTACCTCTCTAGTCTCGGGTCTGACGGAGGCGGGTTTAACCCCATAGTCCCAGAAACCACGGGTGCCCTGCGGCCGTAACTCCGGTTGATCCTGCCGGCCCCGACCGCTATCGGGGTGAGGCTAAGCCATGGGAGTTGTACGCCCCGTTGCTGCGGAGCGTAGCGGACGGCTGAGTAACACGTGGCTAACCTACCCTCGGGAGGGGGATAACACCGGGAAAGGTCGACCAGCTCCCACTAGCCTTTGAAAAAGGGATTTAAACGGCTGGTCGGCCCCCGAAACTGGTGCTAATCCCCCATAGGGGAGGAGGCCTGGAAGGGTCCTTCCCCGAAAGGGCACGGTAGGGGTTATCGCTACCGTGCCGCCCGAGGATGGGGCTGCGGCCCATCAGGTTGTTGGCGGGGTAACGGCCCGCCAAGCCGACGACGGGTAGGGGCCGTGAGAGCGGGAGCCCCCAGATGGGCACTGAGACAAGGGCCCAGGCCCTACGGGGTGCACCAGGGGCGAAACCTCCGCAATGGGTATAAGCCTGACGG
>JAWAPI010000038.1:0-11039 GCA_038894495.1 Desulfurococcaceae archaeon
TAGTGAGCATACGACTGCCCCAGCGCGGCATATTGAACAAACGAGTAATGTATACCTCATTTTGATTACGCGATCGAGGTTGAGTGGCACCGGGCAATTTACCTTGTTCATGAAAACTCTGTTTCAAACCCTGCTATGATCTCCTGTTCAGCTTCTGGTATGTTAAATGGAGGATACATTGCTTTGGCTTGAACAGTTACTATGAAAGCTATGAGACAAAGAGCTAATACAATTCCACTTGTATTGAACCATAAGCTAGGTATATTAGCATACGCCGTGGTGATGCTTAAAAACGGTTCTTTTCCACGCGTAGCTACGTAAATGGGGATTAATACGCTTGCGAAATATGTTGGCTCAACAATGGTAGATAATGTGAGCAATCTTGAAACTCCAATATTAGTATATGGGTTAGGCATTGAGAGCGATGCTATTATAAGCATAAATAATGGCATAACACTAGTCATATAGAAGAATACAAGTATATCAAAAGAGCTAGATAGTCTTAAGAATCCAAGGGGTAATAGTAGAACAGATGAAATAATGAAAGATACACCAAGTAGTAGAGAGATCTCTGCAACAGTCACCATACTGTATGGACTTTTTACAACCTCTTTAGTTCTAAGTAGCTTTAGAAAATCCATAAACGGTTGCAGTGTTCCAGCTGGACCCGCATAACTCGGGCCCATTCTTCGTTGAAATCTTGCGGTTATCTTTCTTACAAGGTACTGTGTGAGAAAAGATAGTGAAATTACAAATAACAACCCGGGAAATACAAGCAACGTGAAGAATATGAGGAGTATAGTCTCCATACCCTGTATCACCTCAGGTAAAGAGTGAGCATAAATACTATGATCGCTAGTAACAAGAGTATCGAAAACCATGATGATATAAACTTAAACCAATCATGTAAACTACCAGTGTGAACTTTTTCAACAAGGGATCTATATAGTGTTTTTGCAAATCTTTTGATAAACCCCCAGTAAAGAGAACCAACACTTGGGGTTATGTGAGAAACCACGTTTTCGCCCTCGCCTGATAGGTAGACACTTGTTATTCTTGTTCGATTAGATTTTAACACATAGAAGAGTAGTAGGAGTATAGAGAATATAAAGCCAGTTGCAATGGTTGTTATATATATTACCTTAAACGTATCTATAATAATTGTGAAAACCATTGACTAACCACCTTTCAATACTATGTATTTATCAAGGAGTTCAATAGGTATTAATTCACGTGCTTTTAAAATATACTCCTCTACCATCAGTACTGAACGAGCTGTATTACTATATATGAATGATGTTCTGTAAAAAACCACCCCAAGAGCTAGCAATGATAAAGCCATTATCAATAACAAGTACTCTATCCATAGTGGTTTATTTCTTTTGACTTGCTTTTCGCTAGTTGCGAATATTATCGACGATATTGCTTTTAAATAGCCTGGTATCGATAGTGCTGATATTACTATTATCAAAACGGCTCCAAGCGTGAAACCTACATCTACATATCCTAGTGCTATTAGCAGCTTCGAGTAGAACCCAATAAATGGTATAAAACCAGCAAGACTTAGGAAGCCAAATAATAGTGAGAGAGAAGTCAATGGATAAAACCGCCCAATTCCTCGCATCTCGTCGAGGTCTCTGGATCCAGAGGCATCTATTAATATACCGCTAGCCATGAATAGCAATGCCTTAGCAATACCATGCGCTATTACATGGACAATGGTACCTGTCATAGCGAGGGTTATCGCCTCTCTGGAATTGGTTATGAACCCGATTGATAACCCCATGTAGATAATACCCATATGGCATATCGTGCTATATGCTAGTAGTCGTTTGATATCTTTTTGGATCATCATCATCAATGCACCGATTAAGCCACTTATGGAACCAAGTATGAATAGCGCTGATAATACAATAGCCCTGTATTCAATAGCAATTGAGCCCTCTCCGAAGATTGTATATAGAAATCTAATAGTAGCATATACACCTACATTTACAACGAGGCCGGATAAAGCTGCTGAGATCGGTGTCGGTGCTTCTGGATGGGCATCTGGTAGCCAGAAGTGGTTAGGGAATAAAGCTGATTTATATGTGAATACCCAGAGAGCTAGTCCAACAGAGAATAAGCTAAGGTATTTAATTGCCTGGATAGATTCTTGGTTAGCTACTCTAGATAGCCAAGATAGCAATGCAATGTTTACTGTTCCATACCCTGCATACAATACGATAACAGCTGTGAAGTAGAATGTGGTAGCTACAGCTCCTATTAATGCATATTTCGAGGATGCTTCAACGGACTCGGCTTTATCTCTATGATATGCAACTAAACCATAAGCTGAGATACCTAGAACCTCAAGCATTACGAACAAGTTAAATGCATCACCTGTGTATAAACAGCCTAGTATTCCTGTTTCAAGGCCCAATAGTAGAATATAATACCATACTGGATCGTCTATGTGGTGACTATACCATACAGAGTAAAGCACTACTGTGAACATAATCCATGATGTGAAAGCACCTAGCATCGCGTTAAAGAGATCCACTTCATATACTATGCCAAAGTGCGGAGGCCAGCCACCATAAGTATATACAACTGGGCCGTGTTCGTATACGTGATACAACATTAGCGTTGTAGACACAACCGCGAATAATGATGATACAATAGCTATTAACCCTGGTACTCTATTCCATTTGAAAAACTTAGAGATCGGTATCGCAAAGGCTGATATTATTAATCCAGGTGTTAATAAACCTAGTAATTGAAGAGCAAGCTCCATATACGCCACCTATTCAAATATCTTCCTTGAGTATTCTTCAAAAACACGAGAAATATGATCTCTGGCTTTATCCGGGTCAAGTGTCTTAGCATCAATCCAGTGGATATAGAATAGCTTTTGATTCTCATCGATATCTACAACCACTGTTCCAGGTGTATTTGTTATACTACATGCAATAGCTGTCTTTGCGTAATCTGTGTCTACATAGTATGGAACTTTCACGATAGCCGGGTTTACAGGTGTTTTTGGATGAAGAATACGTTTGATTACATCAACATGGGCTTTTGTCTCGTCTACTATGAAATATCTCAGGGCATATCTTAGCGTGTAATACCATCTAAGAGGGTTAATAGACTTCCTTGGATTAGTCACAGTAATAGCATTGAACAATAATCCCACGATAATTGCAACTACGGCACCTGTTATTAGATCATAAGATGTTATATTTCCAGTGAAAACTATGTATACTATGAAAACTAGAACTCCAACAACTAAAGCATTTGAAAACCTATTCATATTATCTAACCTCGTAGTTTTCTTATTTCTCTCATATCAAGTGTTCTATAATGCATGTATAGAATGTAGCCTAGAAAAACCAAAAATAAAGTTACAGCTAATCCAATAACTATCGCTGTTAATACAAGTGCTTGTGGTAGTGGGTCTACTGCTCTCTGTGTAAACTCGAATAGTGTGTCATTTACTGGTGGTGAAACCAAGACCGGTGGTCTTGGGTTGATACCTCCACTCCATCTTCTATATCCAAGGTATATAGCGAACGTATTCATCGTGTCAGATAGTATTGTCAATGCAATTACTTTTTTAGTATAATGTGGTTTGAAAAATATACCATATAGAGCCAGCACGCTATTTATTAACAACGAGGTCAACATTACGAGTAATAAATATGTATTTATGAAGTCAATCATTGTTCTTTCACCTCTCCTCTAGTAAGTAGTAATACTATAAATGCCATTGTAAATCCAGCAGCAACAGCGAACATCTCGAAGAGATTGAAGAACCATAAAGTTCCACTAATTAACACTTCCTGTATATATGCTGGTAATCCAGTTGTGGAGTAGTAGAAAGGCTTTGGCATATTTTGAAAAACATATGCAGTTCCCCCTGATAATAATCCAATTAGGAGAGCGAGTATTGTAGTCAGCCCTATTCCTAATAGTCCAATGCTTCTTATTAAAAGCATATTACTTGTGCTTACTTTGTGTATAAGTAAATATAGAGTTGAGAAAACAACAATCATGACCATTGGAGCAACAGCTATTGTTGCACCGCCTTGGAATCCACCCCCCGGTGTCAAATGACCATGAAGTCCTATCGAAGCGCCTACAGCAATGATCATTGGTGTAGTGAGCTTTGTCACAGTTTTAACTATCACGGAGAGCCCGGATTGATTATTGGTTTGCGAGAAGGTGATTTCACTATATAATCCTCGTGCAAGCATTAGTCCAGCGATTAAAGCAAGGTAAAATACTGCTGTTTCAAACAGTGTATCGAGTCCTCTATAATCCCACACAATAGCGGTGACAGCTTCAGGTGAGTTAACAGTGTAGTTTTGATTAAATGGGTTAAATGTCGAATTAAGGTAAAAAACTGCGAGGTCTCTCACACTACAACTAGGCATTAAATACGCCTGAGCCACAGTAAGTAGTAGTGCTATAGATAATATTAATGATATAAGAAATAATAGTTCAGATAGCTTCATTTTTTCTCCCACCTTTCAGTCTTACTGATTAGAATTAATAGAACACCAGGGATCAATCCAACACCGACAGGTAAATATACAAGGACTATATCCGGTGCCATTAGAAAGTAATATAGTAAAGCATAGAAACCACTTTGTAGAGCACTAAATATCACGGCTTTAACGAGGTCTTGCTCTTTTATAGCCATGTATATTGCTATCGTAGACATTACACTTGTAATAGCCATAAGAGAATATGTAAGGGTCTCCATGATCATTTCTATCAACCACACAGATCTTCATTTAGTAAATCCGCGATGCAAGGCTTTACACGTATAATCTTGGATCTATGAACAGCTCTTGCGATAGCATGAGACCCAGCTGGGGCAAGGAATAATACAATTAACGCGGTTATGAGACTAGCTCCAGCTATAAAATACCTATAAATACCTAAATCTATTATTGTCAACGAATACAGTGATACCCCTATTAATGGATAGACACAACCCCATATAGTGCTGATCGTTAGTGCATGTAAACGTAAATAGAAGTTTTTAAATCTGTGGAAGCCAATTGATGATATCAATGAAGCTAAGCCGCCAAGTGATATTAGTGCTAATCCAATAATTTGTATTATTTGAACTACTATGCTATGCACCTAGATCACCTTTCTCTAGGTATTTCGATACATATATATCAAGAGCATAAACCCACAAGGCTAGTGGGATAGCAACAACGACTAATATGGGTTCCTTGAACAATATAGAAAACAAAATTATTAAAACCACGGAAGCATAGGTAATTGCATCTATCGCTAATACCTGGTCTCCAATAGTGTGCTCTCTAAATACGATTACTGAGTATAGAATAGTTGCTAGTAAATATAATGAGACGACAAGTAATATAATCCACATTTTCATGACACCTTTTTCAATGTATTAAGACTTAAACTCTCCGATGTAATTACATTTAAACCTGCAATATCGAACTTGTTTGTAAGGATATATGCATTAACAGGACATATCTTAACGCATCTATAGCAAAATACGCAGTTACCGTAGTAGATGAGTGGATATTGTTTTCTTGGATTAGTTTTTGGAACATTGTATTCTTGAGGTATAGATGTCATTTTAATGGCGTATGCAGGGCATTCGAGGGCACATAAACTACAACCTGTGCACTTAACTAGGTCAGCATATTGTATTCCACGGTAATCTGGTTCAATAACTGTTTTTTCACGAGGGTATTGAACTGTTGCTGGTTTGCTAGTTATGTTTTTAAGCACCATTTCAAGAAGTTTCGGTCTACGCACTATCTCTCACCTGATAATTGCCTTATCGAGACTCTATATTTAACTCCTCTCTCTAAATCTATCACAGTGACTCTTTCCATGCATGAAATGCATGGATCAAGCGATGTTAAGATAACTGGAACATCTGCTAACGCATGCTTGAGATACATAAAACCTGAGTTAATAATATTATTAAAACTTGGAGTTCGGATCTTAACCCTGTATGGATTTTGACCTCTTCCATCGCTCATTATATAATACGTTAATTCACCTCTTTGAGCTTCAACCCTAGAGTACGCCTCTCCTGGTGGAAACTTTCTTGGAAGTTTCCTCTCATCTACAACGGGATTTCCATCGCTGGGAAGATTATCAAGTATATATAGTGACATATTGATCGACTCTAAGATCTCATCCCATCTAACGAGCATTCGGGCCCATGAGTCTCCTTCTTTTCTAGTTACTACATTGAAAGGTATTTCATCATATGCATCATATCTATCGCTTGCTCTACTATCTATCTTTACACCAGATGCTCTCGCAACTGGTCCAACAAAAGAGTGGCTTGTGACATCAATGGGTTTTACACTACCGACCTCGGCTAATCTCTTATAAATAGTTTCATCTTCTTCGAATATTTTTCTATAGTGCTTTACTTTAGGCTCTAACTTAGATATGAGCTCCCTGATTCTACCTCGTTTGATCTCATCAATATCTCTTCTTACTCCTCCAACCATCATATAGTCTGCCTGAACACGGTTTCCTGTGAGTATCTCCTTTGCTTTCATAACTCTCTCACGGTCAAGCATTATTTGCATAAATAATGTCTCAAAACCAATGATCTCAGCCATGACGGCATTAATTAGCAAGTGACTATGGATTCTTTCAAGCTCCATTGCGAGAACTCTAAGATACCTTGCTCTTTGATTAGGTGTAATTCCAAGTATTTGCTCAAGTGCTCTTACGTAGCAATTAGTGTGCACAGCATTGCATATACCACATACTCTTCCAACTATAAATATATCTCGATAGAAATTGTTGGCTTCGCATAATTTTTCAATACCTCTATGATTATAACCAGTATTTATTTCTACTTTGACTACCTCTTCTCCATCAGCGTAGACTTTTAGTAATAAAGGCTCATGTAGAGCGGGATGTTGTGGTCCAATTGGGATTTCCGCGGTGACGATGGGTATCTCAATGATCTTAGTTATAGCCACAGCTATACACCACTATCCTTTCTTAATGGGAATTTACCTTCAATGACGAGTTCTGATGGGACAAAAAATCCTCGTTTTAGAAACGGGTTTCCACGAAACAATACTCCAAGGAGATCGTATGTCTCGCACTCTCCAGGTAAAATGCCGGGAATTATATCTATTAAGCTATCAATTACGGGGTTATCCCTAGGTAGATAAGTTCTGATCACTATGGTTTCCTCCTCTGGGAGCAACACAACATAGTAGTCTAATCTAATTTTGTTTTCATCCTTAAGATCCGTTCCTACCATTGTGGCTACGTAGAATCCATTTAAATCGTATCTTTCGATGAGTTTCTCAAAGATCTTTCTCACATCCTCGGATTTAACTACAAAGAGCTTTCTATTAGGCTTTACAGTGCCTTTTTCGATTGAATACTCTGCGATTATTTTGATCTTGTCATTTACATCCATATTCCTTCACCTCCCCTTTTCTTATCATCTCGAGCAACTTGACTATACCATCCAAGATTGCTTCAGGTCTAGGAGGACATCCTGGAATGTTTATTGATACTGGGACAACCTTGGAGGCGTCTCCAACTACGCTATATGCTTTTTGGAAAACACCACCATTAATAGCACACGCACCAACAGCTACCACGAATTTGGGACAAGGCATTTGATCATAGAGTCTCTTCAATCTCTCAGATGCTTTCTTCGTGATAGCACCGGTGATGATAAGAATATCACCATGCCTTATACTAGGAGCTAATTTAATACCAAAGCGCTCGGGATCATATAATGGCGTGATAGATGCTAATACCTCTATATCACAGCCATTACAAGCTCCTGTATTAAAGTGCACAAGCCACGGACTATATCTGACAAACTTGTACTCCTTAGTTCTAGACTTCACAATTTCCTCCATTATAAGCACTCTCTAGGTTTACTAATCATGAGGCGAGGCTTTAAAATATTAATTTATTTAAGCTCCATGAATAGTAGGAAATCGACGATATCTTATGATCACTTTTAATCCCAGTAATCTTTACTTAGATTACTATACTTTTGGGTGATCGAATTCGGACATCACACAAATAGTTATCTGATCCAGAAAAGATATTTCATTATATAGCATCTTTACAAACCTATGCTACTCAAAACTTTATCTAGATTGGTATTTCTCGTAATAGGCTTATATGGGAGAACAATGTAGGGATATTTTCTCATACAAGCCAGGTCCTCGCCAATTACCAATGGGGTATCGGATTCACTTAGGAAATCACAATCTACTTCGGAGTCTCCAGCGGCAAATATAAGATCTGAGTAATATCTTAGCTTATCAAGGAGTGCTTGCACCCCTCGCGCTTTACTTCCAGAAAGCACGTGTAAAAATCTACGTGTTTTTAAAACAGTGAGACCGTGTCCAGCTAGTTCTCTAGATAGTTTCAATAGGCAATTCATGTCTTTTACTAATAACACCTCGCTACAAGTTCTGTTTTTCATAGCAACTGCATCATCTAAGGAGAGATTAAGCATTTCCTGGATTTCATAAACAGGCTCTTTACTGATTCTCAGGGTTTTATCGCTGCAGGATGACTTATTTAACAACTTCGTGACAACATTGTCTATATATTCAATTCCCTTACATATAATGCCAACATAGTAATTGCTCACTTTATAAAACTTTTCTTGTATGGGTAAAAACCAAATATTCATACCAGCTATTACACAACCCCCTTCAGATATGATGAAGGGGAAGGTAAACTCTATTCTCCTAGATAAAATCAGGACTTCGTCCAGGGTTTTCATGGTTACCGGTATCACCAGTGCCTTTGTAGAAATTCTTGATAATAGGCTCTTTATGGCAGTAAGGTCCGAATGCTCCTTCGTTATTATTGTTTCATCGAGATCAGTTAGAAAAATTGCTTTTTGAAACATTCTATGCACCTAGAATAGTTATCATTGTACTCTTAGCTGAGAGCTCATCTAGGACTTTACGGGGATTTATATCTGGGTAGGGATAGTAAGTCGGCTTCGGAGGTTCATTCTCTATTCCTAACTCAATAAGAGTTTTCTTTATTATGTCTTTAAACTCCTCATCAGCGGTCTCTGAGTAGTATAGTGTTCCAAGGCTCTCAGCTACCATCTCCTTTACGTGTTCCTCGCCCTTCACGGCGTGAATATGTGGATTCAATGACTCAACCTGATAATATTCAATAAAATTAGGGACAGCAGGACATAATCCCTTGTCAACACCTGTGTAGCATAGCTCGATCATCTTAATCAATTCTCCAGATTCAACGGAGAATCTAGATGAAAAACCAATTATCTTAACTAATTCCATGCTCATGGCGTGTTCACCACTATTACTCGTTTTTATAATATCTGTTTCGTGCAATCTCCCTTTAGATAGTAATCTATTAAATAACGTGCTTACAATTCTTGAAACCCTTCCCATTCTTCTTAAATATAGTTCACCCTCTGCCCATCCTTTATAACTCCAATGTATTCTTACAGTTGTGTATTTTGACTCGCTTATGGAAAACATTGTATAGTATATAAATGCATACTCGGTGACAGCCCCGGGAACAAGATTATCTGCATCTATAAAACCAATGAAACGAGCCTTTAAGGCATCAGCAAGTAATGCTCCAATGAGCATTGCTTCTCCTTTCCCATATTTGATAAGTCCACGTTCATCAATGATCTGTGGTGATATTTCCTTAATTACGTCAGCTAGCACGGTATCTCTTTGGTGAACATGTATCAATAGACGTCCAGTATGTCTATAGATGTTCCTTACAATTGATCTCTCCTCGTTAAATATGTTTAATGGATAGATACTTGACGCTGAGACAACTATTAGTGGTGAATCATATGGAACCGCTCTTAGGACCTTCTCCAACACAGATAAGTTCTCGTTTTTAACAGGTACTATTATAGTTGTTGACTGCATTATGTCTTCCAGGTCTTTGAAGGATGGCATAGATAGAACAGTTGGAAACCCTCTTCCAGGTCCAAATATATTTATAACTCTCATCATGTCGTGAATTTTTAATGCGCCGAAGACCTCGGATCTCAGGGGTAAATTAATGATCATTATTGAACCTCTATGTAAAATCCAGGCCAAGTATTTATTTTAACTGAAACTTTATTAATTTTGGTGGAATAGTGCTTGGCGTGGAAAACATTTTAATAGATATACTCATATGCATTGGAATAATATTATCAATGATTATCGCTGGATACTTAGTTGGTAAATTAGTTAATTACCTATTCGTGTTTTCTTTCAGAAAAATTGGTATTGATGATTGGTTTATGAAATTCAGCATGGGTAAAGCAATCAGAAGGACAGGTCAGTATCCAGGGGAATTCTTTGGTAATATCTCTTCTTGGTTAGTGTTTATAGCATTTACTCTCATTGGCTTTTATTTGGGTTTTCAATACGTTGAGTTCAGCGAAGGTGCGACATTATCTAGGGACTTGTTAACAATTTATTTATATGGACTTGTAAAAGCCTTGATTGTAATTATTATTGGCTTTATGCTTGTTGATTCCTTTGTATCATATGTTTATAGAAGTAGCGAGCTTCGAGCAGAGCTTAGATTCATAACACCCGTGGCAGAATACCTTAGGATATTATTCTACATAGTTGTTATCATATTTGCACTTGAACTAGGAGGCATAGATGTATCTATGCTTACAACGCTTGTTACACCAATTGTATGGGGTTTAGCACTCGCTGTGATCGCAATAATAGTGATTCAATTGATCTCAGATATTCTCATAACCTACAAGACTAAAAGAACTAGTGAAAGCTAAACTAACATAGGTCGCTGTGAATTTATTATCATTCTGAAAAATCTGTGAGATAAAGAGAACCAGCTATTATTTGACCAAATGCTAACCCCCCATCACCGAGAGGTATTCTTCTAGGTAGAAATAAAGGTAAGTCATCCTCGGCAAGTCTCCGGGATAATCCTTGATAAATGAACTCGTTAACAGCGGCTCCTCCCGATAATACAACTTTATCTGTTTTCCTACCTTTAGTGACATTGATAAGTAATTCTCCCAA
>JAWAPI010000039.1:0-10747 GCA_038894495.1 Desulfurococcaceae archaeon
ACCAGGGAGTTTTTCATTGAGACTATATATGGATTAGAGTGTGTGAAAACTTGGTAGAAGTCAGGGTTGTATTGGTGGGCATTGAGGGAGCGGTTAATCTAGGTATTATTGCCAGGACTTGTGTTAACTTCAATGTAAAAGAACTATACTTGGTTAACCCATCTATATCGATCGAGGAAGCGCTAAGATACTCTGCGAGGGGCCGCGATCTATTGTTGAATAGTGTGGTAACAAGTAGCCTTGAAGATGCATTAAGAGACGTTGACTTATCAATAGCTACTAGTGCTATTGGATTCTCGGAGGGAGATATTGTTAGACAAGCAATCTCCATAGATCACCTCGTCGAGAGAATTATCCCCAGAACTGGTAGAATTGCTCTGATATTTGGTAGGGAGAGCACTGGTTTAACGAGAGAAGAGTTGTTGAGAGCTGATTTCCTGGCTACAATTCCAGCAAACCCAGAGTATCCGGTTCTAAATATTAGCCAAGCGGTTGCTATTTTTCTATGGGAGATATGGAAGAGATCTAGGGTAAAGCCAGGTAACATACCTCCAAGAGCTAGTAGAGAAGATATCGAGAAGATAACTCGAGTCATAGGGGATATAACACGTGTCGTTGTATCCTCTGGGGATAAGGTTAGGAGATGTGAATTGGCTTTGAGAAGAGTGCTATATAGGTCTGCTCTATCTATGAATGAAGCACGTGTAATACTTTACTGGGCTCGGAGAGTTGCTAGAAAACTAGGGGAGAAGACCAGTTAACTCGGTTGTTTTTATTCAATGGGGTAGTATTATAGATCCGGGGTTTTCCCCGTTGAGGGCTTGGAGTATTGATCTTGGTTTTTTATAGTCTAAAATATATATCTCTATACCACTCCTAATTGCATAGTCAAGGGCTTTTTCGTCTATTAAGGCATATTCTCCAGGTAGTGTTTTCTGCCTAAGTAGGGTCTTTAATTCACTTGCTGATATAATTGATAGTGGCTTAGCGTCTGGATGTATCGCGGGATCTTTGTCATATACCATGCCTATGGCTGAGTAATAATATACCTTTTTTGCGTTAACTGCCTCGGCTATTTGGAGTAGAACAGATGCGGTGGATTGGCCTGGTATGAGTCCCCCCGATACCACGAGGTCACTGTTTTTCAACGCCATTATGATCTCGTCTATTGATAGAGGTATTCTTGGATATGCGTATTTATCTAGTGCTGATATAATTAGTAATCCATTTAACCGGGATCCCCATATGCCAATAATATCTAGCCAGTAGTTTGATCCTATGCCTAATCCCATGGCGATATCTATGTATCTACGCGATATTGAGCCGCCTCCAGCAACAACGATCAATTTATAGCCTTGACTCAACAGCTCTTTAAGGACATCGATGTGGTCTCTTAGTAAATAACCATTGTCAAAGGCTTTACCTGTTATTTTCAACACTATTATTTGTCTCTCCACGTCGATAGCACCTTGTATGAGCTTATCGATTTTTACCCATGTTTAAGATATTTTACACGGCTTCTCTTATATAACTATTAGTCGGTGCTTGAACACGATCTCTCTTATTTGAGTGGGAAGGGATGTGCGGGATAATTGGTATATGTCAAGCTAGTGAGAGAGTGTTAAAACTGGGAGATGCGCTTATTAAAGGATTACTTAGACTTGAATACCGTGGATACGACTCTGCTGGTATTGGCTTAATTGATGAGAGAAATAGAATTGTAATTGTGAAGAAAAAGGGAAGAATAAGTGAGTTAGAGAAAATATATAGTATCAGTGATTATGATGGAGTCACAGGTATAGCTCATACAAGATGGGCTACTCATGGACCTCCCTCAGATATCAATGCTCACCCACATGTAGACTGTGATGGATTGTTCATTGTTGTTCACAATGGCATTATTGAGAACTACGTTGAGTTAAGGAATATGCTTCGCAAGAGAGGCCATGTCTTCAAGTCGGATACTGATACAGAAGTGGTAGCTCACTTGGTCGAGGAGCACTATGGGTCTCATGGAGACTTGTACTTGGCTTTTAAAAAAGCGATTAAGGAGTTAGAGGGTACGTACGCTATTTTGCTTATATCTCCATTGACTCCAGAGAGGATTTACTTTGCAAAGAAAGATAGCCCCTTAATAATTGGACTTGGTGAATCATTCAATTTATTAGCTAGTGATATACCTGCTCTATTAGAGTATACTAGGAAAGTTATTGTGCTGAGAGATTACTGGGCTGGCTATGTCTCACCGAGAGAGGTGTTTATAGAAGATGTTAAGAGCGATCTTAAGGTGGATTACTCTAAGTATATTCAAATAGTTCAGTGGAGAACAGAGGATGCGTCAAAAGAAGGTTACTCTCATTTTATGTTAAAAGAGATCTTTGAGCAACCTAGAGCACTACAACAGACGATTAGTGGGTTGAGAAGCGATCAATTGATTAGACAAGTGATAGATATAGTTCTCGGCGCTGACAGAGTCTTTATTACGGGTTCGGGAACAAGTTTCCATGCATCTGAGTACTTTGCTTTCACGTCAATGAAGCTAGCGGGAATTAGTGTTATTCCATTTATTGCAAGTGAGTATGAGTTATTTAGCCGTGTAGCCAGGGATGGAGATGTCTTAATAGCTGTTAGTCAAAGCGGTGAGACAATCGATGTACTTAAAGCCACGAGAGCATTTAAGGATAAAGGAGTAAGGATCGTTTCTCTAACAAATGTAATAGACTCTGCAATATCGCGTGAAAGCGATCTCGCTCTTTACATGAGAGCTGGACCAGAAATAGGCGTAGCAGCTACAAAGACTTTTCTCACCCAGGTTTTATCGCTCTCATGGATCACGCTTGGCTTATCCTTTGAAAACAGATCTATTGATAGGGATGAATATAGTGCTCTCATAGCGGAGCTCGAGAAAAGTGGTTTTATAGTTGAGAAAGTCCTTTGTGAAACTCGTAGAGTAGTAGAGGATCTCGCGGAGAGATTAGCGCATGTTAAGAGCATGTATTACTTAAGTAGAGATATTGGTATACCAGTAGCACGCGAGGGTGCATTGAAGATAAAAGAGATAGCTTATGTTCATGCAGAGGCTTATCCAGCAGGTGAGTCTAAGCATGGTCCAATAGCACTAGTAGAGCCTGGCTTCTACGTGTTTTTCATTATCCCAAATGATAATAGTGTTGAGACTAAGCTACGTGGGAATATCGAGGAGATGAAGGCTCGAGGAGCTGTTACTATAGGTGTATTGCATGAGTTCTCTCAACTACAGGAGATACTAGATTACTCAATAAAGGTTCCACTTTCTCACTGGTTTACAACAGCGATAACTCATACACCACCACTTCAGCTACTAGCTTACTATCTCGCTGTAAAGAATGGATATGATCCAGATAAGCCAAGGAACCTAGCTAAGACGGTGACAGTTGAATAGTCTTTATCCTTATATATTTGTGTTTAATAATATTCACTTATAGCATAGGGGTTTAACATGTATACTAGTAAATTACCACCAGAGGCTGAATCCATTGTTTCACTCACGAGGATAGCGGGAATCATTGCATTGGTAATCGGAATATTGATGATAATTATTGGATTAATCACCTTGATATTTATAGTTGGAATATTCATCGCTATCTTGGGCGCGGTTGATATATTGATCTACACTAACTGCAAGGAAATAATAAGTCTCGTGGAGTCTGGGGACTATAGAAGAGCAAAGGACAAGACCTTGGTATGGATGATTTTGGGCTTTATATTTAGCTGGATCATAGTGGGAGTATTATTGCTTGTTGCATATTTGAAATACGATGATCTAATAAGAAGATATCAAGGTCAAACTCCGCTGTTTCCGCAGACTTCGCAATTTCAGTCATTGTAAGATCTCACGGTAATTGCTTTTATCCATGTCTCGAGGTTTTTATCACAACCCCCTTGGAAGCCAAGTATTTTTCGTAATTAATCTTGTATGGGTAAAGCTCCTCTAGTGGATAGATACCGGGTTTTACTCCCTCCTCGTGGATGATCTTAACGGTATACGCGTGAACCAGGGCGGTGAAGACAGGAATTGCAGGGTCTTCCGGTGTTCCAAATAACAATGCTAGCTCATTATACGTCTCACCGCTCTTACCGATGGCTTTTACATGCATAATCGCCACGTCAGGTACCCTTGGAGATAGCTTCTTTTCAAGCAAGCTCGCAGTGTAGTCAATGGGTGATATTCTCGTATTGGCTACGTTGATCTCAGAGGTATCTAGGAATCCTAGTCTATAGAGGACTTTTATTGCATCGATGTGTCCGGGCCACCTGAGCGTTATTTCACGCATATTTCTAGCTTTGATATTTCTAAGCATTGTTCTTAAGCCATCGCTGAGAAATCCCTCTAGTTCACCGAAGTCCTCGATGCTTACTTTGAATACATGATCAAGTGGGTTTCCTGTTCTCAATTCGTGGTTTTCAATGTATCTAGCGGGTCGTATATATTCCTCTAGTAGATCTCTTGGATTCCAAGTTACAGTATATCCTATTGGTGGTATATTTTCACAGGGAATGCCTCCCACAGCTATGTTGATCTCCTCGTCTAATCCGAGAACATGGTAGACATATCCAGCTACGACATTGCTGTAACCAGGTGCAAATCCAGCGTCAACCACTAGCCTACTTCTACAATCATCCACTATTTTCTCTAGAACATAAGGGTCTTCACGGAAGAAAGATACGTCTACTATGTCAATGCACTTATCCACTAACTCCAATACTGCTCTATAACCAACACTAGATGGTAGGGCAGTGACAGCTATGTCAGCTCTCTCGGCTAGGCGCCCAAGTATTCCTGGCTCGTATTGAAAAGTCTCTACACCTGGGAGTTCTTTCACGTGTTCTAGCCTTGATTTATCAGATTCGACTACGTAGAACACGGCGTCTTTGATTAATTCACGTAGATGTTTAAATGTCCTATATCCAACTCTCCCAAGACCCGATACAAGTATTCTTCTCAAAATCGACACCTATTAATCTACTATGTTAGGTGAAAAATCTTAGGCAATTTATTTGATGAGAATAGTGGATGATATATGGCTTTAATAGTATAATTAAGGATAGAGACAAGAGTGCAGCGAATCTGTGTGTTGATTTTTCAAGGGGTTGGTGACTCGGCATCTGTGTAGGATGTTAAGGATGATTGTTTATATGGGTTTTGTTTCTATTAATGATCTAGGAGAGCCTGGGATGCAGCGAGATTATTGCAGTAAGCTTCATGAAGAGATGAGATTAGATGCGAGCCCTGAGACGCCGGGCTCGAAGAGAGCACATGACCTCCACGTGGAGTGGCTAGTAGTCCCGGTGAATCATGGAGCAGGGAGCACAATACACTTGCAGCGAACTAGATTGAAACCCAAGCCCCTAGATTGGGAGACCGCTCTATATGACGCTTTTAATTAAGGTAAGGTGTAGAGATAACTACTGGAGATACACTGTCTACTCCTGGCTACTCGAAATTAGAGATCTCCTTGTGAGCGAGTTAGGTGAAGAAATAAAGGTATTGATCCAAGATAGTGATAGTGATGAACCAGAGATCTATCTAAATGATACACTAGTAGGTAGAGGAGTTCCAGGCGAAGAAGGATACCTAATTGAATACATTAAGAAAACCTATTATGAAACAAGGAAGAAAAGGAGTTTTATTGATTAGATAAGCTAGCCTAACACGTGTTGTTAGGTTACTTTAGCCGCGATCAATTTATCAACTTCCTCGGAGAACTCCGCTGGGAAGACTACTATCAATCTATCTCCCTGCTTCAATGATATATCCTTAGCGAATGGGTATGCTATCCACGAATCCTTTGTCTTAACAGCTAGCACTCTTCCACCATATTTTCTAAGAAAGTGTTCAATGGTATGGAGATCAATACTCCTATTCGTAGTGATGGTTTTAACTCTCTCACCTATACTTTCAAATACTTTGCTAAACAACTCACGATACTCTCCTGGAAACTCCTCTTGAAGGCTTGGTATTTTACTTATAGCTTCACTTGCATCCGCGATGTCTTCTAGTTCCTTGAGTAGTGTTATCAATCCAATAAATGTATCGGGGTCTATCCTAACAGCTAGGTCTCTAAGTAAGCTAATAGTCTCCATGTGCATCCAGTCTATCTGTATCTCGAGGTCCTCTACCTCCTCCATTAGCTCCTTGGAGTGTTCCATTAATACATAGTGTGCTAAATCAAGCATTAAGACAGTGCAGTCTTTTATGTCAACGAGTTGTTTTACAACCTGCTCGAGGCCTGGTGTATCTATTTTATCGAATCCACACTCTACTCCGTGGTCTTGTAGTAGTCTTAGAACAGGTTCTCTAAACCCCCTGACATATATATCCGAGTCTTTTTTAACTAATCTCTCTGGTTTGGGTGCAAACACGTATTCCTCTTTTTCAACGACTAGCACTATGTCAACGGGGTAGACATCTGTTAATTCAATGACCTTAAAGTCTCTACTGGCTTTTATCTTACCAATTACTTCTCCCTCTGCGTATTGGAGTATCTGGGAGTAGCTTACTTTAGCAGGGTAGCCAACGAGTAATGTATATACAATGTCTTTGACAGAGTCAGATATACCATCAACAGCGGTTGAGTAGTAGAATGCTAGTAAACCAGCGTAGCCGCTTTTCCTAGATCTCCCAAATGCCATTGCATTGTGCATTACGAATTGACCAATGTACTCGGAGATCTTCTTATCTAGGTCTAGTATCTTGAGTGCTAGCTCTTGTTCTCTTGTGAAATAAGCGTAGAAGGCGAGATCTATTGCTACGTTGGTATAATTCCATATATTCTCGAGAATGTTCTTTATAGGCTCTGGTCTATACTGAACCATGGAGGGTTTTAAGTGGAATCTCCTATGGATTTCCGGGGATAGCCGTGACAATATAGACTCCACGGTGATATATTACTAACAATGGATTTATATACTTGTATTATCCATGACTAATTAAATGTATCGTAGCGTCTTGAGAGCAGTGATCGAGGTGTGCAAGGATTGCAACGTTCAGAAAACTACTAGTTCCGTTGGTTGCACTAGCATTAGCCGAGGTTTTAGCAGGAGTTATACTGAGAGAAAATGTTGAGTTGCTGGTGGCTTTTCCAGCTCTACTTATTCTAGCACCTGGTCTCATGGATCTTCGGGGAAACGTGTATGGAGCTATAGGCTATAGGCTTGTTAAAGCACTACATCTTGGTTTAGCTGAGTCTAGGGTATTATCTAGGTTTAATTTGATTAATATGTTAACAGGCTTCGTGGTATCAGTAGCAGCTACTTTATTCCTTGTATTGATAGGTCTTTGCTTAACAATCGTACTAGGTCTTAGAGCACCTGATCTAATCTCTCTTTGCTTCATTGCTCTTCAATCCACTATCATAGTCTACATTTTGTTGACTCCTGTTGTTGTCTCCAGCATAGTATACCTGTTTAAAAAAGGCTATGATCCGTCTCCATTTGTGGCTACGATAGTAACTGGAATAGGAGATGTTCTAACACCCGCCACGATGATCTTGGTTGCATACTTACACGGCATGGTTCCATATGGCATAAAGCTCATACTTGTAATTGTGCTAATAGTGCTTGCATTTACCGGGGCTCATTATATATATAGAGTGAAGGGGATGAAAGACCTATTTGAAAACCTTACATCATCTGTTATTGCGTCAACTGGTAGTAGTCTTGGTGGATTATCACTAGCATTAATAGCAGGCTTCATAGAGGGGAACCCAGAGATACTTGGCCTTATACCAGCTTTTAACGCGGTGATAGGAGCAGCTATGGGCTATCTTGGAAGCTCCTTGAATATTCATCTACACGTCAGTGGCACGTCACCAGGTAGAGTATATAATCGCGATGCAGTGGCGGGGCTGGCATCATCGTATTTATCTATTATGCTCGCAGTATTGCTATCATTAGCTCCTTTCCACATTGTTTTTAATAAATCAATGAAGGTAGTTCTCGTGGCAAGTATATCAAGTGTAAGTGTATATGTATTAGCCTCAACAATAACCTATATACTAACAAAGCTTACTTTTAAGAATGGATGGGATCCAGACAACGTTGTATTTCCAGTTATGACAACGTTTGTTGATCTAGTTGGACCATTAATTGTCTCGCTAATGGCTATCCTGGTATTGTAGAGTTCTATTCAATCCACAAACACGAGTAAATAGTGCTTGAGAAAAAAGAATTTATGAATCAATTTATTTGTCATTTCCAAAACCAAAACCCTCTTGAGCCAGAGCTTAGCACCGCGCCCGTGATCACTACATATAGAGTATTCGCTTGAAACAGGAGTCGTGATGAGATATAACTTGGTGCTTAGAGCATACATAAAGCCAGGGGAATGAAAAACCCATGAAGAATATGGGAACAGAGACGAGGCAATGAAATAAACCAATACAAACTTGTATCAGAGCTGAATCCCTGTAGTCATGACTAATGATTGCGAATAGAGACTGAGGCCTAGACACTGGGTTCTAAAAGGGTGAATAGAGGAGTGTATGGTTTACCATACTCTATGTTTTTACCTCGAAATCTGTGATCTCTTGTTGTGGTTATACTTTAACCTTTACTGATTTTCTGTTCACGAATCTCTCTTATGTATTCATCAATGGTTTTTCGCCTTGAACAATGTATTCTCTGAGCTATAGTCATAAATACTAGTGTGAACACCGTGGAGAGCGTTATAGTATACATCATTGTACTCCATAGATATTCGCGTGTCACGATGCCATAGTTTAATGCCATGAACCAGGATATTGAAAAGAACAATGCTAATAGAGATAGTTGTAGATATAGTCTTGCTTTAGGTGATGGTTTTAATCCATGCGTTGTCACAATGTATACTGCTAAGAACACTGCGGGCAGGGCGATGTATTCGAGTTGTCTCTGAATAAGGGCGTGTCTATACACCCTCCAGGTGGTTAATACGGATGGTATTATGACTACAAATAAACACCAGAGTATTAGCCCTGTGATAAACACCCACTTGTATCTATTTAGCATATAAACCACCATTATTAGCTAATATACAGAGACGGAGTATAAGAGTTTAATTACATAAATATCTTTACTAGTGATGAGACAATATAAATGGAGACAAAATATGTTAATGAACAATAAATCTGTAAAAACATATATTCATAAAATGTGTTCAAGATTACACTTGTATTTGAGCAGTATGGTTAGTTAATCGCGAATTAACTATGCTTAGGTATAGTTAACCACGATCCCCACTGTGAACCCTTGATCCAATGGAGCTAAGCTAGATCTATCGTGGGTGGGGCGCAGATCTATATTTACATTATACAAATACATGTTTAACAATACAATATTACAATTATCAATGAGAAATAAAACATAAATGATCAATAACTGGTATTACACAGGAGTCTTCCCTACACTATGCCAGGTTATCCAAGTATCTAGTATGACTAAGGGGAATACAACATGATCTCCTTCCACCGGTATTACTAATTAGAAAACTCAAATAATTACGTAAAAGATTACATTTCTATAAAGTATGGAACAACTATACATGTTCATGTTGGTAATATGATCAAAAGATATTAATGAGCATATTTCTTCACATAATCTTCATCTTCTCGGGGACTAACACCTAGATCAGTCGATGAAGGTAATACTGTTTGACAATCACCAATCTTAGATATATTAAATATATATTTAAAATAGATAGAGACAAATTGATGTTGATTGATACGATTTTAAGATGTGAAATAGAACTGTATGGATCAATGATTGGTATTACAATCATGAAGTGTTCAAGGAGGGATTCCCATTTCATATATAGCTCTTTTGATTAACATTGCAAGGTAATGATTTAATTATGGTATTAACATGTAGGGATATATGATCAACAGAGTTTAATTCTAGATGATAGTGTTGTATTGATACTCCTACTATGAAATTTTTCTAATAGATGAGCACTAGAGATCGCACACCTAGCTAAACTACTTGGTGATACTTTGGATTCTAATCCTGGTTTACTAAATGAATAGATATTTTTCCCCTTGTTACCCAGGGTGTACTTTGAATCAAGGGTTCCAATCCATGGGATCATTAAGTAGTAGAAGGCGGTATGTATTCCCTAGTAGCTTATATCTTAATCCTGGACTCGCTCATTGCTCTCTGTATCAATGATCTAGCTCTCTCTGGATCCACTTGGTTACCCGCTTTACCATCTCTCTTTACGAATGATCCAACGATGACACCGTCAACTTCTCTCAGTATTGTTTTAATGTTCTCAGCAGATACACCACTACCAACGAGAACAGGTATTGACGAGTATCTCTTTACAAGTCTAACCAAGTGAAATGGTAGTGGTTCACCAGTTCTCAAACCCGTTACAACAAGAGTGCTTGCTCTCCCTCTCTCGACATAGTCGTCTATCAAGTCTCTTAGATACTCTTCGGGAGCTCCCCTGGACAGGATCATACTCGAGGACTCGATAAATCCAAGCACTGGGCGAGGGCTAGTGGCATGCTTAACTAAGATATCAGCATATATCTCAATTCCTGGATAGTTATGAACTATTGGTTTTAACCTAGGAGCCTCAGGCTCTATAATCCCAGAATCCGATAGAATAGTGTCTACTAGTGTATTTACACGTATAAATCTTGCTTTTGTCGTAACAGCTATTGCATATGCTTCTCTACCGGAGTTTCTAAGTAAGTTGACCCCGACTTTGAACCCAGTGTTCCTAACG
>JAWAPI010000040.1:0-10486 GCA_038894495.1 Desulfurococcaceae archaeon
TATACCGATAGAAGATTAGACACAATACCTCTTCTCTCTATTTCAATGACCCTCCTACTAGCTGGTCTTCTTGGGTTTTTTGATGATGTACTCGGCTGGAAAAAAGGTATATCCCCCGCTAAACGCGTGCTTTTAACTATGCCATTATCATTACCACTTGTTGTCGTAAAAGCCGGGACAAGCATTATTGAACTACCAATAATTGGATTACTAGACCTTGGCGTGCTATATCCGTTGCTCGTGGTTCCAATAGGTGTAATAGGCGCTAGTAATGCCTTTAACATGATTGCTGGTTATAATGGACTCGAGGCTACTCAAGCGTTGATTATACTGACATTTTCTTCAATACTCGCATATATTAGGTCACAATATGATGCAGTTGCTATTATATTACCAATTGCTGTCTCAATACTAGTTTTCTATTCACTATACAATAAGTACCCAGCGCGGGCTTTCCCAGGTAATTCATTCACTTACGGAATAGGTGCATTATACGCATCTCTAGCTATATATTGGAACTTTGAGAAATACGCTGTTATGACATTTACACTCTACTTCATTGAGCTTGCTTTGTTTATACGTGGATTAATAAATAAAGTGTATAAAGAAAACTTCGGTAAGGTTCAGAGTGATGGGAGTCTTCTACCACCATACGATAAATCTTATAGCGTGACACACATAGCAATAAAGATCGTAAATAAAATAAAAGGTAAATGCTACGAGCAAGATGTTGTTCGCGTAATAGCTTTATTACAGTCATTGATTTGCCTAGTTTCATTGTGTCTGGTTATTACTATGTAGGTCACTTCACATGCTCTCCATTCATTTTATCTATAGAGACATTAACTCAAATGATTTACCATCTATGAGGTTTAGGGGTTTACCTCGTGTTTTTCCATAATACACTATTATAGATGAATTTTAATGTTTCATCAATAACTAACTCTGGTTTCTCTTCATGTGGTAAATGACCACACTGATCTATCGTGACTATGTATGTAATTGTGTGATTTGACAATGCTTCATACAACTCAATACTATCATTTACATCGACGATTTCATCTTGGACTCCATGTATAATCAATACAGGTATCTTCATGTTAATTAGATCATCTCGAATATCAGGAAACCCTCTATATTTCATCAACCAATACAGTCCTTTATCCCAATCTCTTGCTCTTAATGGATACTTGTAGCCTTCAACAACATCCGATGTAAGCATTGATTTATTATACCACGCTTTGTATAATGCAGATTCGAGTTGAGCAATAAACAATCTAGTAATTAAGGGGCCGTATTTATCAACTAATGGTAGATTATACAATATCTTTTCAAGCGATGATGTATTATACGGCCTCCACGCTGGAGCGATCAAAACTAGTCCAGTTAACTTCACGTCACATCTAAGCGTTACTAGTAAAGCGAGGCCACCACCAGCTGAGTGACCAATTAAAAAGATATTGGATTCACCATTATGAATACTTTTTATAAAATTACATGTTAATTCTACTGCGCCATCAACATGATATGGGTTTATTCGATTACTATATGGTGAAGCTCTCTCGGTAAGTCCAAAACCTGGTCTATCAAATGCTACTACTCTACCCGTATTCGAAAGTGATGGTATCAGCTCACGCCATGTAAATACACTAGCGCCAAATCCATGTAGGAGTATATATAAAGTATTACCGCGACCATGCTCAACGTAGTGGATGAGTATACCATTAATTCTAATGAACTTACTCTCGGAAAAAGCGAGCTCAGTAACAGACTCTCCTACAGGTGGTATCGGTATAATATAAAGAATCAGATACAGTGTGGCTACAATGATCAATAGTTTAACTGATCTTCGCTTAAGCAATCTATGATCCATGCTATTCACTTGTAAATAATTCAATACTCATCTAGTTATTAAGACTAATAATCCAGTGGGTGGTGACATACAATAATATATTTAACCTAATAAATTGTTATTTCTTGACTACTACATTGTTAAGATGATAGCCATTGACTGAACACGATGGGAAAAATAGACCAATTCTGATCCTCTCTAGTTATTTATAAGCTTGGTTTTAATCACTTAAGTCATTATTTAACATATTGGTGTTTAAATTGAAGAGGATTGCTGTAATTCCCTTTGCATCCAGACTTCATGGTGAATCATATTATCAAAGCATTTATGAATTGTTTAAATCACAGATGAATAGCATAGGATATACTAACCTAGAGTATTCACAAGTGGTCACAAGCAGGGAGGAAGTGGAGAAAATCGTTGATAAATATCGTGATTACATACCAATATTTCTCCCATTAACAGGGGGAACCAGTAGCTTGATGTATGAATTTGCAACAAGAGCTAGCTATAAAAGCGTGTTAATGTTCAGTCACGGTGAGCATAATAGCCTCGCTGCTGCTATAGCGGCTCGAAGTAGAGTTGAGAGTGAGGGTATAGGAGTACATATATTTCATTGTAGAGAGATAGGGTCTCCTGATTGTATAATAGAACTTGATCACCTTGTGCGGGTATTATCAGCCTTATCCCAGGTGCTAGGTGCTAAGATACTACTTATAACTCCTGAGGGCGTAAAAACACCCGAGGTAGAGCTATATGAAGATGTATTTGATAGCACTGTTGATGTAGTGGGATTTGACAATATATATCCTAGACTCGAGGAAGTTGGAGCCGAGGATATTGATTACTTCATGAAAGCAATGAGTAGTGTAGAATCAACTATATCAATCGACAAGTTACACAGTGTCGCCAAGATATATGGGTTATTCAAGGAACTAGCAAAGAGTGGAAATTATACAGCAATGGGAATTGATTGCTTTCCATTCCTTATAAAATACAAGGTGACACCATGCCTTGCGCTATCAATTCTTAACTCAGAGGGTATTGTAACAGCTTGTGAAGGAGACTTATCAGCACTGGCTCTCATGCTTATATCGAAGGCTTTGACAAACTCAAGTGGATGGATATCAAATACAACTTCTTTTCAAGGTAGATATGCCTACTTTTCACATTGCACAATAGCATTAAATATGGTTAAGAAACCACGAGTAACAACTCATTTTGAGTCAGGGCTCCCCTATGGCATAACGGGCGAGCTAAGCGCTGGTGTATATACTTTTGCATCACTAAGCGAGGATTACTCAGCAATTTCAACCGGAGTAGGTAGATTAATACAATCGGGATTACTAAGTGAGAAAATGTGTAGAACACAAGTAGTACTAGAACTAGACCAAAGTGCGGAATCAATTCCAAGATATGCTGTTGCAAACCATCATGTCCTAATCCCAGGCGATGTTAGAAAAGAACTAAAAATCATAGCATGGTTACTCGGGATGAGTTACTATGACTATAGTGAGGCAAAGTAGCACGATTATCTCCGTTGAAAAACAGTGAATTCAACACGCCGGGGTTCCGATACTGGTTAAATCTTACATTTATTGACAAGTGGCTCACCAAAATTCACAAAACTATAGATCCATTAAAGAGATTACTAGTAATCATCGAAGCATATAAATAAGGATTAAATAGTTCATTATTCACTAACCTCGCCACAGCCTATTCTATGACTTAAATGAGTTACATTACTACACATTTAGAAGACAGTAGCAATGACTAAGTCCATAAGATACACACGTGTTGACGTTTGAGTTCTAAGTTCTTATATACATCAGACTTGATCACCACTGTCAGATACAAGGGGTCTCTCTAGATTGCTTCTTTGCATTACTTATTTTTAGGGGGATATATGAAGAATAAGTAGTAAGGGCCTAGATCACTACGTTATAGTATGCCTAGTCTATTGAGAGCTATTAAAATGTGTCTCTCTAGGCCCAAACCTAGTAGCTTATCTATATTCCCAATAGCGTCCTCGATGTCACTTAAATATGGAAGATTACCTAGGTATATTAATTCCTCCGATCCTGCATATGTAATCAGCTCTCCAGAGCCCATGTTTTCGAATAGATATACTTTCGAATATCCAATGGCTCTTAGAAGCTTGATATACTTAGTAGTTGTGTTCAACGAGAGTCTACTAGGTGTTGATATGATAATTGGTTCTATGTATTCGATTAGATTCCCTAGTAATTCCAAGTGCTCATCGCTAATTCCTGGTGGTGTATCTATAAATAATACCTCTACATTATCCCAGTTAACAATTGATAAGACTTCCCATAGTGCATTCTCGCTGCTTTTACCACGTAAAGCCATTGGGTTGTCACTTGTAAAAGCTATCGTGGTAAAGTACCATAGATTATCAAGCAATCTATATGGGTAAACTCCTAGCTCCTCTCTATACTTTATACTCCATGGATAGACTCCGAGGAAAACATGAGTAGATGGATTTACAAAGTCTAGATCTAGTAATCCTGTTCGAATTCCTTTCCTAGATGAATATAGAGCTAACAGCGCTGATATAGTTGTCTTGCCAACCCCGCCCTTGGTGCTGAGAACACAATATACTTTCTTGAGTTTGCTAAATATCTTTCTTGCTCTAAGTATCCGGGGGTCTCTAATCATATTGCTCGACCAGTATTTCTCCTAATCCACGTCCTTTTACAATCTCGTAATCTATGCCACCGCATCTAGGGCATCTTATAAAAGCATATATTGATTCTGGCAAGAAATGTATTGATTCCCTCACATGCTCGCTCATTGAATCGAGGTTGATAACCCACGAGTATCCACAAGTATTGCATCTCAACTCTGGTTGTTCTTCTACGATCTCGATAACATCTACTACGACTTCGCTTTGTCTAGACAACTCTCTTAGTGCAAATTCAAGTATCTCCTTGTCTATAGATTGTAAAGCACCTAGTTTTACAATTAGTCTTCGTATTTTGGTTAAACCCTGGTTCTTTACATAGAGAACAATTGAATCTGCTAATGCCCATTCATGAACCAATACACACACCTGATTATTTTTAAACAAGATATGGTATTAAAAGACTACATGGTGAACTTAATGACGAGTCCAAGAACTAGTAGGATCGAGGGATTCTACAAGATACCACTCGAGGAAAAGGTAAAGATTGTCAAGGAGTGGGCTGGGTTAACAGATGGGGAGGTAGAATTGATAACCAAGTTCGGTAATCTACCACGGGAGATCGGGGAGAGAATGATCGAAAACGTTATTGGTGGTTTTACATATCCACTCGCCATCGCTGTCAACTTCCTTATTAATGGAAGAGATCATCTTGTCCCAATGGTTATAGAAGAAGCAAGCGTGGTGGCAGCAGCTAGTAATGCAGCAAGGATGCTTAGATACGAGAAAGGAATTCAAGCAGAGGCTGGACCACAAGAAATGATTGGACAAATACACCTTGTCCACGTATCAGCACCTTACTCGAAAGCGGCTAGAATCATTGAACATAAACAAGAGATACTTGAACACGCAATGCAACAAGACCCTGTTCTAGTTAAACATGGTGGTGGACCAAGAGACATCGAGGTTAGAGTTGTTGATACACGAAAGGGACCTGCAATAGTCGTTCACTTGATTGTAGACGTGAAGGACGCTATGGGTGCTAACGCTGTTAATACAATGGCTGAGGCTATATCACCACTCCTGGAGAGGATTACAGGTGGCGAGGCGAGGCTTAGAATAATATCTAATTACGCGACAAGGAGAATAGTGAGGGCGTGGACTAGGACCCCCGTAGATAACGTCGGTGGATTAGATATCGCAAGGAAAATAGAAGAGGCCACTATACTAGCTGAGGCTGACCCCTATCGAGCAGTTACACATAATAAAGGAATAATGAATGGCATTATCGCTGTGGCATTAGCCACAGCTCAAGACCATAGAGCTATTGAGGCAGGAGCACATGCATACGCGTCTAGAACAGGTGTATACAGGCCTCTAAGCACCTGGGAGGTAGATGAAAGTGGTTTCCTCAATGGATATCTGGAGCTCCCTCTGCAAGTAGGCGTGATTGGCGGTGCAACAAGAGTTCACCCAGTAGCTAGGATAGCCCTGAAGATACTTGGTGTATCAACCGCTAAAGAGCTTTCCGAGATCATGGCAGCAGTGGGCTTAGCGCAGAATTTAGCAGCTCTCAGGGCACTTATAGCTGAAGGGATACAAAGAGGACACATGAGACTGCATGCTCGTAACTTAGCTATCATGGCTGGGGCTACAGGGGATTTAATAGATAAAGTAGCTGAACGCATGGTTAAAGATGGTAGAATAAGATTTGATCACGCGAAGGAATTGGTTGAAAAAGCTCTTCGCGGCGAGCCACTGTAGTAAGCATCTCGCACAGCTATCATAAGGAATTGATATTGACAAGGTAGTGCTCTATTATGGGAAGAGATCACTCTATTGAATTATCAAATCTAATCAAAGCACCCGTGGAGAACCTTAAATCACTATATGATATTTTTCGTGGAAATGTAGGTGTAATGGCTATCTCATGGTTATTATTCTCCCTCACAGGGTCTTTCATTAATCCATATTTCGCAAAGTACGCAAAGGACCTAGGTGCAACAGATTATGATGTAGCCTTAATGAGAAGTCTTGGAATGTTAGCATTAGCTCTCTCTCTGATTCCAGGTGGTTTACTAACAGATTACATAGGGAGAGTCAGAGTTATATTAATCGGAACAGCGCTTGTATCTGTTTCACAGTTTCTTTTCGGTCTCGCACCAGACTGGAGATTTCTCACCGCTGTTTATATATTCGACAACGCTGCACATTTCTACCAACCAGCATTAACAGCAATTATCATGGATTCTCTCAGAAAAGGAGAGGAGTTTAAGGGGTTTATTGGGCTAAGTATAATCACATCTACTCCTAACTTATTCATGCCAATAGCTGGCGGATTTTTATACGATACTGTTGGTGTTATGGGTATTAGAATAGGATTCTACGTTCAAGGTTTAATAGCAATAGTGGTTCTCTTTCTCAGAGTAAAAGCATTAAGAGAAACCTTCAACCCTCATAACAGGGAACTAAGCAAATTCATACTAGAGATAGCGGGGTATAGAGGTGTATTAATAAAAGCAGTAAAAATCTACTTGTTCACATCTGTGTTATGGCAAGTAGCAACTAGTGTCTCAGCTACATACTTAGCTCTCTTCGTCCTTGACTACCTTGGGTTATCTAAGCCCTCCTGGGGTTTGCTAGTAGCTGTTTCAACCCTAGGTAACATGATTGCATCGTTGTATCTTATTAATAGAAAATTGAATCTAGAGTCAATTGCTTATAAATCCGCGTTAATAGTTTCACTATCCACTGCTTTAATAGCGCTAACAAGCCATCTGAACAATGCATACTTGATTATAATTCTCCTAGGTGTAATCTCACTAGTATCCAGTGTTTTCTCAAATATACTTGGGTCATCTATATCCGCTGTATTAACAAGAATACTACCACCCGAGGTGAGAGGGAGAGCTATTGGTATGCAACGACTTCTGGATAACTTAGGTGCATCCATGAGTGCTCAAATAGCGGCGTTATTATACATCAAGGTAGGATACGCTGAGTCATTTATAGTATCTGGTATTATTGGAGCAGCGAGTAGTATGTATTTAAAGAGAATACTTATTAGGAAATGAACTAACAATTAAAAGTAAACCTTATATAAGTCTTAGATACGAATTAGTTTCAATATACCGACAGAAACCGATCTATTTAGAGACTCCACAAGGTTTGCTCTGCTACTCCTCTCCTTTAATTCAATATATTCATTGACAGCTATCGGCTAAATTCTATACAACGCAACGCTCTGCCTAGACGTTGTAATCACGTGTCCTATACCCCTATCAGCTAGAATTTTAAGTATCGCCTCTAGGTCTCTCCTACTAGGTAATACTACGCCGCCTGGATGAGTATGAGCTGATAAGCACAATGGAAGACCTGGAGTGCGAACATGATCCTCCTCTCCCTCAACTATGAAGCCCTTCCCATTGAAAAGTATTCCAAGAAAAAACTCTATTCTGGAATTATCTGTTCGGGTAGCAAATCTCTTAAACCCTTGGTGAATAGTGCTACAATAATATTTAATTAACATGCCGTATAGAGACCTATACGAGACAATCCCTCTGTTTAAACCGTATCTAATGACCTCTAGATCATACATATCCTTAAAAACATTAACACTCTCAGCTAGGCTGCCTCTACATTCATGTGGATAGATTATTATATCATTCGATTCAAATATATCTCTATTAACGAAAATATCTACACACTCAGCGTCTTCGACGACGTCCTCGATGAAGTTAATTAATCTACAAACAAAACCTATTCTCTTACTATACTTTTTTCAATTAACTCATGAAACTTAGTCAACTATGACACATCTGTGGATTCATTGATAAAAAGCGAGTAGTAATTAGTTTGTCTATTTACCTGCTACTTTGACATCTCTAATCCATATTGATGGAAGAGCAGTATTTCCGAATATCTCGTTATCTTTGCCTATTTCAACCAGGTCTTTCGATAACCAGTCGTAGATGTTGCCACCAATCACTACACCCTTTACAGGTCTTTGAGCTTCTCCTCTCTCGACTAGTAGTCCATGCGTCACCGTTGCCTTAACACTACCTGTGACAGGGTCACTCATCCAGTAGCCAATGACCTCGAATACTATGATCCCCCGATCCACTTGCCTAGTGAACTCCTCGATTGATCCACTTCTCCCCTCTAATACAAGGTTGTTAAAACCAGGTATTGGTTGGGTAGATGGAGATTGTCTAACGCCATTACCGGTTGGATCTATGTTCATTCTTCTCGAGGTATAATAACTCTGAAGGATTGTTTTGAAAACGCCTCTATCAACAACCCGCTTTACCCGTGTAGGCACTCCCTCATCATCGAATGACCTTGTCCCAGTGGCTGTCTCTAGGAATGGATCATCTATCATTGTCACTTTTTCACTTACAATTGTCATGCCATACTTGTCCTTGATAGGGCTTCTATTCTCAAGTATATTTAAAGCAGAGAAGGCGGGTGCTAAACTTATTGATAAAATAGCACCTGCAATACTTGGATAGAGAACAATCTCGTATGTGCCTGATTCAACTGGTCTTGAGTCAAAGAACAATAGTGATCTCTCTCCCTCCTCAACCGCTTTTCTCTCGATTTCTTCAAGACTAATTCTGCTTCTATAATATGCAAGTGACTTATCGGATAGAGATCCGTTTTTCTCAACGCTTAAAGTAAGCCAGAGTAAGACTCCACTATATGCTTCCTGGGAATATACACCGTTTGAGTTCATGATTACTATGTCTTGTCTGTGGACATCAAACGATCCCTCGACAACAACTGCTTTCTTAGCTCCTTTTAGCACTGCTGGTTCCTTGAACCTATCCATAGTATATTTCAATAAATCCACATATTCCTCCTCGCTCATCGATATGGTTTTCTCATCAGGTGTGACCTGCTTAGCGAATGGTTTCATTAATGGTGGAAAACCACTCCAATAGGGATCCTCTGGGGATGCTTTGATCATTGATACAAGTCTATCTAGTGCAAGCTCTATGCTAGACTCTGAGAGCGTGTTTACACGAATACCTCCTACTTTCTTACCTATAGCACCTCGGATTCCAATATCTAGTTCTTTTCTCCTAGTAGACTCTATTATCCTATCATTTGCAACTTTAAACTCTGTAGTTAATGAATCAACCAAATAGACTTCAACCTCGCTTAACCCCATGCTAGCTGCTTTTCTAATTAATAAATCAAAGTCAATCATGGTATCAACCTCCAATTGTAAATCCTCTGACTCTGACATGTGGGCCGCCATCTCCTACTCTAACCATTTGACCATCTTTACCGCATCCTCCAAACACACTTGTTCTCACAACGAGGTCTTTTCCAACAGCATCCACATTTCTCAGTGTCTCTAGAATTAATCCAGATAGCATAACACCTTTTACTAGGTGCTTAGCCTCTCCATTCTCAATTAAGTAGCTTGGTCCACTCGTAAATGTGAACGCGCCTGTTAATGGGTTTACTTGTCCACCCAGAGCCCCGCGACCCTTTACATATATGCCGTTCCTTGTATCCCTGATCATTTCTTCGACACCCCAGTCACCTGGCTCCATGTATGTGTTTGTTTGTCTAACCAGGATAGAGTGCCTATAGCTCATTACACGAGCATTACCTGTTGGTTCCTGGCTTAGCATCTTAGCTGTAGCAAGACTGTGTATAAATCCAACTAGTATACCGTTCTTAACTGTATATGTCTTCTTCTTGGGTGTGCCCTCGTCATCATATGGTACAAATACACCGCCCTCAATTAGTCCGTTATCCACAATTGACACAAGTTCACTGGCAACTCTTCCACCTATTCTACCTCCAATGACACTTCCCCCTGCTAATACAATATCCCCTTCTGATGCGTGCCCAAATGCTTCATGAAGCATTAATCCAACCATGTCATTATCTAATACAATGTCGTATTTTCCAGGCTTAACTCTATCAGCCCGGGCTGATTCTAGAACAAGCCTACCCCTATCTCTTATCCATTG
>JAWAPI010000041.1:0-10481 GCA_038894495.1 Desulfurococcaceae archaeon
TCCTTATGATAAGAAACCTTGGTGGTGTAATCCACTCACTTTTACAACTAGGGCACTTGCTTGGTTTTCTCGGTCTCTTCAGATCCTTGAATACAAAACCGCATTTTCTACAAGTTGGGGGCTCCATTACTAATATTTCTCTGCCGTTGCTTCTTGCTCTGATTGTTTTTGATACATGACTTAAATGCTCATAGATCTCCTTGGGATCTACATCTGAACCAAGAATAAATGAGATCTCCTCCACTGTGAGTGGTTTATAAGATGCTCTTAGAATCTCGATTATCTTCTCACGAGTAGTTAGATCGGTCAAAAAACAAACCTTTATAATCTAGTTTTGCTTGGATTTATTATAACGATCAATTGCCATTCTTACTTTCTCAATGGCTGCATCTCTATTTTTCCAACCTATTACTTTAACCCATTTACCTTTCTCGAGTTCTTTGTAATGAGCAAAGAAATGCTCGATTCTTTGTTTAACCGCGTCTGGAAGATCATCTATGTCTTTTATGTAATCGTATCTTGGGTCGATCTTCGGAGATGGAATAGCAACTATTTTTGCATCTAAGCCTTTTTCATCCTGTGTTTCAAGAACACCAATTGGTTTAACTGATATTACAGAGCCAGGAACCAGTGGATCGCTTGAAACAACTAGTACATCAACGGGGTCTCCATCTTCTTCTAGGGTTCCAGGTATGAATCCGTAGTTGAAAGGATATACCATAGATGTATATAGTATTCTATCTACGAATAATACTCCAATCTCCTTATCTATCTCGTATTTCACACCACTACCTAATGGTATTTCAATAAGAACATTTACCTCTTCTGGCGCTCTCTTTCCTGGACCTATTTTATCAAGTAAGCTCATGTAGCTACACCTCTTATTAAACCATAATTAACTATATTGGTATTAAAGCTAAAACAATTTATTTCTTCAGCACTTGGTCAATTAATTTAGCTACTTGTGAAGGTGTCTCAGCTACTGGTATGCCAGCTGCTTCGAGTGCTCTTTTCTTGGACTCATAATCTCCCATACCCATAGATATTATAGCACCTGCATGACCCATTCTCTTACCAGGCAGCGCGGTTCTCCCAGCTATGTATGCTACAACGGGTTTCCTCTCCGTATTGCTCGCATAGTATTTTGCAAATCTCTCTTCTGCATCTCCACCTATCTCACCAATTAGAACCATTGCTTCTGTTTCGTGGTCTTTGAGGAAAAGATCCGCCACATTGATAAAGTCAAGACCTGTGATAGGGTCTCCTCCAAGCCCCACTACCGTAGAAACTCCGTAACCAGCTTTACCTATCTCCCTTGCTATCTCATATGTTAATGTTCCACTCCTTGATACAACACCGATATTGCCTCTAGTAAATACATGGGATGGCATTATTCCAAGTTTACATTCACCCACTGTCATAACGCCGGGTGTATTTGGCCCGATGATCATAGCTCCATGTTTCTTTGCATAGTTGATGAATCTTAGCTCATCATGTAATGGAATGCCTTCTGTGATAACAACAATTAGTTTTAACCCATTGTAGACAGCTTCGTATACTGCATCGGGTGTGAAACGTGCTGGGACAAAGATTATTGATGCATCTATATCTCCCTGCTCTCTTATAGCCTCGTATATACTGTTGTATACTGGAACCCCGTGAACATATGAACCCCTTTTACCAGGCGAGGTACCAGCCACTATTTTACTTCCATACTCTAGCATTAGCTTAGTATGAAAGCTTCCCTCCTTACCTGTTATGCCTTGGACTATGATTCTTGTGTTTTTATCTACTAGTATACCCATAAATCTCACCTCTCTGAAAGCTCTACAGCTTTTCTTACTGCATCATCCATTTCAATGAAGGCTTCTATTCCATGCTCACGTAGTATTCTTCTACCCTCCTCCTCATTTGTTCCTAGCATTCTAACGACAATGGGTTTTACGTATCCTACTTCTCCTATGGCATCTATTATGCCATAAGCAACCTCATCACATCTTGTAATACCACCGAAGATGTTTATCAACAAGACCTTTGACCTTGGATGAGCTAGCATCAGTTTAACAGCATTACGAACTCTATCTCTAGGTGCACCCCCACCTATATCGAGGAAGTTTGCTGGCTTACCTCTATAGTATAGAATTGAGTCCATCGTGGCCATTGTTAACCCAGCTCCATTGCTTATAACCCCTATGCTTCCATCAAGTTCAACATAGCTAAATCCTAGTTCTCTTGCTTTTCTCTCATACTCTGAGTACTCTCTTCCATATAGTTGCTGAAGCTCTGGATGCCTATATAGACTATTATCGTCAATGATTATTTTTGCATCAATAGCAATTATTTTACCATCACAAGTGTATGCAAGAGGATTAAACTCCACTAATTCTGCGTCATAGTCTATCATTAGCTTATACATTGCTTTCATAATTGATGATAATTCACTAATACTGCTCCAGGGTAAGTTAAGAGCACTTAGTGCATTCCTACTCATGTAGTCTAAATAACCTACATCTGGATCCACGTATATTTTATGGACTTTATCTGGATATTTCTTAGCGAGCTCTTCTATCTCTACACCCCCAAGCTCTGATACAAGGTAAATAATCATTTTACTCGTCCTATCAACTATTAACGACAAATACAGCTCTCTCGATATACAGATTTTCTCCTCGATAAGTATTGTTTTTACCTCTTCTCCTCTTATCCTAGAACCTAGAAACTTAGTAGCTACCTCTCGTGCCTCATCAGGATTTGACACTACTTTGATGCCACCTGCTAAGCCTCTACCACCGACCAAAACCTGTGATTTTAAAACCACTTGTCCCATATCTTTTGTAATTTCATATGCCTCATCGGGTGTATATGCTAATCTACCACGAGGAACTGGAATACCGTATCTACGGACAATTTCTTTGGCTTCATACTCATAGAGCTTCAATATAGACACCTTGTCACAATTTGATTATTCACAGTTATAAGCGATGCACAGTAAAATATAAATAGATATTAGAGATATATATGAATATGCAAATTGATCAAGCCCATGAATATTCTATATTAATCCTTCCAATTATAGTTTCCACCGGGAATTTCAAATTAGATAAACGCATTGATAACCTAGTGAATAAATAGATGAAACTCATTTAACAAGTATTATGATCACGCGATCTTCTTTGTCGGCTTTTAAAGACATTGTTCATCTATTCAATAGCCTGAAAATACATGTGGTTTTCCCTGGATATAGTTATTTATTATTTAGACTGTGTTTAATCAAAAGCCATAATCTGGATTTTTAGAGTGATTACCTAATATTTGCTACTTCATCTCAAATCTTGTTTACTATAAGCAGAAACTATGCTACAATAAGACTATATTGCTCTCGATCGAGTCAATTATTTACATTCTTATCTAGCTCCTCTCTATAGCTTACTAAGACAATAATCGTCAGCTTACGAAACGAATAAAAATATATTATATAATCCTAAAACACCTTGAGCAAACAAAAATATAGCTCTAAGCAGCGAATAGTTCTTATTTAATCAAATTCTTAGTAGTCGTAATAATCAGTGAATCATCCTTATTACAAGGCTAGAAATGGATAGCTAAGACATCGCATGGTCATTTCCACTTATGTATTATTGGCCTGCTCGTGATGATGGAGAAGTTAAAAGAAGGTAATATCAGCAAGTATGTTTCCGAAGAAATTTCTAAGTAGAATCTTCTCAATCCCACATGAGAGCTTATTGGAGGCTAGACTACGCAAGTATTTATAAACCTTAGGTGAATATTATAGTCTTTGGTAAGATTTCATGGAAAAAGTCTTCGTTGTAAAGTCATATGGTTTAATAGCGGCTGTTGTTACTCCTATGAATAATAAATACGAGGTTCTCTACGATGCATTTGAGAAGTACATAAGGTGGGTAGTATCGCAAGGAGTCTCTGGTATCGCGGTGGGAGTAGATACCGGGGAGGGACCTTCTCTATATAGAGAGGAAAAATTGAACTTGGTGAAGACAGCTAAAAAAGTGGCTGGATCAGATGTTGTTGTAGTAGCTGGTTTACAGGCTATTAATACTTCTGAAGCAGTAAAATTAGCTAAAGATCTTGAAGAGGCCGGCGCAGATGCATTGCTCGTTTTTCCACATTCAGCATTCATAGGAGAACCTAATGAAGACGTTATATTTGAATATCATAGAGCTGTTAATGATAACGTCAAAGTACCTTTAATAATATTTAACTTACAACCTGCTCTAGGAGGAGTAGAGTATAAGCCTAGCATCATAAAGAAGTTAAGCGAGTTAAGTAACGTTAAGGCAATAAAAGAAGCTTCTTTTGATGCTAAGAAGTTCCTCGATATAGTAAGAGTAATCGAAAAACTACCTAGAAAAATCCAGATTTTAACAGGAAACGATAACTTCATATACGAGTCTTTAGTTATGGGCGCCGAAGGAGGATTACTAGGATTTGGTACGATAGCGGTAAAAGAACAAGTTGAGATGTTTAATTTAATTGCTAAAGAGAAGTATAAAGAGGCTAGGGAGATCTGGTATAGCTTACTTCCATTGATGGAAGTTATTTTCTCTCCACCAGTTAGAAACTATAGAGCAAGACTCAAAGAAGCTCTTTGCATGATGGGAGTCATTGAAACAACATATGTAAGGCCACCTTTATTACCGATTAGTCCAGAGGAGAGGGAAAAGATAAGAAACGTACTTAGAGAGTTAAAGATGCTTTAAACGAGGAGAAAGAGCTTGAAAACAGGATCCATTGACTTATCTGTATCATTTTTTAACCACATTCTTCCAAACCCCTTAATAATTGCTTCTGGTCCTAATGTTAAGAACGATGAGGATATATTGAAATGCATTATTCATGGTGCAGGTGGGGTGGTAACTAAGACTATAACCTTTGATCGAAATCAACAAGTTCAGCCGAGGCCCAGAATGTATGTTCTTAATAAGAAAGAAATGATGACTCGCAAGGCGTTTTACTCGTTTTATTCCATAGACTTAATGTCGGAGTATCCACCTGAAAAATGGGTAACCATGTTGAAAAGAAGTAGGAGCAGTATTTCACAAATGAACCTAGAAGGTGTAATCATAGCTAGTATAGCTGGGAGAACCTACGAGGAGTGGGAAAAACTCGCCGACTTAGTAGCTAGTGCTGAAGTTGATGCGATAGAATTAAATCTATCTTGTCCCCATGTAGAGCCTGGCGAAGCCTTAATGGGGAGAGCAGCATCCGAAGACCCAAGTATAGTGAGAAAAATAGTTAAATCCGTAAAGAGTTATTCTAAGGGAATACCTGTTATAGGTAAGTTGACCCCTCATGGCGCAAATCCAGTAACCATCGCAAAAGCCATGAAAGACGGCGGAGTTGATGCTGTAGTGTCTACTGCTAGGTATAGAGGACTATTGATAGACGTAAATAATTTACAACCCGTTGTTTGGGATAGCTTCGGTGGGTATGGAGGTCCATGGCAGTTACCTATTAGTTTAGCCTGGACAGCACAATTAGCTCGTGAAAATCTAGGTATACCCATAATAGGATCCGGAGGAATAACCTCGGGCGAAGATATAGCTAGGTTCATATTAGTCGGCTCACAGGCTGTTCAGACATGCACGACAATACTCTTACATGGCTTAGGGATCATAGGTAGAATGCTGGATGAACTAAGAACGTGGATGAGTAGGAAGGGGTTTACAAGAATAGATGAATTTAGAGGAATAGTTCTTCAGAAGATAAAAAGTGTTGAGCAGCTCAATAGGGAAAAAATATATGTAATAGAAATTAACAAAAATAAGTGTATTCTATGCGGGAGATGCATACAGACTTGTCCATACAATGCGCTACGACAAGATGACAATAGTATTTATTATAGCTTTGAGCTATGTGATAACTGTGGATTATGTGTCTCAATTTGTCCCGTGGATGCGATCGAATTAGTTAACACAAAGGGGTAGGATAGGATTTATGGAGGTCACTATGTTTTTGCAACTACTACTTAATTCACTTCTACTAAGTGGATTATATACTCTTTTCGCCTCAGGGTTGAACCTAGTATATGGCGTGATGAGAGTAATAAACTATGCTCAAGGAGAGTTCTTAATGATTTCAATGTATATCGCGTATTGGCTATTTATCCTATATAATATTGATCCGTACTCTAGTGCAATATTCTCATCACTATTGTTTTTCTTTCTAGGTTTAGTTTTATATTACGGAGCTGTCAAAAGACTTTTCAAGTTTCCTTTTACTGCGCAAGTGCTCTTTTTCGTTGGATTAATATATTTTATGCAAAATTTAGCTCAAATAATTTGGAGTCCCGACTATAGAGGTATTTACATTTCTTGGGCTTATAAACCAATAGAGATAGCTGGAACGTATATACCTCAAGGAAGGTTAATGGCATTAATAGTATCTTACATTACCACAATCGTGCTTTACTTCTACATGAAGAAAACCTCAATAGGCCTGTGCATAAGAGCCATTAGCCAAAATAGACAAGGGGCTATAGCACTAGGCATAAATATTCCAAAAGTAGAGGCAATCACGCTTGGAATAGGCTTAGTGCTTGTTTCCATTGCCGGAGCAGTGTTAATGCCAATATATTATGTGTTTCCTTGGGTTGGTCAAGATTTCCTAATAATTAGCTTTATCATAATTACTCTAGGGGGACTCGGCAGCTACATTGGGACAATTGTTGGTTGCTTTATCATAGCGTTCATAGAAGTTTTCGCCGGGTATCTCTGGACGGCAAGCATGGCTAGGGCGATTGCACTTATGATTTATTTAATTGTATTAATCATTAGGCCTAGTGGAATAATGGGTTCAAGAGCGTAAATGGGTGAACTAATATGCAAAATATTACTAACGCTTTTAATTTCTTCATCAGGTCAAGATCGTTTTTTGTATTTACATGTATAGTTTTGCTTATGCTTATCTTATCCACGATATTTAGTCGCGTTGAATACATAATGCATGTAATAATAATAACATTGTGGTATATGTACTTAACGACCTCCTGGGCGATTTTTTGCGGACAAGTTGGTCAAGTCTCGCTAGGGCACTCTACGTTCGTGGGAATAGGAGCTTATGGAGTTGTATTGCTATATAAGTATTATGGAATTCCTCCTCTAATTGGCATGTTCATATCTGTCTTAGTGGCGACTTTAATGGCTACAGGAATTGGAATTCCTACATTTAAGTACGGTGTAAAAGGACCCTACTTTATATTCGCAACTTTGGCATTATCACAAATACTCTATTCATTAGCTGTTACTTACAGAGAATATACTGGGGGAGAATTAGGTATAACTCTGCCATACATAGATGAGAGCCCCTTATATCTCATGTTTAGAAGTAAGTTGCCGTATTTTTACATACTCTTATTCCTATGGATAGCCGTATCCATACTTCTATACAAGTTGCAAAGAAGTCGCATAGGATATTACCTATACGCTATTAGGGACGATGAAGATGCTGCCGAGGCTATAGGTATAAGCACATTCAAGTACAAACTGTTAATGTTCATAACATCCGCGGCGCTAACCTCCATTGCTGGCTCTCTATATGCTGTATACTTCTTAGTGGTGACTCCAATAAGTGTTTTTGGTATGCAATTATCGTTCAATATTGCAACGCTATCTTTCATAGGTGGCTGGCGTAGTTGGATTGGACCTAGTATATCTCCATTATTCGTGGTTCCACTATGGGAGGTCACCAGAGTTTACTTCGGTGCAACAGCTGCACCCATAGCTTTACTAATATACGGTGTATTACTGATCATACTCAGCCTTACAATGCCGTATGGAATATCAAAGTATATATTTAAGGGTCAAGACGAGGTGAAATGATGTCCACATCCTTAAACAACACTATACTCGAAGTGCTGAATTTAAAGAAATATTTCGGCGGTATAAAGGCTGTAGACAACGTGTCGTTTTCCGTAATGAGAGGTGAAATTGTTGGACTCATAGGCCCCAATGGATCTGGTAAAACTACTACTATTAATTTAATTACAGGCTTTCTGAAACCAGATTCTGGGAAAATAATATATGAAGGTGAAAATATAACTGGTAAATCGCCTCACGTCATTGCACGTAAAGGTATTGCAAGGACTTTTCAAATAACGAGACCTTTTAGAGAGTTAAGTGTCTTAAGTAATGTCATGCTTGGTGCTTTGACTATTTATCCAAACTTAGAGCAGGCTAAGAGTAGAGCAATTGAAGTTTTAAAAACCTTGAATATTTATGACAGGAAAGACGTAAATTGTGGAGATCTAAGTTTACCAGATCAGAGGAAAATAGAGTTAGCTAGAGCTCTAGCTATGAAGCCTACGCTCTTACTACTTGATGAGGTTCTTGCAGGGTTAACTATCGATGAAGCAGAACACATCCTTGATTTGCTTAGAGAGCTTAATAAACAAGGAGTTACTATGCTTATTGTTGAGCATAGAGTAAGACTAGTAAGTAAATTAGTAAACAGATTCATAGTTCTTAGCGAAGGAAAATTAATTGCTGAAGGCACACCATCAAAGGTTCTTAACAACCCTGTTGTAATAAAGATTTACTTAGGTGATAAGTATAGTGCTCAGAGGACTGATTTGAACCTCAAGGTGATTTAGATTTGTCCTTAAAATTGAAAGTCGAAGATCTACGTTCAGGATATGGCGACATAAATATATTGTGGGATATAAACTTCGAATTAGAGCGTGGTGAAACTCTCGTCGTGCTTGGTCCCAACGGGTCTGGCAAAACCACTTTACTGAATACCTTGATCGGGATTTTGAAATGTAAAAAAGGCCATATAATATATGAGGTTGACGGCTCTTCGATAGACATATGTAAACTAACTACAACAGAGAGAGTTAGAAAAGGTATCTCGTTAGTTCCCGAGGGTCGATTGATCTTCCCGAGGTTAAGCGTCAAGGAAAACTTACTACTAGCTGCCCGAATAGCTGGAACAAAGAATCTCTCGGAAAAACTTGAGTTCGTGTACAAAATATTTCCAAGGCTAAAAGAAAGAGAGAGCCAGGTTGCTGGATCTCTCAGTGGTGGTGAGCAACAAATGTTAGCTATTGGTAGGAGCTTAATGGCGAATCCACGAGTGTTATTGATTGATGAGCCTTCACAAGGACTAGCTCCCATAATAGTTGGTGAACTTGCTAAGAAGCTTAGAGAACTAAAAGACGCTGGGATAATTCTCGTAATTGCAGAACAACAAATTTCAGACATAGTTTGGTTAGCTGATAAGGTACTGGTATTAGAGATCGGGCACCCGAAGTATTCAGGCCCTCTTTCAGGAGTAATAGATAGTCTCAAGGAACTATACATTGGTTGATAAATGTGAAGAACTCTGGAGGAGATACAAAAAACACGTATGTGTCTTACCTGAACACAAACAAGGAAATAGAGCACCGCAGACCCACCATGGCTGTTCTCCCAATTGGTAGCTTAGAACAGCATGGTCCACATCTACCGGTATCCACAGATACCATTATCGCTGAAAAAGTAGCTGAAAAAGTAGCTGAGCACTTCCACGCTTACTTACTACCATCCATTCCATATAGCTTATCCTTAGAGCACGAGGAAAAAATATCCACTATAACGCTCACTCCAAATCTACTACACGATATTTTAATTCAAATATCTATCAATTTGAAACAACATGGGTTTAAGTGCTTAGTGATCGTAAATGGACATGGAGCGAATTTCATCTTAAGAAACACGGTTAGATGGATTAATTACAAAGTAGGTTTATTGACCATTTTAATCGATTTAGCATATATGTACTTTGGGGAAAGGTTCAGTAGAGATGTTCACGCTGGAAGAGTGGAGACCTCTTTAATAATGTATTTGGCTCCGCAACTCGTAAGACAAGACCAACTAATTGACGAAGTGCCAGAAACACCCAGAGATTATTTAGACTTCAAGCCACTTACTCGCATATCCAGAAGTGGTGTCTGGGGAGAAGCTAGAAAAGCTAGTCCCGAAGAAGGGAAGAGAATATTTGAGCAATTAATTAAAGTTGCTATTGAAGAAATAAAGAAAGTAATGGAATTCAAGGAGATGTGATTGAAATTTGTTATAGACCTAGATTTGTAAATACGATTTATAGAGTTATAAAATCATGAAGTGCTGACATGTAAGCTATATAAACCCCGGGAACCGTTATATGTCAAATGGTGATGTAATGTCTACTAGCACCATTTCTAAATACAGACCAATCTTAATTATCTTGATACTCATCGTTATACTGGTAGCAGCATTAGCAGTGTATTATTACCCAATCGCTCCTACAACATCTCCATCACCAACTCCTGAAACCTCACCTACAACACCTCTACAAAAAGTTCGTGTAAAAATAGGATTGATATTTCCTCTTTCAGGCGCATTTGCACAGTTTGGTCAAGACACATTAAATGGTGCATTAGCAGCTTTAGAAATGTTTAAACAAAAACAAATATTACCCGCTGTAGA
>JAWAPI010000042.1:0-10423 GCA_038894495.1 Desulfurococcaceae archaeon
GCGATTTCTACGAGTATCAAAGAGTGTATTCAACGGTATGGCTGGACCCTGAAAAAGGAGTGTTCGGAAGAAAGAAAACTACCAGGATGATCTACTATTTAAATCTTGGTGTAATCCCAGACGAGAGTAAAGTAAGCGTGTTTACAATTGATGGAAAATACGTTGGAGACTTAGAGGAGGGATTCGTTGAATACTTGGTTCCCGGTGATTTATTTGTTCTAGGTGGCAGAGTATATGAATTCCTCGAGAGTAAAGGATTTAGAGCGAGGGTTAGGAGAGTTGATGGCCAAAGACCAACGGTCCCTTCATGGTTTAGCGAGATGCTACCATTATCATTCGACTCAGCACTGGAGATTGGAAAATTCAGGAGATTAATATCAGAGATACTTGATAGAGAAGAATTAAATAACGTGGTGGAATACCTTGTTAAGCAATATCGATTACAGGAACACGCGGCTAAATCTATATGTGAGTATGTCTACCAGCAAAAACTATATACCGGTAATCTTGTTCCATCCGATAAACTTATTCTAATAGAGATCTACGATGAGCCGGATAAGAGGAATATAATTGTTCACTCCTTATTCGGTAGAAGAGCGAATGATGCTCTTGCAAGATTATATGCATATGTAATTGGCTCCAAACTTGGAGTTAACGTTAAAATAACTGTTACAGACAATGGATTCATGCTCACCGTTCTTGGTCACCCGAATCTTGAATATGCTGAGTTATTTAAAACCATCCCCCATGATCAGGCATGGGAGATCTTGAAAAAGGTCATAAGAAGAACTGACTTACTAAAAAGACGTTTTAGACACGTTGCTGTTAGGAGCTTTATGCTACTCAGAAGATACAAAGACACTGAGAAGTCGATCCATAAATTGCAGTTGAACGCCGAAGAGTTGCTAAGAGCAGTGGAGGAAATAAAAGATTTCCCGGTTTTAAAGGAAACATATCGTGAAATACTAATGGACTACATGCACGTAGATGAGGCGATAAAAGTATTAGAGTGGGTCAAGAACAACGAGATAAAAGTAGAGCTCATAGGACCACTTGACGTTCCAACACCCTTCGCACATAGCATTGTTGTCCATGGATACACAGATGTAGTATTGATGGAGGATATGAGGAAGCTAATCGCTAGGTTACATGATTTGGTCATGGAAAAACTAAGAACAAAGGGAAAACTAGGAGTAGCTGAGGCACCAGAGCTACACGCCCAGGTAGCAGGCAAGGAGGCTATCTCTCAAGCCTAGCTATGAAAAATCCCTCGGATTCATCGATATGGGGGAATGTTCTCTTTACTTTATCCCATATAGGGTATCGGCTATAACCACTTAATGCCTTAATTCTTGGAATAGCTAATCTATAATAATCATTGTTCTTCATGACTTCCATAATGACCTCCTCTCCCTCGTCTGGTAACAGAGAGCAAGTAGCATAAACAGCTTTATCTACGTATTTGAGAGCATTGTTAAGAATTGATATCTGTAATCTTTTCATATAGTAAACTATGTTCTCATTTTCAAGAAATATCTTGATGGCCGGGTTTTTAGATAATGCACCAGAACTGCTGCAGGGTGCATCAACAAGGGCTATGTCTCCTCTTTCACGCAAACTCATCGTTCTACCATCACCAAGAACTAACATGACTCTCGCAGTATCAACACCGAGGTATTTTAAAAGCATCTTCATTCTTTCAAGTCGCTGCGGAGAGTTGTCTACAGCTATTATTCTTGACTTATTCTCAGTTAGTTGCATAATTAAAGATGCTTTTACCCCGGGAGCTGCAGCAAAGTCATATATTGTGGTGTATGGCTCTGGCTCCAATGCAAGGACAACTAATACACTTGCCTTGTCTTGTGGAATAATTGCCCCTTCCTTGAATAATTTCATGGTTCTGACTGGTTTTTTTGATTCTAAAACACGCACTAGAAATGGAATGTCATTGTAGCTCGCATACTCCACTCCACTAGCCTCTAGGTTTTTTAATGCCTTGTCAATGTCTATTTTCAATGTATTTATTCTAAGCCACGTTGTTTTTTTATTTAAAGAATTTAGTAGCTTGGTTAGCTCTGAGCTAGGAAAGAATTGAGCTAATCTCTTAACTAACCAGTTGGGTAGTGAATAATAACATGAGAACTCATCTTGAATAATCTCTAATGATCTTATATTTATATCTCTATGGATAAGCTTTTTCAATCGACGTGGAGATCTCTCATTGTTTTTCTCCAGGTGTAAGTAAAGAAATAGTTTAGCAAGTGCCCTATTACTGGGAGTTTGTTTTCCACATTTCTCGAAAAGACATTTCAAGTAATAGTATGAAGAGATAAACTCCTTGGTTAAATTAAATAATTGTTCGCGGTCAAACATATCGCTTTTGCAAGATAACTCTTTACAAACAAGGGCGAACGCTCTCCTTATTGATAAATGTCTTGATCTCACGTAGAATAAACAACTGGCAAGTGTTGAGATAACGGTGTTAATATCCATGACTACACGCACTCTCATAGATAATTAAATCGGGGAGAGTAATAATTAATCCAATGAAAATAAATCTATGTGTTAATAAATGACTATTCTGATGAGGACTCTGTGAGCATTTTTTCAATGTATTTGAGTATTCTCTCACGGGGGATTTTATCTTCTTTGCTCACCCACTTATATAATGTGCTCTGGCGAGAAGACGACTTTTTTACTCTCCTAGTCGTAGATAACACCCCTAGTTCTAAACCACTGGTTCCAACTACTACTATATACAAAAAACCTTTTAAAGTAAGAACACCGATCCCCTGAGCATAAACCCTAGCTATCAATTATGTATGAGATCAGCTCATTAACTCTATCAATGCATCTCGACTTATTCGCTGGATTGCATTGATCAATTACATGTTGATAAAACTTCATTAAATCTGAAACCTCTTCTTTACTTAGCTCTCGTGGAGTTATCAATGATATAATATCGGCAATTCTCCTATACCTACTTGATTGTTTTACGGCTTTCATAAACCATGTTCTTGGAGGGCCTTGTTTACACTCGATTAAAATGTTTTTTCGCATTGAGGAAATCAATATATCTGGTGAAACACCATAAATCATCTTTTCGAGAAATATGTTCAATGTCTTTCCACTATTTGTATATTGAATGGATATGTTTCTCCAAGATACATTAGATGCTCTCGAAGCGAGTAAGCATTTTTCCTCTAACACTCTCTTATCTCTTGGTTTAAACCCAAATCTTATTAGCGCAGAGTGTATAATGGAGTATATGAACGCGATATATTCATTTGATAATTCGAGCCAGGTGTCTTTTAACCTACCTGTTAACACGTACTTAAGCACGGTATCAGCTTTTAGAAAGTAGCTGTAGAAAAGCGCTGCATTCACTGTCTCACATAGATTCTTTGACCACTGTTTCCTATACCAAGTTATTTCATTTACTAGGATGTCAATATGGTTGAATCCACTTGATAAATCTGTTTCTCTATCAACTACACCTAAATTCACTATGTTGTTGTTAAATACATGGTTTAACATAATATATCTTGAATCGCAGTCTATGACTTCATATAGTTCGAAATCAAAGGGTAAGCTTTCACGTGGTATCGAATACTCGACAATATCCTTTGTGAATAAAACTCCATATAAATGGTCTTTGAATAAAAATGAGATATGAACAGGTTTGTAAAAGTGATCATATTTAATAAATACACGTGTTCTGCAGTTGCCTCGATTAATTTCCCTTATGATTAAGTATTTATTAGAAATACCAATGTTCATCTCGATGACTATCCCTGCCTTGCTTAGGTTAATTTATGCATAGAGAATAAATATATTATTAAGAATTGATTAACGAGAAGCTCTTTTGTCCCCTGATTATTGATTTACATTATACAAAGAATAAGTCCAACTAATAAGTGAAATACTTATTAATTTTTCAGATTTATCTACAAATAAGGGCCCGTCGTCTAGCCTGGTTAGGACGCCGCCCTCACACGGCGGAGGCCCGGGGTTCGAATCCCCGCGGGCCCATTTAGATGCGACTTAATGTCCACACTATTTATAGTGTTACTTATGGTGATTTTATCTATCTTCATATCAGAATTTCTCTTGGTAATTAACTATTATTTTGTTTCTCATGGTGCTTTAGCTTGTATCACTGCCAATAGGAGAGCGCATATTAACAATATTATGGTGTACTTATATGATCTTTCATAACTTATAGGTGTCTTAGGGGTTGACTTCAATCTCCAGTAGCAATACTCCTCGATGAACCAACTGGTTTCTAACATACTTGCAACAGCTGGAGCTATTCGCTTTGTAAATAATTCTCTTTTTAATTGACCAACCATTAACGAGTCCAATATTGATTTTAATCCATATGGAATAATCTTCCATAGTATTAAAGGCACCACTGCTATTTTTCTTAGGTGAAGAGAATAGAGGATATTATATAGTTCTATTGGCGATATTATGTTAAAGGAGAAAATAATACCTATGGATATTCCAATTGTTCTTATTACAATCATGGTGAACTGGTATAGTGTCATTTGGAATAAGCCAATTGATGATAGAATGAACGCTGATCCAGCTAGGAACAGCCCTACAAAAGCTGATAGGGATGAAATAGCTATGAGCCATTCTAAACCTGGGTATATTATACTTATTGGAGCCACGATCAGGACCAATATATACGATCTCTCTGGGTTTACAGAGATAAGTAAAATCACTGAAAGTATAAACACAAATTTGGATAATAAGTGAGCTCTGCGATAGCCTGTATCACCTGCAAGAAACAAGGACTTGTATACTACACTCACAAGCCATCCAGGTATGCTCATTATATCACCTACGTGAGTTGTACCTCATAATCAGCTAGCTTGGATATGGTTTCATCATGTGTAGCGAGCACGATGGCTTTTTCCTCCGCTACCAGTGATTCAATGACATCTATTACTGCCTTTGCATTGTCTATATCTAATCCCCCAGTAGGTTCATCTATTAGGTAACCGTCATAGCCTGCTAAGTATGCAGAGGCAAGTGCTATTCTTCTTCTCTCGCCACTGCTGAGTTTTGATAATGGCCTATCAAGAACATGTTTTATGTTAAACTTTTCAGCAATGTCATTTACTCTATTTTCATCTCCTCTCGCAGATAAAAGTAGTTCCTCACGCGGGGTCGGCATCGTAAAAAACAGGAGAGGGTTCTCGGGAATATAAATGGTTGATCCAAATCTCTCGACGATTCCTCTACTCGGTTTTAAAGCTCCTGCTGCGATCTTTAATAGAGTTGACTTTCCGGATCCATTAGGACCCTTTATGCATGTTAACAATCCTCGCCTGAACGAATCTGTAAATCCCTTTATTACGTAGTCGCCTCCTGGGTATCTGAACCATACATTTCGAAATCTAACTAGAACTCCTTTTTCTACCCTTTTTTTCTCTGCGTGGAATTCCATGGGTGTAAATAGATCACTTCTCCACTCTCCTATATACCTAATTCTACCTTCATCTAGTATTATTGTTTTTGGATCTATGAACCCCCATTGAAACGGATCATGATCTGCGATTATTATACCCATGTTCTCTTTATGTTGAGCGATTTTAACAAAGTGCTTTACAATTCTTCTAGCCTCTTGATCAAGGTATATCAATGGCTCGTCTAGTATAAGTAACTTAGTGTTTCTAATAAGAGCTTGAAGCCACAGTACACGATGGGTTTCTCCCGCGCTAAGGGTATATGTCAACCTATCCATAAGTTTAGAGACACCAAGTGGGTTGAAATCAGCTTCTACGCAGTTTATTCCATTAAGTGCTAATGAATGACATATCTCCGCGTAAACTGTGTGTGCTAATATTGCATTCCACGGTTCTTGTGGAATATAGCTTATAAGAGAATAAACTTCCCACGGCTTGTATTCAACTAGATCAACTCCATCAATAGCAATTTCTCCATCAATAAAGCCTCCTGCAGCCTCTATGGTGCCTGTTATAGCTCTTATCAGTGTAGTCTTACCACTCCCAGATCTACCGGTTATTAACAAGACTTCTCCTTCGCTGAGAGTGAAATAAATATCTCTAAGGATGAATCCATCGGAATACCCACACGCCTTTATATTTACAGTGAGTAAGCTTTTATTAGGCAATGGGAAAGCACCATGAAAAGATCAATGTTCTTATTGCTTAATAAACCCAGCTTTTCTTAACCATGTCGCTATAGGTATAGATATTGAAATACCTGCGATGACCTGTCCAATATTTATTGGAACTTCGGCAATTGCCGCTATCGGATCCCTACCTGTAATAGGATTACTAATAAAGTACTCATATAGGAAGTATCCCAGTATCATTAGTGACCCCGCTATTGCAAGAGCATATACCTCGCCGCTTGATACACGCTTATATACGAGTGCGTATAACACAAGTCCTCCCATTAGAACACCTATAATTATCCATACTACAATTGGAATTTCAGCGTGTAATGGTTCTAGTTCATACTTAAGCCATTTCTCAGGACCTATGTATACCTCGCCAGCCCATAATACACTCGCTATTACTATAAATGAGAATGTATAAGCACCGCTCGTTAATATAGCTTTATATAAGCCATGTATTCCTCTCAACTTTCGAACTAGTAAACCAGCTATAACTCCTTCAACTAGTTTGATTACAAGTGTTCCAGGTGCGAATATAGCGTAACCCGTTGATAAATCAGCTAGAGCAGCTCCAATACCACCAGCAAGTCCAGCTACTAATGGCGATGTTACAAGAGCTGCAAGATAAATCATAGATTCACCCAGGTTGAAATAACCTCCTGTCGCAGGTTGAGAAACCTGGATAGCAATAGTTGTCGCGTATACTAACGCCGTGAAAACAACGCATTCGATTAATCGCTTATTATTCATTGTTAACACCTAATTAATCACTTAGGATATAGGGGGGTTAAAATAAAATCAAATAATTACTCGTTAATTAAGTATTATGCTCAATTGTCTCTAAATCTATATTCTCTACGGGTATTGGTGTTAACCCATAAAATTTTACTCTATTGATTAGTTTCAAAACAGTTCTAGATACACCTGGCAGATGAGGTAGCTCATCTATTCTAAACCAAGCAACATCAACAGCGTCTCCACCAGGTCTGAGAACTCCTCTTATAGTATTTGAATCAAATAATATATCAATAATTACATAATGATACAATACGCGTTTACCCACGTCATACACCACGTTATTTAGAACCCATATAATCCCGGCTGGATCAGCCTCTAAGCCTGTTTCTTCTAGTAGCTCTCGCTTCGCTGCTTCAACTATTTTCTCACCAGCTTCTATAACTCCCCCTGGAATAGACCACTTTCCAGTTCCCGGGGGAAATCTTCTTTTTACTAATAGAATTTCATTGTTTCTAATTAAAACAGATGAAACAGCTGCGATTGCGTATTTAGGATATTTTCTCTCCAATAAATCAAGCCTCCTGGTTTTTGATTAAATTATTTCATATTAGGTATTTAAGGGAGTTATTTTTATCTAAAGGAGTCTTGGTTCTGAGCGAATATGGTGTTTGTTATGAATGATCAGATCAAAATATTATTTATTAACGGGTCTCCACGGAAATATGGTTCATCTACACAATTAATGCAAATAGCTATTCAGGGTGTTCGAGATGCAGGTGGGGTTGAGGAGGTTGTTTATCTATATGATCATACTATTAAACAATGCATAGGCTGCGTCTCCGAGGATACAAAACATTGTAAATACCCGTGTTTGATCAATGATGATGATTTCAATAGAATAGCGGAGAATATAATTAGCGCGGACGGAGTAATCATAGCTACGCCTGTATATTGGTATGCACCAAGTGGTGTTCTTAAGAACTTTATAGATAGATTAACTTGTCTTGAGAACATGATATTCCACAGTGGGAGGAGCCTATTAGAGGGCAAGGTAGCTGGGTTTATTGTTACAGGTCTTGACAGTGGAGTATTTATGACAGTGTCGTACTTGATGTCTGTGTTGAACAGTATGGGGGTGATAATAGCTCCTTGGAGCATGGCTTATACACATGTCGACGATGTACTAAAAGATGAAAATGCATTAAGAGATGCCTATAATGTAGGATATTTAGTAGTAGAAGTGATTAGAGCTCTTCGTAGATATGGTTTACACATCGGTTATAGACCAGACATCGATATGAATAAAATACGCGAAGTATTGATTAAATACAGGGAGAAATCGATGAATGAGCGAGATGTTAGAATAAGGGAGATAATGAGGTTACAATCTACGAACACTCACAAAGTTCTCTTCTGAGATCATTGTAAATATTACTAGAACTCCATTCACCTATTCTCTTCTCGAGTTTCAGCACTTTGACATTACTTAGCCCGCGTTCTTTAAGCATGTTTTTCAACGTATCAGTGTCTATCCATTGATCAGGACCTAGCAGGACGATATCTGTGTTGAGGTCTAATATAGGCTTGAGATAGTCTAATTCGTCTCCTAAAAGTGCTTTTGAAACATATTTAATGCTCTCGATAATCGTTAACCGATCAACATCTCTTAATACAGGTTTCCTACCTTTAAATTTCTCGAAGTTTACATCACGAGAAACTATGACATAGACCTCTCCCATTTTCCAAGCCTCTTTCAACAGGTATATGTGACCTGGATGGAGGAATTCAAAGCTACCTGTGACTACTACACGTGGTCTTTTAATAAGTTTACTTAATGACGACCAGTCGATATTCTGCACTTTTCTACTAAACCTTAGGGAGTCAAGTAATCCTTCAGCATAGGCAATGCACGCAAGACTTGTGAAGAAGTCTCCATTATCGTAGTAATATTTAGAGTCACTAAGATAGCTTTTCGCCAGTTCTACAATCATCTTAGTTTCTTGATCGAATTGTAAATCTTTGAGTCTCTCAATAAAGTTTTCAACGTTGTCAATATAAGCTTTAATCTTCGAGCGAATATCAATGTTTTCACTCACTTTTGAACACCAAGATATTTAAAACAATAAGCTAGATCAACCTGGGTTTTCTAATATAAAAAAATAATATCCGCCTTTATTATATTATTGTGAAAAGAACGAGGTCTACTCACGTGCCTGCTTATGACGTTAGAAAGTATAAAAGACCAGAGAAAGTGGTGGTGATCGATTCAAACATAAATGAATCTTTAATTAAAGAACTTGGAAAACTACTTAGAGTATATGGTTATCATGGATTGAAGATACTTATATCTTCAAGCTCTAAGTCATCTATTTCATTGGAATACATTCGCGAATTCCTACTGAGTAATACAGCTTTCACAATAGAAGTCTACATCGTGGATAGCAACGATCTCCAGAGAATGTTAGCGAACAGAGAGGTAAACTTAGTAGCTAAGTTTACAGAGGAGTCAGCCTCAAGCATCACTCTAAGTAGCTAGAAGTCCCTGGGTGGGATTTATTGTTCGAAGTAGTTATTACTACTGATAGAACGATGATGTCTAATCACCATGGCAAGGAGTTTTTGGGTTTTGTTGCGACAGGACCACCAATCGGTATGCCAGAGAATCTTTGGATGGCAATATGTGCGCCGAAAGTCAAAGTAGATAGATATGGGAGACCCGTTGAGGCGCCATACGGTCTAAGAAAGATAGAGGCAGTGCTTATAGATGCTGGATACAATGCGGCGATTATAGACCCTGATCACATAAAGAAATATGTAAATAGCTGTAAAGTATTATTGATAGGTCACCATGACTACTTCGCCTTCGGGCCTCCAAGTAGCGAGTGGTGGAGTTTAACCGGGATAGAGCCTGTTAACAGGAGAAGTTTTATTAAATTCATGGAGAGCCCAGTCATCAAGAAGCTCAGGGAGAAGGGAACTAGGATAATTGTTGGTGGACCAGCTGCTTGGCAGTGGCTATATGAATTGGAATTCATGGATAAATGGGGTGTAGATACCATTGTTGATGGAGAGGGTGAAAAAGTAATTATTGATTTGGTCGAAAGAGCTCTTAGAGGAGAGGATCTCCCGAGATACGTGTACGTAGGTGTGGATAATGCTCCAAGTGTCAATGAAATACCTTTAATAAAGGGAGGTAGTGTTAATGGGCTTGTCGAGATAATGCGAGGATGTCCACGTGGGTGCAAATTCTGTAGTGTCACATTAAGACCCCTCAGATTCATTTCACTTGAAAAGATCCTAGCGGAGGTAGAAGTTAATTTAAAAGCAGGAGTCAGAGGCGTAATTTTACATAGCGAGGATGTTCTACTATACTATGCTGATGGTGTAAAGCCTAAGCCTGATCCACTTATAAAACTACACGCCGAGGTCCTTAAAAGAATAGGTTCCAAAGGAAATTTTGCATGGTCTCATGTAAGCTTAGCAGCTTTGAAATACGCGGAAGATAACTATAAACTTATATCAAAGCTTATG
>JAWAPI010000043.1:0-10414 GCA_038894495.1 Desulfurococcaceae archaeon
ATATAATGAATAGAAATACTCCGAATGTCATTAGTGAATAGTATATGTTACTATGAAGACCCGACCATATATCCCTAATAAAAATCATGTATATACAGTTTTCACAATACCATTTCAAATGGTGGTTTATGAATTCTTGGAACCCGATCGGCGAAACTACGTGGAGAGCTATAAATGGGATAAGGCATGCAATAGCTAAGCCTAGAATGTATTTTAATGCTACATCTTTACGACTATGCATTAAATGCTTGGTTAATACAAAGAGTGCTATCCCAGCGGTAAGTATTTTCGCTGAAATAGATAACCCTAAGAACAAACCTGATGTGAAATGTCTTCTTTCAATATATAGGAGAACTCCTATAACAGCTAGGGAGGAAGCGATGATATCCCAGTTATATATCAAATACATAAGAATCGAAGGAGACACAAGCATTATTGAACGAAAGATCATCGTAGTTTTTTCATTCTTTACGCCAGAATTTGTCTTATTCATTAATCTAATCAGAGCGATAGTCATTAATAGATAGAAAAACACGAGAATAAATGAGTTTATGTAGTAATGTATGCTTACAGCTTCTTTTAAATTGCTACCTATGGTGAAACCACTGCATGTGGAAATATACCATAGAAAACCAATTAATGGGGGGTATTCGAATTTATAGTCAACATAGGGAACAGGACATTTATACTTGCCATCTCTAAACAAATAATAAGTAGATTCATTGAACCATCTTTCCTTAATTTTATTAGGAGAAGGTGAAAATATAGGGTAAAATAATCCATGCACGATGTCAGTGTATTTCAACCCTGTTAAGTTGAATAAAGTCGGTGTTGAAGGGTCATGAATAGAAACAGAGATTAATACAATTGATATAACTCCAGCTGCTAGAATCATATATTTAAACCTATTTATCATCGCTCTCCCTCAAGCTACGAGCTGGTCTATTTAGTGAAAAAGACTTCGCTGGCCAATCTAGATAATATAAAGGTGTTTAAGGTAATATACTAGTGTGATGAAGCCGACATAGCCTGATAATTGATGAAGGGTCGATTAACTGATTATACTTGGCAAATAAGTTGCGCGATTACATAGTTTTTGAACTCGATGATAGCAACTTCTCTGCTATTAACTATGAATCTATCTATTCTTACGTATTCTTGTAACGGGGTTGATATCATGTAATCTACACTTTCTTTAGATATCTCTCCAAGATCGATCCAGATTATTATTGACATATTCTCAAGGTCGCCGTGTTCTTTTATATAAGGAGACAAATATTCTGCTACAGTGGTTGAAACAGAGACACCTGGGTGATAAGGACTAGTAGCTGGCATCACAATGATTGTTTTGCCATCGTTAAATGGTATTTTCAGAAATGATGGGAATTTATAGATATCAAAGCACCTTAAACTGGGGTGTTCATGTCCTATAATAACTATGTCATGATCCTCGATGCTGTATTTTTCATGACCATGTGTTATTATAACTCTTTTACCCCCCGATCTTATAGAAATAGCTGATACTATTTTAACATCTAATTTTCCAAGAACAGCTTTAATGAAGTTATCGTGATTACCTCTTATCACAATCACATCTATTACTCCTTTCTCTCGTAGGTATTTTATAAGTTCTATTACTTCCTCTTTCTCTTGTCTTAGAAGCCTATCAAATGCGTGTTTTAGATCTCCATTTATAACAACACGTTCTATTTTGAGCTTGTTCAAGGGATGATCAAGCATGCTTATCGTTCTACGAAGCTGTATTTTAGGGACGAAAACAGCGTAGTAACCACCGCCCCGTCTAAGACTGTAGAATAACCCACGAGAAGCGGCTTCTTCAAATCCGAGATGGAGATCAGACATTACAAGTGTATTTGAACTAGATATATAGATAAATGGTGTTCCAGCCACGATATATAAATCTTGTAGATCATTAGTCAACGGTCTTAACATTACATACCCCGTTTGACTAGGAATGCGGGCCCGCCGGGATTTGAACCCGGGACCTACGGGTTAAGAGCCCGCCGCTCTACCAGGCTGAGCTACGGGCCCGCTTTCTACTATAACCTAGATATGAAAAGCTTATATATTTTAAGTTTTTAGCAACTGCAATCTAATAATATACATGGTAGTTATTTGTGCAGAGAAAACATAAGAAATTAACAGACTTTATCCATCGGGAGTCTAAGACTAATGTGAAGGATAGAGAAGATCAGCTAAACGAGAGAGAGAAAGAAAAAGATGTAGACAAAGCAATGACTAAGCAAGAAAATATCTCATATGAAGATGTAATAAGGGAAGTCTTAGAGTCAATATCGCATAGATACATGATCATAGGACCTGAAACCAAGGAACAACAAAGAGCTGAGGAGGAGCAGAGAGCAGGTATCGAGGATAAGCCTCATGAGGAAAGGAGGAAAATATTCGATGAAAATATACTTAATCAACTGGCAATAGAGGCATATCAAAATAAGGATATAAGCTTTATTGAATGTGATAAAAGCGGTAAATGTAAAGATGGGAAAAAAATAGGTGATGTTTTCGAAGACTCACGTGGCATTAAATGGCAGAGAACATTCATTGACACCACGAGATCACCGATTCACTTAAACTTCGTTACGGAGGCAGGTGAGATAAAGGGCAGGGTAGGCAAGGCATATGTGATCGTGTCATCGCGAGGAGCCCAAGCAATAATACCAGAGGATTATATCTGCGAAGCTATTAGTAGGTATGGTGTTCTTCTTAATCTTGATAAATGCATTGGTTATAGATCAAGCCCGTGGAAAGAATTAGAGAGAAGAAAGCAAAAATAAAAAAATTACCTTTAGGCTACTGTATATAAAGGCCTGCTCTCTGGCTCTATATCCATCAATCTAGCTACTCTTCTCCTACGTCTCTTTCTCGTGGTTGTTGGTTTCCACTCCATATCTGGTGTTCCTAGGCTTCCATCGGGAAATTCCATGATTTTCTTTAATGCTAGTAAATGACTCACAGCTCTTCTAACTCTATCTTCTCCTACAATTCCACTGAATTCTCTTACAATCTCCTGGAAAAACACTGGCTTTCCTTTTTTCTTTATAAAATTATACACTAGCTCAGGTAGTTCTGGGTCTCTTGGTGCTATCTCGATGACTAAGTCTCTGTCTTCATAAATTAATTTCTTCTTATTCATAAAAACACCTCCAATATTTTTAAATGTGGGCAGGATTATTTAAAAATTTTTATCTTATATAATCCCACTTGTATATAACTATGTATATATATTGAATACACATGTGTGTATATCGGTATTTTAAATAACCTGTTTCCTATTGTTAAATGGTGGTTATTTGAGTCAACACCCTTTACTGAAGAGTAAAGGAGAGCAAGGACTATTACTTGGAAATGAGGCAATAGCTAGGGGGGCCTTAGAAGCAGGTATATGTATCGCAGCTGCTTACCCAGGGACACCTTCAACGGAAATTGTAGAGGTATTAGCGGAGGTAGCCGATCAATGTGGTATTTACGTTGAGTGGAGTGTTAACGAAAAAGTAGCGTTTGAAACAGCCTACGCAGCCGCTATAACAGGTGTTCGTAGTCTAACAGCAATGAAACATGTAGGGTTAAATGTAGCATCAGATATACTAATGAGCTCTGCTTACGCTGGAGTCGAAGATGGATTCGTGGTAGTCACGGCCGATGATCCCTCAATGCATAGTAGTCAAAACGAACAAGACAATAGATGGTATGGACTTATATCACATCTCCCCGTTTTAGAGCCTTCTAGTCCTAGAGAAGCATATAAGCTAGTTAAAGAAGCCTATAGTTTAAGCTCTCGTTATAAAATCCCAGTAATACTTAGATCAACCACGAGAATTAGTCACACGAGAATGCCAATAAGGTTTGAGGAGGAAGTACCAATAAGTAAGAAATGCAAAGGAGTATTTAGGAGAGATATCTCGAGATGGGTTCTCATACCTGCTCATTCACGTAAACGTAAAATAGATCTTTTAAAGACATGGAGGGAACTCATGGAAATGACTCCAGGAGAAAATTTGGTAAGATTAATAAATCCAGGGAGAAAAAAAGCAATAGTTGCAAGTGGTATAGCTTATTCGTATGTTAATGAAGCACTTAAACATCTAGGTGTAGCTGATAAAGTCACATTGTTGAAGATAAATATCCCCGTTCCACTACCTAGGAAACCGGTATTGCAATTACTAGAGCATGTTGAAGAGGTATTAATTATCGAGGAACTAGATCCTGTTGTTGAGACGCAATTTAAAGAAATCGCGGTCTCCGCTGGGCGCGACTTGAGAATACATGGCAAAGACATGATACCAGAGTATTACGAGCTCTCACTGGAGTCTGTATATAAGCCGATCTCGGAGTTTCTAGGGGTTAAGAGAGTTGAAGTCTGGAGTAGTGTAGGTCATGTAAAAGTAGAGCCACCAATACCTCCAAGACCACCGGTATTATGCGCGGGATGCCCTCATAGAAACACGTTTTATGTATTCAAGACAGCATCAAACAGAGTAGGCTTGAAGAATATTGTTTACACTGGGGACATCGGTTGCTACACACTGGGGTTTCAAAGACCTTTTGAAACACAAATGACATCGTTCGAGATGGGTGGAAGTATTGGGATTGCACATGGATTAGCTAAGACTATTGATGATCCAGTTGTGGCTGTGATAGGAGATTCCACATTCTTCCATGCAGGTATCCCACCTGCATTAAACGTTATTTACAATGAAAGCAAGGTTATCATAGTTGTTCTCGATAATTTAACCACAGCTATGACAGGTCATCAACCACATCCTGGAACTGGTTTATCAGCAACTGGAAAACCAGCTACAAGGATATTACCAGAGAGAATACTTGAAGCAATAGGATTCGAGGTATATGTAATTAATCCACTCAAAATAAAAGAATCGCTTGAAATAATCGCTAGAGCCCTAGAAGGCTACAAGCAAGGCAAGAGGATCGCCTTTGTTTCTAGGATGCTATGTGCTCTCGAGGCTCTTAGATACGCCAGGAAAAAAGGAATTGTTCTTCCTATTTACAAAGTAATCGAGGAGAAATGCACTGGGTGCATGGCTTGTGTTAAAATAACAGCCTGCCCGGCTATTATATTAGAGCATGGGCCCACTAAGCCCAAGATACTAAGTGAGCTGTGCGCTGGCTGCGGTTTATGTGCTTCGGTATGCCCATTCAAGGCTATTATTCTCTCTAATAAACCAAGTGAGAACTGGGAGAAAGTATGGTGGGAGATATGAGCATGAGTTATAACATAGCCGTAGTTGGTGTAGGTGGGCAAGGATTACTAACACTAGGTAGTATTATTGGAGTAGCATGCATAAAAAGAAAATTAGATGTTGCAATCGCAGAAGTCCATGGAATGAGCCAGAGAGGAGGGAGCGTAATAGTGCATGTTAGGATAGGAGATGAGCCAAGTCCTATTATTCCAATCGGCGGAGCTGATCATATTATATCCTTGGAGTTACTAGAGGCAGCAAGATACATACATTATGCTAGGAGAAACTCCATTATCAGCATTAACGATTTCATATGGCCACCTCCCTTGGCAAATTATCCAAGTAGAGAAGATCTTCTACGTGAACTTAGAGGTAAAGATGTTATACTCCATCTATTAGATGCTAATGGATTAAGCAACAAGATCGTTGGGTCTCCGATATCAGCGAATATAGCCATGCTTGGATTTGCACTTGGAGTAGATAGAAATCTAAGGTCATTTATAGACATTGACTCGGTCAAAAAATCGCTTGAAGAACATTTTAGAGGTAGAGTATTGGAGTTGAATATGAACCTATTGCTTGAATCATATAAAATAGGTCTAGACTATGCAGAGAAAAATAGAGGCACTGAATAAGCTCGAAGAAGCTGTGTTACTAATTGACAAGATAGAGTCCGTTATTTACAGTGTTAAACCAGGGAATCAGGTCCAAGCGGGTACTATATATCGATTATATGAAGCTATCACATTACTAAGAGAGAAAATAGTTGAAACAAGGCTCATAATACTCCAAGAACCTGAAAACTAGTTGTTATGAATACTATCGTCTACTATCTTGGTTATCTTGATCATTTAAATACTAAATCTAACAACATGGTTTTCTTCTTTAGATCTATTCATTAATCTATTATTTTATAAGCATAGTATACCTTACTTATCTTAAATATATCTTTAATGTATAGATGGGGATCAGTGAAAATTGTATTACCAATCGCTTTAAATCTCTCAATAATTGAGAGTTCACCTAGCACAGCATGATTCGCATCGAGTTCAACTATATAGGTTCTCTTAGTGTATACTTTGTCAGCTACTACGTGATTTATCAATACAGCGTATCTACTCCCCATAGATAATATTGAACTACAATATGCTAGTCCAATTATTATGGTCTTTTTCATCGGATATATAAAGCATTCTTTCCCTACCACGATTTTGGATTTACCTCCACCAATTAAAACAACTTTATCATCTCCTAGGATCATTTGTGTGTTAAATAATCCATATATGTATACCTCATGGTCTTTGATAATAGCTTCTTTTATTTTCCCTTTATAGAATACCAATGAGTGGTCCCATCACGACTCCAAGATCTTCAATAACTCATTTAGGGATTTTAATACACCTGGTGTTGCTCTTTTCTTTTTTTGTTTAATTATATCAATAAGTGGTTGGGGTAATTTGTAAACGCCATTTCTATACTCTAATAGTCCTTGCTTAACGAGTAGAGCTAGGTCAATGTATATATCTCTAGTTATGACTGAATCATCCAGTTCGATCACTAGATCAACTTCGCCCATTTTAACTCTTTTCTTAATTTCTTCTTTTAAGTCTAATACTGCTATGATTTCTCCTGCACTTATATGTCTCGCAAAATAATCCAAGATTATCCTCTCGCGTTTATTGAGACTTTTCACCTTTTCAATTAACTGGGAAATATCGATCATATCTTACACCTTAGTAATACCAGGTATTGTAGTATACATGCTCAGAGACCATGAAAGCCAGGTTTTTTCTTGCTTTGCAAAAGCCTTTAAATAAGCATTTATCACATAGTGGTTCACTATCTCTAAGGCATGTTTTTCTACCCATAGTCCAGATAAAGTCATCGATTACCAATGGACTAGATCCAGATATCTCGCATACTAGTCTATAAGCTCTTTTAACGAATAATCTTAGGAGTATATCTTCTTCATGTGAAACCTCAAATCCTTTCTTTATCTTCTCCCATAGAGTCCCGGATACCATGACTAATCCCAATCTATATGCTACACGTGATAAATGATTATCTACGGCTACATCTAGGGTATCTATTGGTTTAAAATATTCTCTTGCTATTAGAAACTTAGCTAAGAGCATTGATTTCTTCTCAACAGGGTCTTCGTAAGCCCTGAAAATCCTAAGGTTATCGACTAGACCAGGTTGATGTATACTTCCTCGTATTCTATTATTAGATGAGTTGAGTATATTTATAACTCTCGAATTATAAATTTTAGCGAGTTTTGTGCCAAGGTCTCTGAGCAGATATGCCCTGATCTCGGGATCGGGTGGAGCAACATCACCTACACTAAATACTTTCTTCACTTCGTCGATCGATATGCTCGACATTTTTTCTGGGGAAAAGAAAACGGTATCTTCGAGGTATTTTTTCATGCCTAATCTATAAAGTAGGTCAGCCCCCTCGTAGCAACCGTCTTCTATACATGCTCTATACTTCCTTCCAGGTCTACTAAGCCTGTGATCCATGGAAACCATGACAAAGAAGTATCTGAGTGAACTTTCCAAGTCCTCGTCTCTAGGAGGGTAAAACCGGGTATCATATATATCAATGGTTTGCAGCTCTAGTCCTTTACGTTTCAGAGTCCTTGCTACTCTGTCGACAAGTAATATATCAATTCCTATAATATCCATGAGTAACTCCCTTTAACCTCAATTTGGAGACATAGATTTAAACGATATCAAGTCATGGAGTTATTAGATAGCTTGCGATATTGCATAGAGATCTATCTATGTTAGGCATTTCAATGAGAATCACCAGTGAAGCCTGGTTTGCAAACTAATGCGTAATTGTTACAATAATCCAAGATTTTCTTTTTAATGCTTATCCACCATTGTTTATTTACTCCGCGAGATAACTCATATAGTATATATCTAGGATTTTTCATAAAGGGCTTAATATGTAAACTATCGTAGTATAATGTGGAGTTGGTCTCCATAGCGATCTTTGCAATGCTTTCTATTGTCTCTGTATCATCATTTAATCCAGGTATAATTGGACCATAGAAAATCCATGTCTTAATTCCATGGTTCTTTAAATTACGCAGAGCGCTCACTCTTGTTAATGGTGGAGGTGAGAATGGCTCTATGAGTTTAGTTAAATCCTTGTTTAATGTTGTTATAGTGAATCCCACGTCAATATAATCCCTGTATCTAGAGAATATATCGACATCTCTTAATACGAGAGTGTTTTTAGTCTGGACACTAACCTTGAAACCGCGAGTTAGAAGTATCTTGAGACAATCACGCGTCAATTTATATACGGCTTCCACTGGTTGATATGGATCTGTAATGGTTCCAACTCCAATGACTCCAGGTTTTATTCTCCTAACTTCTCTCTCAAGAACATTGACTATATTTGACTTTATGACAACGACATTACCCCAGTTTATTGAGGCTCTCTTGTCTCTTGTGTATAATCTTGCGTAACAGTAGACACATCCATGAGAGCAACCTAGATAGGGATTTAAAGCATATTCAATGTCGGGAAGACCGCTCTTAGATAGCGCTGAATCCACGATAGTTTCATACACAATTATAGATCGAAACTTAACCATTCTAACCACTTCAAGATCTCTTGAAAAACTCCGATATTCTACGTGTTTCTGTTACTCGACGTAGTAATTTTGACGACAAGAACCACTTACTGCACCCTAGTCGAGTCGTTTTATTAAGGTAATCGCAAACCTCGGAGATGTTGTTAGTTTTCAAAACCGGTCCTTTGTTAAACATCAATCTACAAGATTCCCTGACAAACCACACTCCGATCGGCAAATTGAATCCTGGATAGATCTCTCTTAGTAAAATAGCAGTTGCTTGCTTATTGATCTTCTTCAAGTACTCAAGTGTGGCTAGCATACTTGCATAATAACACCCTCCTATGCTTGGATAGGTTGTCCTACCGAAATAATTCTCGTAATCCCCCTCTACGACTACATTTTGTGCAAGTGGATTCCACGTTGATCCAGGCCACCACGCCTCCATCCATTCATAGCTCCACGTGGAGGGATAGAGTATGCCAATGAAAAGATTATCATGTATTCTATGTTCAAAGACTTGTATTTCATTTATAGGATTCATGCTTTTGATTTCTCTAGTAATACTCCGGCATATTATACTATCAACAGCTGTAATACCCCACCTTGTAGGGACAAGTCTCCGCTTGTTCTTTAATCCAAATGATCCAATACTAAATGCTTTTTGGATATGTGAAACAGGGATACCGGATTCGTATAAATAGATCACAGCACTACTCGCATCTAAGTCTACATCATAGTATGCTTTTTCAAGTGGTCTAGGTATAACTATATTTCCTAGAATTTTAAGGGACTCTATCGGTGATCTCGGTCCATATGGTGGATCATTTTCATTGAAAAGCATTGTAGGCCTAGGAGGTTTTTGCAAATTAATTTGAACTTCAACTGGTTTAGAGCTTAAAACCAATAAACGGGTTTCCTCAATTATCTTATTCTCTGGTTTCCTTATATCAAAAACTCCATATCCTGTAACAAGGCTCCATCGATACTGGAGTATATCCTCGATTCTTAGATTTCTCCAGACCTCGGGGTAATCAAATATATGTGTATCACCGGTAATAGGAGGGGCTGATGGTCCTGCTCTGACGTAGGGGTAGCCGATTCTACCAACAAAAATAGATGGAGGTGTTGAGCCTTCAATGGTTTTTGAAGATAATATTTGCTTAAGCACAAATTTAGCTTGTGCCCTAGCTAGGACTGGACAATAAGCAAGTTCGCACAATCCCCGGCCTCTACACGTGATACAAAGTGATGGGTCTATTCTCAATTCTTAGACCTTGAGATAACCACTACGTAATTATATGTATTCGAGGAGTAAAATGCATTTTTGAGGTATCTGAGCTCTAACATACAAGGCCTTATATGATTGTTTTCTAAAAGCTATTAATCCAATGAGAGACAAGCGTGGCTTTTTGTGTTTCATGTTTGTTGATATCAAAATCATTGGTTTCGCACCTCCCAGTGTTCTTTACCAATGCTCATGTTATTGGTCCTCGCTCGCCTAGTAACCTATATCAATATCTATGTGGAGCTATCCAAGCTTGTTGTTCAATAATATATGTCGAGATATTCAAGAAACAATGGCATA
>JAWAPI010000044.1:0-10103 GCA_038894495.1 Desulfurococcaceae archaeon
TATTATTAAAAGGTATTATCATCAATTGCATTACAACTTAGAAGATATCTCTCAAGTTCCTATCCTCGGGAGGAGCGTAGAGTATAAACAACTTAGTATTCTATTGAAAAGTTCCATTGATAAAATCTAGCTTAACAATGAACAATGATTTCCTGTTTCCCACTTCACAGTGAACTAAGATGAAACCCTCGACACCCCGCGTTGTTGCTCTCTCGTTAATAAAAGTTATTGATTTAGCAATTGAACGCTAATCTTGCTTAACATTATAAGTAAGTATGCTCCTCTATAACTTCAAAAAATAATCTTGCTTCTACTGCTTCCTAGCTAAGTGACAAGAGGCGGGGAATCATGGAAATTTTAATAACGAAGACCTTCGTTGGTGCGTTTAAAACTATCTATCGAGGCCTCTTATAGATTTCTAGTGAAGCAGAAGAAGCCTCAATCAATATATGCTGCTCTATCTCGTGATTTATAAAGTCTATACTGGTGGGATAAAACACCTCCATAGTGAACCATAATATACAAGTCTCTCGTTATTCTAGTGATCCATCTTGAACTTGGGAAGTGGCTACTCGAGCACTCTAACTAAACTCACTTAGCGTTATACCCTTGCCAGGCTCTATGTCTAGTTGGAATGCAATCCTGCGGTGGTTTGTCATTCTCATTTTCTTTATCATCATGTATCTCTTGATCTCCTTAGTCTTCTCGACGTCTTCCATCCATAAGTGGAGAACTCCATCGGCTATGTGTTCTAGTCCAAATCCAAATGTTGATCTCGTCGTCATAGCATATTGTGACACTAGGTAAGCTGTCACGTTCTCTCTATGCGTTGCTATTTTCAAGTCGTAGCTATATTTTCTAGCCATTGCTGGCTTATCAGCCCAGAAAGCACTTAGAGAATCTATGATAAGCCTGACATGTTTATATGGCGACCTTGCTTTCTCATCTTTGAGAACTCCAAGGATTTTATATGCTTCGTGAATACCTGATATAAGTGTTTGGATGTCGAGCGCTGCTATAAACCTCTTCTTCCCAGACTCTGTCAATGGTTGTTGTTCGCTGAGCTGCCTAGCTATCTTAAGCAATCCAAATATATCTATAACCACGATGTCTACTGATTCGGTGACATCTACCTTACTTGAAATATCAAGTATTCTGAATGACTCAAAATCCATTCCGAACATCTTAGCTTGCCTAACCACGTCTCTGAACTCGGCTTCCGTTGTAACATATACGACGGGGTCTCCTACAATTAAGCCGGCCCATGCAAAATGCATACATAGGATTGATTTCCCAGTGCCAGGTTCACCTGTCAAAGCGACCCAGCTACCGCGCGGTATGCCGCCTTCAAGGGCTTGATCAAGCTCCTTTATTCCAGATGAAACCCTAAAAACACCATAAGACATTTTTAATTCTCCAACAATTAGGTAATAAATAACTATTAATAAATCAAACTTGCAATGATCCATAATTATATTCTTCGGTAATATCATTCTATGCATAGTGCATTCTTATTGTATGAGGAGGTTCTTCTATGAATACTATCTTAGTTATCGAAATGTAAATGTGTAACTTATTGTATTCTTTGCTTTATTTCCTCTAAGTGTGTCATATCTTGTGCTTCTTCAAGCGATCTCTTGGGGCATATTTAAATCCATATTAGATTATGTAAAAACACAGGGTGAACTAATTGACTACACCACCTAGAGGATATAGAATCCTGATAGGGATTGCAGTGGGTTTTGTTCTTGGATTAATTATTGGCTCGTTGATTGCAGCTACAGTCACGGATAAGGCGATGAGATCTGAAATAACAGCTTGGTTCAAAGCGTTTGGAGATATTTTCGTTAGGTTAATTAGAATAGTTATCCCATTCCTGATATTTTTCACTATTTCAGCCGCTATTTCCTCAATAGCTAGTGCAAGGAGACTTGGGTTGATCCTTGCATGGTTGTTAATACTATATGTTTCAACTTCAATACTTGCAGCTGCGTGGGGTGTTCTTGGAGGAGTATTGTTCACGCCTGGGTCTGGTATTAGATTAGAGTTACCACCTGATTATAAACCCCCTAAGCCTCCAACCGGGATCGATATTCTACTGAGTTTCTTTGCAACAGATTTTTCAACTTTATTAACTGTTGGAGGATCAATGTCGATGATCATATTTGCTATTATACTCGGTGTCTCAGTTGTATTGCTAGGTGAGGAGGGTCGTTTTATTGCGAAAATACTGTCTGCTGGATCGAGACTAGCTGTCAGCGTTGTAAGGGTTATAATGTTTTATGCTCCCATCGCTGTGTTCTGCTATGCTGTCTGGTTGATGGCAGAGTATGGACCTGCTATGCTAGCTGAGTACGCGAAGTTCCTGGGAGTGCAGTATGGTTTCTCACTTTTCCACTTCTTCTTTATATATGCAATCATTGTATCTATTGGAGGCCTTAATCCATTGAGGTATTTTAAGATACAGTCCACTCCATTTATAGTTGCGTTTACAACAAGGTCAAGTGCTGTGACGTTACCATACAATCTTGAGGCAGCTAAGAGAATGGGTGTCTCCGAAGAGGTATACAATATAACCTTACCTATTGGTGCAACGGTAAACATGGATGGAACAGCTCTATACCAAGCTCTTAGCGCGATGTTTATTGCACAATTATTCGGTATACCCCTAGCTCCATATCAATACGGGCTACTTATATTTGCTGCCTTGATAGGTTCAATTGCCACTGCCGCGATACCCGGTGGTGGTGTGGTTATGCTCGCCTATGTTTTGTCAGTTGTTGGACTACCACTGGAAGGTATTGCATTAATGCTCGTGATAGATCCACTGGCAGACGCGATTAGAACCGCTATAAATGTAAGCGGAGATAATGCATGCACAGTGTTAATTGATAAGAGATTATTAAGGTAAGATCTGGGTTAAACCTACTGTTTTTATTTTAAAGTCCTCTTTTTATTTACTCTAATATACAATTTTACCAATTATTGGTGAATAATTTGCTAACATGGCTATATTGGTTTATTGGCTTATTAATCTCAACTCTGGCAGGAGCTTTTTTAGTAAGGAACTTTAGAAATACATATGGGTATCCATTACTAATCTCACTGTATGCAGCGTTCATTGTTGTAACTAATATGCTTACATCTAGGGTGGTTTACTATGATTTATTTGGTATTGTTGTCGTTACAGCTGGGGCGACTTTTATTTTCCCATTTATTGCACAGATCGTAGATATGATCAATGAAGTATATGGTAGGAGGGCAACCTATATGGCAGTGCTGATAACATTATTAACTAATATCGTTGCAAGCATTATGGTATGGCATGTTGCGTTGGAGACTCCTGCAATAGATGTTATTGGTGTATCAGAGATTTACGAGGAGGCATGGCAGTATTTTATAACTCCTGTTCCTAGAATAGTTATAGCCAGTTACCTGGCATTTTACATCGCTAACATATTAGATGCTAAGGTATTCGCGGATCTAAAGAGGCACTTCTACACGAGGTATAGTGAAGCACATAAAGACCTGTTGACAATAGTTTCATTTGTCTTAATACGTAGTTTAGCCAGCGATCTCGTTAACATGGTTATAGATAGCTTAGTCTTCTTCCCATTAGCATTTTCATTCACAGTTCCATTCGAGGCACTACCAGAGATGACACTGGGAGGGATGTATGTCAAGATTGTAGCAACAATACTAATGCAACCTTATTTAATAATCTACAGGATACTAATAAGAGACGTTGAGAGAACAATAGACTAGTAAAAACACTGTAGAATGTAATATTAATAAAACCAAATTAAATAATTCCAACACGAGGATGAAGCTTGGAAGGGATGACCACCAGGGATGAATTGACGGGCCTAGCTGAGCCTTATAAACCTATATGTATATAGTTAAATGCTGGTGGAGTATCTCTACAAGGGGTGAAAAGCTCGTTGAAACACTTATAATGAGGGCTCTCCCGAGAGCAGTGATGACTATGATGCATTAATTGAGTCCCTGAAGCTGTTCCGTGATGCTGTTCACTTCTTGTGAACCACCTGCGAGTTCAAACAAGGTACCATCAATTAAAATTCTACATCAGATGTTCTACGATGAACTTGGGAAGTATGGTCACAGAGCCCACCACGTGAAGCAGATCTACATTTACGCTAAAGCATTTGTTAAAGCTGGCAAGAAGAATGGTGGAAAGACACCGGTTCCATGGAGGTTAACAGCTAGAATAAATAAATACGACTATAAGATGAACTTGGAGATTAGAACGCTTATCCCTAAGATATACAACGGTGGAGAGATTGTATTAAAACTATTAATTGATAGGATAGAGAAGTTTATGAGCTAAAGCAACTATGAGCTAGCTGTGAAAATAGTTGAAGACAAGGTCCATGTAGCGGTTTACTTCAAGAGAATAGTTAAACCAAGAAAATCCAAAACCATTATAACTATTAACGTGAACTTCAACAATGTCACTCTAGCCGTGTTAACATCTAGTGGAAAGTTGTTGAAGCTGAAGCGATACAAAACACCTCCTAGGAAGATTTTGACGCATAGGACATGGATCGAGAGAATATAGAAAAGGCACTCGATATCGTGGAGATTTGTTAAAGTAGTTAGGAAAGCTATCAGAAAACACTGTGATATAACAAGGAGCATAGCTTGGGACTACGCTCACAAGCTGAGTGATAGAGTAGTAGAGATGGCCAATGAACACAGCTCAACCATATTTTTCGAAAACCTAAACAAACTCGGGAATAACGTGATTAGAAGTAGCAATTTCAACAAAAAGCTATCCTTATGGTCTTACAGAGAGATAGAATTCACTATCAGCTACGAAGCTCTCGAGAGAAGAATAGAGGTCAAGTTTGTCCCAATGAAAACCCGTGCGGGATGCAGTAGAACAGAAATGAGGCAATGACATCAACCAATATAAACCTGGACCAGAGCTGAATCTCTTTTAGCATATAGAAAAATATGAAACAAGAACTACTTATTAATACAATAGGGGGAAGATAGCTAATTAAAAGGGCCCGTCGCCTAGCTAGGATAGGGCGCCGGCCTCCGGAGCCGGAGGTCCCGGGTTCAAATCCCGGCGGGCCCGCTAGTTTTGATCGGCGGGTTGAATAAGCTTACTAGTTCTTCCAATGCCTAGAATGGGTGTTTGCGAAAGCAAGAAATTAGAGCTCGGTAGAGTCAATGAGAGCACTGCATTTTGATTCACAAGCTCTATTAGTTTCGAAATCTTTATAACTATTTTTATCTATTCCTCAGCGAACTCATTTAACTTTGAAACTATAAAACTAGGTAATCCATTAATTGCTACATCCCTGTGGTCTATTTCTAGTTCGAGTAATGGTTTCGGTAGCTTGTACTTTTCAATTAATTCTTTAAAAACCTCTATAAAAACACCTGGATTATTGACTTTCACAGATTCTGGGTAGATACTTACCTCGGGTTTTCCTCCGTAACTTGGATTACTAGTTGAGATCTGAACACCGCAAGATGGGCTTCCTTTTACACCGATCAATATATATCTACATCCATCCTTGGTAAGTTCTTTTAAAAGCATAATGTATGGTTCAAGTATTTTCATGGAAAAGGACTTGTAAGACTCGAGTTCATATTGCTCACGACTCATCCACCATCTTTTTAACCCGAGATAAATAGCTTCAGGGCAGGGAAGCTGCATGATTCCATATCCTTTATCAACGAGATATCTAACTAAGTCTACTACTGCTCCTGGATGACTAGCCAGAGGATTTACAACCGTATTCTGATTTAATAAGCAATGAGCAACAATTGCTATTAATCTTTTTCTTTTATCCATACACATCCTAGTCACCGGGTCCTGTGCAGTATTTATAAATAGCATTATCTCGTATATTTTTTCTCCCTCTATCTCTAATCTCTACAAGTAGATCGCCTGTAATATCTTGAGTTGAGAGACCAGATTTGTAGAGGTCTTCTTCAAGATCGTACTCTGTGTAAATGCCATAATCATGAAGAATTGATCTAGCCTCTCTCAAAGATCTCGTGGTTAATAATGCTTTTACAGGTTTAATATCATTAACTAAGATCTCTGTGTCGAGAAAGAAAGTAATAGTATTGAATATGGTGATCTTAGTTTTTCTGCTTCCTTTTCTAATCTCATAGATGCCTCTCTTACCTCGATACGCCAGTAGAGGAATTCGAGATGCCTCGCTATAGACATGTTCTAGTAGCTTTTCAAGCATATCTGCTTCTTTTTTGCACATGTATTTAACACCACGAAGAGCACCTTTCCGGGAGAAGTCATCAATTCTCTTCAATATATAGGACTGTGATAACTCCCCGTCACTCCCTGGTGAGTGGACTGCTAGAATTCCTTTCATGAGAGATAATCCAGCTAAACCTATCCAATCTGCTAAAGGACTCCACAGGTTTTCCTCGCACCCTGTCGCTAAGCTATCACCACCTACATCTAATCCAATGATAAGATCTATATCCTCCCTCTTAACAATGTGTTTAAGAGCAGAGTAGAAACCCGTGACACCACCATATAGGTCTATTATGTAGATTTCACGTCTAAGACACCTAGCTACTCTCGTAGCCTGGAAATCTATTCTCCTACCACCACGAATTGCATAGCTACTCTCATTTACAATTACGAAACCCTCTCCTTTCTCCACGAAACTATATATGTTATCTAGTTCTATTGGACCAGGTATTGGATCATGAATATATCTTTCCCAAGCAATAGAAGCCAACACTGTCTCAAAACCCCACTCTTCCAGGACGCTTGATAGTGCAGCTGCTGATGCTATATCTCCACCACCACCTATTCCAATTATGAGTATTCTTTCACTAGGCTTTGCTATGCATAGCAATTACTCTCACCAATTTGATGTAATGGATTCCTCAAATTTAATAACAGATTTTTTAACATATTGTGTAAAGTTAAAATTACTATGGTAATAGAGATGATTTGATCACAAGTGATTTGTTGAGTTTTTGTGTCTTAAATCTCAAGAATTCTTAAATGATCATAAGGTCTCAGTTGATCATCGTTTAAATCGGCGAAAAGGATAACATGATTAAGAACCTAGTAAAACTAGTCTAGGGGTAAGCGAGGAGTATAAATATTGCATGAAAATTAAAAGAAATAGTGATATGCAAGCAATTATGTAATCATTGTATAATCGTAAAGTTCATTTAAACAATTACTAATGCTCCTCATTGTTTCAAACTTGACAGAATTTTACCAAGTCCTCTATTTAATGCTAACTCCGCTAAGTCTCCAGAGTATTCAGCTATTCTTCTAATACTCTCCAATATGATTCTTAGCGATGCTGTTTCACGAGGGTCCAGTTTTTGTATAAACTTGCTAAATACCTCTTCCTCGCGAATTTTAAATCCATGTATTCTTCGCGATATTTTTTCTATTGAGTGGGGATCATCGTTAACGAAGCTACTTGCAGACTCACGGTAAATATCCAGTGTCTCCATACATAGTTTACCAGCCTCTTCGAGCACTTCTCCTCTGTTAATAAGATCCTTCATGTTCTGTGATATGTTTACCGCGTGATCCCCTACTCTTTCGAGTAGTTTACTTGCTGATCTATAGATCAAGAGATCAATAGTTCCCACGCTATCTGATTCAATAGTCCCGGCTGCGATCTGTCCAAGTAACCTAACGAGGTAAAAATAAACTCTGTCAACGCTATCATCCTCTTTTACTACCTCATTTGCTACATCAATGTCTCTTTTCAATATAGCATTACATGTATCTTCTAAAATAGATTCAACAACTTTTGATAGTCTCTTGAAAGTCTCAATGATAGATATTCCACGAAAGCCCAATAGGACTTTTATCTCGATCTTCGAATGATCTTCGTAGATTATCTCGGTGCCAGGTAGTTTCTCGAGGATAACTCTGCGTATACTATTTCTAATAATCGGAGATATCATGTCTTTTGAGAATACAATTATTTCATCATATCCCATAAGGTAAGATGCTATTATTAAACGAGTTACACCATCTGGACTCGTGTATTGATTAATCTCTATAAACGCTGGATTTTCCTTGCTCTCAGAACTGGTTTTCATAGGTTTGATCAATAGAGCTGAATCTCTCTCTTCTAATACTACTTGTTCACCTGGCTCTAACTTGTTTCTCAATACCCACCTTTTGGGGAGGGATACTATGAAAGTTGATCTACCCGTGAATTGTAATCGCCTAATATATTTCAACAAATACACCTATATAGATCTAATCTAATCTAGATAAATTTCAAAATCAGCTAATAAATACCTCAAGAGATCTATAAAGACTTCTCTTTAATAGGGTAAAGACTCTATAGGAGTTTAAGTAATAGGAGTCGAATTATTGGTGCTATTAATTGGTTGTTGTTCCACGCGAAAGCCTGCATATGAAGCATAGAGCAATTATTACCGTAATTCTTATCGTGATCAATGTTGTTGTATACATATACACGTCGCTACAAAGAGGAGGTGGACTCATAAGTTCATCTTATGATTTCATAACCGAGTATGGATTCAGACCGGTTTACTTCTTATCAGATCCCTTGAAGGGTCTGTTTTACACTTTTACCAGTATGTTTATTCACGCAGATATAATCCATATATTCTTCAACATGTATTTTCTGTGGATATTTGGATCCAGAGTAGAGGGTTTTCTAGGTCATTTAAGATTCATATGCCTGTATATTTTATCAGGATTAGCTGCTGTTTTATTTCATAGTGGATTTACTCCTTATGGTGGAATTGACTCATTAGTGATTCCCGCGGTTGGGGCATCAGGAGCTATTAGCGGAGTTCTAGGAGCATTTTTACTTATGCTTCCACACACTAGATTAACTGTGTGTATGTTCTTTCTATTTATTCCATTTTGCTTTAATCTACCTGCATCAGCTTTTCTTATTATTTGGTTTGCGCAACAATTAATATATGGATACCTTAGACTCGGGGGAGTCGCGTATTTTGCACACATTGGCGGATTTATAATGGGCTTACTACTAGCTCCATATATAGCAAGAAGAGAAAGCATAACTCCCGAATATCTCGACATGATCCTTAAGTATCTATATGAATATTTTGGAATTAGATGGATTAAACCTCGTGGCCTAGGCACGAGCTCTAAGGTTATTTTAATAGCTATGATCATGGCGGTCACAGCTGGCTTTCTATATAGTGCATACACGAGTAACTCAATTGTCACGAAAGATCACAGAGTATATGTAGCCAACTTAGAAGTAGTTGTTAATAACGAGTCACAAAGCGATCGATTCATAATATCGATTACGCAAAATAGATCACTCGAAGTATTTCCCTCTATTATAAGTGCACTGGATAATGTAAGAATAACAGGTAATAGATTGGCATATATCCTATACAACACTAACATGTCTGGCCAGACATTCTCAGGCGATATCAAATATAATGCTAGAATAAGTGGTATTTATGTAGATGTAACTATAGAGGGTCTCCTGATCAGATATGACGATATCGGAATGGCATACTACGCACAGGGACTTATGAGAACATATAGCGTTCGTGTGGGACCACAAGGTGCTGAACTAGGAGAATATCTCATTGCAAACTTTGAGTATGAATCACGTAGATTCGAAATCTCAAATCTCTCAGTAATTTGCCTATTCGCTGCTTCTATAGCGGTTTTCTCGATACCATCTGTTCTAAGATCAGATGAAGCACTTGTTTATCAAACAACACGTCAACCAGGATATTATCCTTTTCTATAGATTTAAGTTAAGAGATTCTCGCTCCATACTTGTTTAGAAATGTTATATCCTCGACCGGTCTCCTTGGCCTTGGAGCAGGTGACTCATCTGGGAAACCAACTGCTACTATCGCGACTGGCATGGCATTATTTGGTATATCAAGTATATGTTTTATTTCATCGATATTTCTGAGAGCTTGTATCCACACTGCTCCAAGGCCAAGCGCATGCAGAGCTAGAAGAAGATAAAGCGTTGCGTTTGCACAATCCAATGCATACGAGACCGGTGATTCATCAATATGACATACAACCGTGATAACTATAGGAGCGTTTCTTATTACCTGAGATGACATGTGTATATTTG
>JAWAPI010000045.1:0-10061 GCA_038894495.1 Desulfurococcaceae archaeon
AGCTTTGATCAGTGGGACTAGTTTGTCTCTAAATATTGACTGAACCTGTGGATCATTGAAGTTTATGGTTCCCTTGGTTAATCCACTGTGGAGCTCTGCACCGCCAAATGCAAGTATAAATGATTCCACAATATCGCTAGCAGGCCATCCTAATCCATCACCAACGATTATTGGTTTCTTAGATCCAAGGGTGTTTCTAAGAGTATCTAATAGAGCAATGAATTCATCCCATGTCCTTGGCTCTGAGAGTCCATTAACCTGGAAGAAGGATTTTCTATACCAGTATAGCTCTTTGAAGTATAATCCAATCGGCACACCATATAATTTGTTATCATAAGTAACTAGGTCTAAGTAGTCCTTTAGGAACTCGTTCATGGATATATAGTCACTTAGGTCTAGTAGATGCCCTCTTTTGCCTAGCTCAACTACAAACCATGACCAGGGAGTTACAAATATTTCAGCCATTGTTGTCCCAGCTTCAAGCTGTGGAGGTAACAGCGTGGCAATATCCTCGGCTCTATATACTAAGTAAACTATTTCTACATTTGGATTTCTACGTATATATTCATTAATAGCTGCATCAAATGGTTCACGTTCTTTGCCAGTCCATCCCATACTCACTCTTATAGTTATTTTTTCAGGTGTAGGTGTGACCTCTCGCTCTGGTCTAATAATTAAATAACCTAATCCCAGGCCAATTAAGATACCAATTACTAGGATTGTTATTGCGATGTATAGAGGAACTTTAGTTTTTGACGTGCTCATAGAAAATCCCCATTTTCTTATTCACACTGATCATATTTATGCTTTATTTTATATATTTACATCAATCAAGTAATAAACTTAATTAAAATATTTACGCATCATTAACATTATATCTTGTAATGTTGCATTACAAGATATAGTGTATATTTATGATCCTGAAACTTAATTTAGATTTTCCATAGAAAACCGATTTCGTTTATTTCACTATCTATCTTTGATTAATCTAGTAGAGATGATATAACCTTCACATTTGTACAGCTTAGGGGGTTAATTAAAGTTTCTATAGAACTTTTTAAATAATCATTGAAGAGTCTATGGGAAACAAGGCTGTTTCTTAGACCTCTGCGATTTTTATCGCTGTCATTGCAGACATAGCTAAAGGGGAGTAGATACTCAAGTGTTAAAATCAAGTAGAAAGATCTCTTTTTTCAATATCTATTGATCGAATAAATTAGATAACATGTTAATTCACGGGAACGTTGGAATATTTAGTAATTAATTAGCTCAGCAACTTATAGGAAACGATTATATAGCCGGGCGGGGATTCGAACCCCGGTCACGGGGGCCAGAGCCCCGCATCCTTGGCCGCTAGACGACCCGGCTATTCTCACATGATTACTTTACACATCGTGCTTTTTAAATTTGTAAATTATAATTGAACTATAGAAAGCGTTTTTTAAACCCTTTAATTGCTTTAATAACTAAAGGTGGGCCCGTAGCTCAGCTTGGTAGAGCGGCGGGCTTTTAACCCGTAGGTCCCGGGTTCAAATCCCGGCGGGCCCGCATCCCCTAAAAAAAATATTTGGATCTATCCTGTTTTCCATGCAATCATTTGTTCAACTACTTTGTCTGGTACTTTTCCACCTAAAACGTCTTTTACAGCGTCCTCTATGATGTCTATTCCCTTATCAAGGTCTTCTTCCGGGATTGTTAATGGCGGGGCTATTCTAAGAACATTTCCATATTTTCCATAGGTCATCATAATTAATCCCTTCTCGTAGGATCTCCATATAATTTTCAATGCAGATACTCTATCTGGCTCCTTTGTTCTCTTGTTCTTTACAATATCAACACCTATCATTAATCCAAGTCCTCTTATATCTCCAATTAATTCAAATCTCTCTCTAAGCTCACTTAGCCTCTTCGTAGCGTATTCACCTAGTCTCCTTGCTCTATCTGCAAGGTTGTTTTCTAGAATGAAATCTATGTTTTTCAAGGCAGCTACACATGATAACGCATGTGCAGCTGATGTTGCAAAATAGGTTTGTGGTGGCGCTGAGTCGAGTATCTCTGCGCGGCCAACCACAGCTGATATGGGCATACCAGCACCGAGGGCCTTACCCATCACTACAAGGTCTGGTTCAATGCCAAAGTGCTCGATTGCAAATATTTTTCCTGTACGAGCCATCCCGGTCTGGACCTCGTCATCTATTAAGATGACTTGATTTTCTTGTGTTAGCTTTCTAACTCCTATCATGTAGCTCTTAGGAGGCACGAGAACACCGCCATCTCCTTGAACTGGCTCAGTTATTAACGCAGCCACGCATTCTTTTGCATTTATTTTTCGAAATAGATTATCTATCTCTGATAAATAATACTCACCACATAACTCTGGATCATCTACGCCGTATTTACACCTATATGTGTCAGGATACTCAATGAAATATGTATTTCTAAATGGAATTCTCGATCTAATGGATTCGCTAAATGAGCCGCCAGCTGCAATACCCAGGGCTGTTGTACCATGATATGAGTATGTATAGCTAACTATATATGGCTTTCCTGTATATATAAGAGACGCCTTTAATGCAGTGTCACAGGCATCACCCCCACTAAGACCAAAGGATACTTTCTTATGGAAGCTACCGGGGGTTATATAAATAAGTTTTTCAGCTAGCTCTATCACGGGCTCATGATATAGATATAGACAGTAATGAATAAACTTCTCGATTTGTTCTTTTATAGCATTGACGATAAAGGTATTTCCATGCCCAATATTATATGTAGCAGCACTTGATAGGAAATCAATGTATTCTCTTCCATCAACACTCCAGATCCTAGCATTTTTAGCTCTTGCAACTATTATTGGAAAATACTTAAAAGCTTGACCAGTAGTTATGTATTTCCAATATTTCTCTATTTGTTTATCAGTAATTGAACTCATATGATCACACCATGAGGAAATATATAATTGGAAAAGAGGTGTAGAGATATAAAAAAGATATTTATGAATACTTCCAAACACCTACCTTTTCGACCTGTGCTCTAGTAGCTATTAATGCTACTAGATATAACACGATTATAACTAGGGCGAAGACTAAGTATGTTGGAATATCTCTTACAACTTCTTTTGCATAATCTACTGTCTCATACTCAGCTAATGCTACAGCTATTACAAACACCATGAATAATAGGATCATTAGTATGAACAGTATCCCTGACATAGTTTTTTCTCTTGGTGTTATAGTTAGTTCAGACATTATATCACCCCGTGATCTCTCCTTTTTTGAGCTTATTGGCAAAGTCATCAATTAACTTAGCCGCTAGAGGTGCAAAGTACGCTACAGCTATTAGGTTTGGTATCATCATTAATCCATTCATAGTGTCTGCAAAGTCCCAGAATATCTCGAAGAGTTCACCTAAATATGCAGCTGGTATGATTGGTAGGATCCATAATATTCTCCATATCCATATTACTAGTTTCTCGGGTAATTTAAGCGTCTTAGAGAAGAAGTATTTAAAGTTTATCTCGCCATAAGCCCACCATGATAAGATAGTGGTGTAAGCAAACAATGCTAATGCTATTCCCAATGCTATCGGGACATAGGGTCCATAGAACTCTTTGTACGCAGCGAATGCTAGTTTTGAGCCTGATAAATCATATTTGAGATGCGCTCCTACAAGCACTATTGAGATACCTGTAAGGCTACAGACTACAATTGTATCCATGAATACCTCGAATATTCCATATAGACCTGCTCTTCCTGGATGATCTATTTTCATAAATGCATATAGGTTAGGTGCGCTTCCAAGGCCTGCCTCATTTGAGAACAATCCTCGCGCTAGACCATATCTTATACCTTGCGACACACCCCATTTCACAGCATATCCAGCTACTCCTCCTGTTACAGCATATGGCGTGAAAGCATGTGTAAATATCTCCACAACGGCTCTTCCAAAGTCTATTGGCCTGGAAATCCAGAGTATTAGTGCTACAGCAATATACCATGTTAACATAAATGGAATTAAGTAGTTAGCTACCTCAGCTAGTCTCTTAATACCACCAATCACTACAAGAGCGGCAAAGAATGCCATTAGTATTCCTGCAGCTAGCCTTGTAGTCGGAATATCCCAGCCATACTGCTCAGCTATCCACTCAGTAGCCATTGCGACGTTATTAGCTTGAACCATGTTTCCAATTCCAAAAGCTGATATCCACGCAAACAACGCAAATAAAACTGCGAGAACCGGTCCAATCACGGGGACTAGTCTAATGTAATATGGCGTTCCACCCTCCACCACCTCGCCTCTCTCCTCTCTCCTTGACCATGCACCTAGAGTAACCTCGAACGCTTTTGTGCTCATTCCGATTAGAGCACATATCCACATCCAGAAAACCGCGCCCGGACCACCCTTATAGATAGCTGTCGCAACTCCTGCAATATTCCCAACTCCAACAGTAGCACCCATGACTGCTGCCCATATAGCAAATGGCTTATATCCACCTTTCTCTTTAGCTCCTCTGTAAGCCATGTTCTTAATTGCTAGTGGAAACCTCCTGAACTGTACTCCTTTGCTATATATAGTGAATAACAGTCCTGCTCCAACGAGTGTTATAATAGCTGGCAATCCCCATACTATTCCATTTAGGAAATACATGAAATCTATTAATGCTTTTACTATGTCCAAGAATTCCCCCCTATCTTATAAAATCCGGGGGGATATATATATTTTTAAAATAAAGTTCCCACGTGTTTCTTCATTATTGATAACTAGAGTAAGCAAAGGGTGGTGTCCAAGGTCCTATTTCCGGCTTCCAGCTTTTAATGTTTTAAGTTAACTAGATAAAACCATTATAAGTAGACTTGTAGAGTTCTGTGTTCTCTATTTTCTTTATATCTCTATGGTGTTTTTCAAATACATTTGTACCCACTAGTTTGTATCTCTCCCTGAACTCCTCTAGTGATACTCCATGTTCTCTTTGGATCTTGTCTCTGTATATATCTTCAAATATATTGAATGCACAGAATGGTATTAATCTACCATCGGGGACTGAGTAGTGTATATTGCATCTTTGCACTCTCTGTATATCGTAGTTGTACAAGTCCATGAAATGCATTTGACCAATAAACAATAACCTATAGTGAAGGTCCCCGAGAGCTTCATAGCTCCTCTTTAAAATTATATTCAATAGTATTTTGTTAATATCAAATTCTTTTGGTGCCTTGGATAAATCTATGAATCTCCTAATAGTGTATAGTAGCTTTAAGCCAGTTATAACTCTACTAGATCCCGTTATCAACTCATCCCATTTCTCGCGGAAATACTCGAGTAAGCCTTCAATATCGATAAAGTTAGTTATTGGAACTAACCTAATGTCTCCACCTGATCTATCTACATATATGTATGTCCCAACACCGCATATGGGGTGATTAGACATCTCGAACTTAAACTCGCCACTAAAGGCTTCTACAAATCTCGAGAATACTGTACTTGCATTGACAGGAAACCAGGCTTCTCTCGGTATTTCACCATTTGTCTGCTCCTCTATTAGCTTTGAAACCTCTGGGATAGTGATCCTGTATCTCTCTCGCTCACGTCTCTTCATGAACCCGGTTAAGCTAACAGGCTGGAAGTTAACTGCTCTCACAATATCTATGTTCTTAGCTGCGAACCTGATAATTGATCCTAGCTCTTGTGTATTGTAGTCTTTTATAACCGTAGGCACCAGGACAACGCTTGTTATTCCCGATTTTTTATATACTTCAAATATAAATGGAATCTCCCAGTGATTCTTTGGATTAGTCCTGGGTGAGACACCATCGAAGCTTGTATATATCGTATTCAACCCACTTGTCCTGAGAGCTCTTGCATATTCTACTGCCTTAACAGGGTCTTCGAAGTATAAACGTGCAAATTTTAATCCATTTGTATTTAACTGTATGTGTCTAACCCCCTCCTCTCTGAGTAACTTGACTATATTGAGTAGATCCTCTCTAAGTAATGGTTCTCCACCTGTGAGCTGGATTGCAACTGTTACTCCTTGTTTCTTAATGCTTCTAACCATATCTCTGATCTGGTCTAGTGTTGGTTCATATACGTATCCAGCAGCCTCTGAGTAGAAAAAGCAATACCAGCAGCTAAGATCACATCTATTAGTAATAACCATATTTACCAATGCTGTGTGTTGCTTATGCATACCACATAGGCCGCAGTTAAACGGGCATGTTGTAGTTACAGGTGTATAAATGTGTCTTGAGCCACGGCCTTCATCTATGAACGATGACACTCTCTTATAGAAATCGGCATCACCGTAGTATAGTTCCTCGAATTCACCATGTTCAGGGCATGTTTTCCTTATAAATACATTTCCACCACGTTCAACTATAATAGCTGGTAGTACTCTATAGCAAACTGGACACACACTAAGTGTAAGCGAGTAAACCTCTTCACCCTTTCTCAGCCTAGGTAGAACATATGAGACCTCACCAATGTATTTACTACTCATTTAATACACCTACTATAAATCTGTTATAATTATAAAGGGATTAAAAACACAAGTCAGGGTGCATTAGCTTGACAAATGGAAAATATGTAGTGATTGCAGGTACACCTGGAACAGGTAAAACAACTATAGCTAAGCTAGTTGGAGAAAAATGCAGAATGGAGGTATTTGACTTAGGGAAGTTAGCTATTGAGAAGGGGTATATACTATATTATGATGAGAAAAGGAGCACATATGTCATAAACGAGGAGAAGCTTGTAGATTACTTAAAAACAGTGTCTAGATCCTCCACTGAGCTAAGAGTTATACATACTCACTACCCCGAGACAATACCAAGGGAACTTGTTCAACTCGTGTTTATACTGAGAACAAACCCTATCGTGCTCGAGAATAGGTTGCTGAGAAGAGGATGGAGCCGTAGAAAAATTAATGAAAATGTAATGGCAGAGATCCTGGGTGTAGTTGCTCTTAATGCTTTAAATGCCTTTGGAGAGGACGTAGTATTTGAAGTAGATACCACAAATATCGATCCCGAGAAATCAGCTGACACAATATGCTCAGTTATCAAGGGAGAGCTGAGACTAAAACCAGGTGTAAACATAGACTGGCTAGAAGTAATAGATCCAGGCGAGGTGGCTAGGTTTGAAGAATACGTGGGAAGCGAGGACTAGTCCAGGGGGAATAGTCCTTGCAACGTGGAGCCAGGTTGAAAGACTTATCTCGAGGTCAGATATGGTTCTGCACGTATTAGATATACGTGAACCACTACACACTTTCAGTAATAGACTGGTTAGACTAGTTGAAAAGCATGATAAGAAAATACTATTGGTTTTAAACAAGTGTGATCTAGTGCCGAGTAATATACGAGAGGAGTGGAAAAACTACTTCGAGAGGAATGGATACCCATCAGTATATATCTCGGCAACTCTTCGTAGAGGAACAATTAAACTTAGAAGAAGAATAAGGCAAATAACTAAGACAACTCCATTAGTTATCTCCATTGTAGGATACCCAAAGGTTGGTAAATCATCTATTATAAATGCACTCAAAGGAAGACATTCAGCGACCACTAGTCCATACCCAGGTAGCCCAGGATATACACGCACATTCCAACTCTATAGAGTGAGTAAAGATATGTTAGTAATTGATAGTCCTGGAATACTCCCCGTTGAAGGAGACCCTCTAGTAAAGATAATAAGAGGTTATCCACCCGAGAAGCTGCAAGACCCCGTTAAAGCTGTCACCATGTTGATTGAGAGAATACTAAGGTATAATCCAGATGCATTTAGAGTAATCTATGATACGCAATCAAATGACCCGTTAAAAATACTCGAGGAATTAGCTATTCGTAGAGGATGGTTTTACAAGAAGACAAGGGAGCCTTTAATCGAAGAAGCTGCGCGTTGTGTTATAAGAGATTACCATAATGGGAGAATCGTATATTATACCAGTCCAGGTAAATATAATGCATGAGAACGGTGGTGAAATTGATCAGGGTGAAAATACTTGAAACCGGTGAACTTATCGAGCTAGATATCAATGAGATAAGAATAGGTGACTTACTCAGGAAGCTTGGATTATCACTAGTGGAACACATTGTTCTAAGAAACAACGAGATCGTTACAGAAGAAGATACAGCTGTATCAGGGGATGAGCTAGTTGTATTCACTGTTAAATCAGGTGGATGAAGGGATTTGACATGTTATGTTTCAAGATACTACCACAGGGATTATTGAAATGTATTAATGCCGAGAGTGCGAGAGTGCGAGATCTACTCGTAGAGGTAGAGGGTTTTATAGATGAGGATCTAAACATCTTGGTCATCATTAATGGAAAGCCAATTGATGATTATGACTTTATTGTATCATCTAAAGATGAGGTCGTATTAGTTCAAGAAGCTATTGGAGGCTAGCTTCTAGGAGGCCATACTCTATCAAAGTATATGTTCTTCGACTTTACAGATAGTGGTATTCCATATACTATATCAGCACTTAGTAGACCTAGTTCACGCGCAGCTAATCCAGCTGTATACATGATTCTATTATCAATATTTAGCATAGATGCTATCTTAACAGCCGAGCCGATTGCTATCCCAAGGTTTATTATTGAGTTTACTAGATTGGGGTCTAGCTCTGTCTCATTAGTTTTCTTCAACTTAATATCAACGATCTTACACCCTATGAGGACTACAGCATCGCTTTTACGAATACACGCAGCATCTCTCTTGAAGAAGTCGCCATGTAACAATGATAGCTCCTCCATTTTGACTGCTAGTTTCTCAAGAACATCCTTATCTGTGATCACAAGGGAGACTACGTTATCAACTCCTCTTGCCTTAGGCGCTGTTTTCGCTGAAACTACCATTAATTCAGCAGCTCTTAAAACCGCGTTTTTTATTGCTTCCTCTTCTCCAATAATAACTATCACCTAGGTAACTCTATGCGGGTTTTATAATAAATCTCGCATCTATGACGAGTAAGCCATTTGAGAATACTCTTATTGGGTTTAAATCAGCTGACTCTATTACTGGGTTTTCCTCTAGTAGCTTACCAAATCTTAATACAATGTCTACGATACTATACATGCTTACAGGCTCCTGGCCTCTGAAGCCTTTCAATATGTTTACTCCCTTGATCTCGTTTATCATTTCAAGAACGTCTTCACGGCTAACAGGCCATACTCTGAAAGACACGTCTCTTAGTATCTCTGTGAAAACACCACCTAGTCCAAACATTATTACAATCCCGAAGATTGGATCTCTCACTCCTCCTATAATCACCTCAACCCCACTAGTGATCATTTTCTGAACTAGCACTCCTTGAATCCGTGCATTGGGATTCCATGTCTTCACATTGTTCAAGATAGCTTTGAATCCTTTTGCCACTTCTTCCTCGTTGTTTAAACCTAAGAGAACTCCTCCAACATCTGTTTTGTGAACCACGTCCGGGGAGACTATTTTCAATACAACGGGGAAGCCTATCTCATTCGCTATTCTGACAGCTTCTTCAACGGTTCTAGCTAGCCCATATGGTGGATACGGTATCCCATATCTTTCAAGGAGTTTGAATGCCTCATGCTCTAGTAACTTATACTGGTCACGAGAAGCAATTCTCTGCTCTCTGAGTAATGCTGACATATTACCCTTTATATGTATATATGAAACAATAGTTTTAAAAATATTACTAGGTGTTTTATCTGAACAGTGAGTTAAAAGAAGTTATTGGTGTAGTGCATCTTCCTCGCTTACCAAGTATCAATTATAAGCCAGAGGTTGACTTAGATGAGCTAATTGAGCAAGCAGTTTATGAGTCAAAAGTGCTTGATGATCTAGGATATACAGGGGTTATAGTTGAGAACTATGGAGACTACCCATACTCCAAAAGAGTAGTAGATCCCCTCATATTATCATCTATGAGTATTATCACTAGGGAAGTCGTTAGGAACCCTGGGTTCAAAGTCGGGGTCAACTTACTTAGAAACTCCGGTAGAGAAGCATATGCAATAGCTGTTACGACAAAAGCAAGATTTATACGTGTAAATACACTAGTAGACACTATTCTATCGGATTCTG
>JAWAPI010000046.1:0-6530 GCA_038894495.1 Desulfurococcaceae archaeon
AGAGCGCCATTGTCTCTGATATTCTTGGATACGAGGCACCTAACTACATTAGGCCAACAGGGTATCTTGAGCCACTAGGAGATAAGAAATTCGTAGCTATGATTATCGAGTATTTAAGCTTTGGTGAGTTTAAAGATGAGATCTACATTGTCGCGAGAATAAACGATAGTCCAGCTTTAGCTGGGTTGCTTATCGACCTTGTTAGACTAGGCAAGATAGCGATACAGAGAGAGGTATATGGAACAATTTATGAAATCAATGCATTTTACATGAAGAAACCAGGGCCAAGCGGGAGTAAGGTAGTATCTAAGTACAAGGCTTTCGTGGATTTACTAAAGTGGTTAGGGATTAAGGATCCCAGATACTAGTTTTATGGGACCAGCCTTGTTCTATCCCTAACAAACATTGTAGCTTCGCGTATGTTCTCTAAGTTTAGTATTTTCATAAGTAGTCTCTCAACCCCTAAGCCAAATCCTCCGTGCGGTGGCATTCCGTATTTGAATGCTTCAAGGTAAAATTCAAAGTCACTTGGATTTAATCCTTTTTCTCGTAGTGCATCTATTATTTTTTCATATCTATGCTCACGCTGCCCTCCACTAGCGATTTCAAGTCCTTTGAAATCAAGGTCGAATTTCCTAGTGTATATTCCATCTTCTTCTCTCATGTAGTAGAACCCCGTAGATGTCCATGGGAAACCAATAATGAAATATAGATAATGCTTCTTCTCCATCATTAATTCACCTAATTTACGCTCTGCGCTATCACTTAAATCCTCGGTTTCACCTACCTCTACTCCTTCTTTTCGAAGGATATCAACTACCTCCGTGAACTTTAATCTTTTGAATGGTGGAGATATATTTGGGACTTCTATGCCGAGGATCTCGAGCTCCTCAGAGTGGTTTAATTTAATATAGTTAATTATATATGAAACTAGGTTTTCAGCGGTTTTTAACACGTCTTCTATACCATGTATAAATCCTTGCTCTACATCGATCCCCCATGATTCATTTAGGTGTCGATTAGTGTTAAATTTCTCAGCCCTAAAATACGGTGTGATCTCATATATTTTTTCAAAGCTTGCAATCAACATTTGCTTATACAATTGCGGACTTTGACTAAGATAAGCCTCTCTCTCGAAGTACTGGACTTTGAATAGTGTAGCTCCACCCTCTGCACCAGCGGCTACTATTTTAGGAGTCTGGATCTCTATGAAGCCGTTTCTCTCGAGATACTCTCTTGCCGCCTTCAATACACCAGACCTTATTTTAAATATTGCTTTTTCTAATGGGTTTCTGGAAAGAAGCCATCTATACTTGATTCTCGTATCCAGTAATGTTGACACTTTCCCGGCTATGTCCACCGGTAATGGTTCTACTAACGTAGCATACACATCTATTTTAGAAACCGTATACTCTATTCCACGCTTGCTTCTCTGCACTGGTGAAACTTCTCCCTCGAAGCAAATAGCTGAACCTGTGTCTAATTTTTCGACGAGGTTATAAAGATCCCTGTCTCGTTCTTCTCTCAGCACTACAACAAACGGCTTAGCGTTGTTGCCGCAGATCTCCAATATCAATACTTTTCCAACTTTTGCTCTGCGTATAATCCATCCACAATGTCTATCCAGGGTATATCACCTATTCTAGTCAAGCATTAATTATGTAGGTAATAAAATTGAATCCTGTTGGTATAACGAGAATATGACTAAAACTATATAACTCTGTTCAAGCCTTGTTCTTTATATACAAAAGGTCTTTTAGATCAAGTCTCCAACCAAGTGATGCAAGGATTTCCTTGACATGATCAACACGCTCTGATTTAGGTATTGCTATAACGTTCTTATGACTTATTAAATAGTTGAGAGCGACTTGTAGAGGTGTTTTATTGTATTTTCTAGCAATATTCACTAAAACGGGGTTAGTAGCAATAGATCCTCTTTCTAGTGGCGTATAGGCCTGTATTGTTATCTTGTTCTGAACACAATATGGTAACAACTCCTTCTCGACATATAATCTACTGGCAACGCTGTAATGGACTTGATTAACTACTATTTGATGCTTTCTAGTAGACTCTAATGCTACTCTAAGCTGTGCTAGATCAAAGTTGCTCACTCCGATGTATCTTGTTAATCCCTTCTCAGCTAATATCTCGAAGTTCTGAACTTGTTGTCGAATACTTATCCTTTCATTGGGCCAATGTATTAGAAACAAATCTATGTAGCTTACACCAAGTCTACGAAGTGATTCCTCTGCAGCCCGGAGAATCTTATCCTTGTCATCTAGGCGATCAGGAAGCATCTTTGTAGTTATGAATAAAGCATCTCTTCCAATCTCCTTTATTAGTCTACCAATGAATTCTTCTGCTCTTCCACCATCATACATTTCAGCTGTATCAATCAAGTTCACGCCATGTGTGATCGCGTATACAAATGCATCAAATGCTTTATCATAAGAGCTAATGCCGTATGAGCCAAGGCCAATTGCTAGAACCCTATCTGAACCTATGTACTTGTAGTCGAATGAATCAAGCAACTCGCTCAATAGTCTCAACCCTTGGTTATGAATAAGTATTGCTAGTAAAATATTAATACTTATTATATTGTAATAGACAACTCTACATGCTGGAAACCATGCATTGGGTACATAATTCATTACGGGAGTTGGAGTTATTCATGGATCGATTCTTATCAAAAATGTTAAACATAAGTTATAAACCTATATTGATATTTATTTCAACTAATAGCGTGGAAGATTCAATGGTTGATCTCAAAAATGAGAGATATAGGTAAAAATCAAACGATCATAGTAACTAATAATGGAGTAATTCTAACAAGTAATGTTAGATATGAGAAGCTCTATAATATGAAATGTAAAGGGTGTATGCATAGACTAGTATCCAGGTGTATGTGTTGAACAAGATCATGAAACAAGGTGAACAAATACGATTTATCTGCATAAGATGTGGTAAATGTTGTAGTAGTGGACCTAACGTAGCGCTCTCCGCGTTTGATGTATGTAGGATCGCCTCATACATGCATACGAGTTGGCGTGAACTAGCTGGAAGATACTTTTACGTTATTATAGCTGATCAAATTCCCGTATTGGTCTTGAGAGGAGTTAATGATAGATGTATATTTATGTATCGAGAGGGAGAATTAGCCTCGTGTAAAATATATCCTTCTAGACCTGCTAGATGTAGGCTATATCCATTTATACCAGTAGCTCCTGGGACTAATAATGAATTAGAGGTTTCATTAAATTGCCCTGGGATAGGGAGTGGAGATTTAATAGATCCGCCATGGAATGATCTATCACAATACACAGGTGAAATAAGACAGCATTATAGAAAACTATATAATTACATATTTGAGGAAAACATGAAGCCGTTACAGGCCCTGGAGAGACTGCTTGATACTATTTGTGGTTCCTCTAGTCATTGAGCGAGACTACATGGCGAAGTGGATTATTATCTGGAATTATTCTTATTCCTTTGGCTCCTCCTGGTGAATGGGTTATCTCTAGCTTTCCATGACTAGTGTAGAGTATGCAATTCTTATCTCTGTATTCAAAATAGTTTTTACATATATCAGTTAATAAGTCAATTACTCCTTCTCTAAGTGTGAACTGAAGTAGTAGCCAACTTTCAAGAGTTGATTCGCTTATATGGTCTAATTTGTTTTCTTTTGATAAAGTTAGTTTGAAGGAAAATCTTTTGTTGTTTACATAATCCATTGATATTAAATATTCTTTATCTCTATATGTACCATGTATATTTAATCCACCATAAAACATTGTATATGCAAGAATTCTCTCCACAACGTTGAGGGCATTAACTTGATCTCTATATATAGCTATACATATCTTTAGCAACTCTTCTAGCCATACTTTATTGTGTATATTTGAAACTACTCTTATATTATTATTCATGTCAATGAGTAGGTTTACACGCATATTAAGCACAGGTAGTGTAATATAACCTCTGAGATCCCCGTGTTTAAATTTACCAATGATCAATGTTAATGGGCAACTATAAAGCTCTGTATATGTCCACATTTAAAACACCCTCCCCCAATTATGGTTTATACAGTTTTTTCAGACAAGATGGTTCATAAAATTGTGTCCTATGTCTAATAGCCTCTGAACATGGGTTATGAATACTCTTCGAGGGCGATGTTACGAGGATCAAATCTAAGAGTTTAAGTTCATTCTTTAGATAGCTTTGGAGATTAATTAGCGACACCGCCAGAGTCGGCAAATACACCTGGCCCATCACCACAGTAAAAAATACCTTGAGAATTTTAATAAATTATGCTTAGAGAGCGGTAATGCTAACTTAGCACTTCATCTTTTAAAGGAGCTAGAATTATATATACAAATGGTCATGCGCTCTAGAGGGGTGAAGTATGTGAGGTGCTCACTATTATTGTTAATTATATTTTTGATCTCAACGCCAATTATATCTTCTCAATTACAATCATCTATCAGTGTTCATTATATAATCTACTATGATCCATTATCGAATGAGGGGATACTTGAAGCAATAGCTTCGCTCTCTCCTCCCCCGGGACTAGAGCCACCATACGAGGTTTCAATCCCAATTCATATATTTGACGAAGATGCAGAATTATTTTTCTTAAACTACACCGTTGTTAATTTGCAGAATGTTATTACAGAGTATAATGAGACAATAGGTAACTTTGTGGTAATATTTGATAAACCTGGAACAATTAAGGTTTACTTCACTATAAAAGACATCTTCTACTCCGTGGATTCTATTGTCCACTCATTTTATGTAAATACAGCTGTGCTAGAGGGCGTTGCGACAACTGTAAAGGTAGAGCTATTGATGCCTGGAGAGTTCAGGATCACTAATACAACTCTCCGTGGAGAAACTGCTATTTCGTTGAAAATTGAGGATAATACTACGCGCGTGGTGATAACAGGGTTTGGCGAGGTAATAGTAGATCTATATTCAGAGATAACAGAGTTAACTGAAACCCCTGCATTTAGTGTACTAGGATTTTACCCAATAATCGCGATAATAGCATTGATGATTATTATAATTGCTGTATTACTGATCTTTATGTATCAAAGAAGAAAGACTGGTTTAGAACTAGAGACTGTAGATTATACACGTGATGACGTTACAAAAGCTCTATTGAAATTGTTAAAGGAGAGCGGTAATAGAGGACTCTCACAAGCTGAGATAACAAAGCATACAGGTCTACCCAAGTCGAGCATTAGTCGAAGAATAAGAAGACTTGAGGAAGAAGGATTAATAGAGGTCAAGCGTGTTGGTAAATATAACTATTTGTATTTAACTAATAAGGGTCTTGAATTCGCTAAGAGAATATTGGGAAAGAAAGAAGATGAGCGAGCCTAAACCAATATATGGTCTAGGACTTTTCTTAGTTAGAGAGACGGGATTAATAGAACAGTTTATTGAATTTTGTTATCTTGACCCAGGCGAGACCTATGCAAAGATCATGAAAGATAGAGATCAGGGAAAGAAGGAGAAGACCAAGCTAGCTAGAAATATGCAAACATTCCTAGACCAAGAAGAAGTTCTAATAAATAATCAAAGGGTATACCCCAAAGTTATAGATGTCGAAATAGGCTTCCGCGAAGATTTTAAACACCCATACATAGTTTTTTTCATAGTTTTTACAGGGATACTGAGACATGGATTGAATATATATGAAGATAAATACAACTCTGAATTAGTTGAATACAACTATAGAGTTTACTGGATTTTTCCTTCGAAGGCCAGGGTCATTAAGGCTGATTTAGGCGTTCCATACATTCTTCTAAATAACGGGAGGATATTGGCATTCTCTGTAAATAAGGGATCAGAAATAAGGGGGTATGAGAGGATAGAGTTCGAGATAATCACATAGATTGCTTTTAAAAGAAAATAAAATGATAATATAATAAGATGATGTAAGGGGACCTCGAAGGATATCTGAAAAATGATGTGGGGCCAAAGCGCTGATTAATCATGTCCCCTTGGTGTGATATACTCGTTGATGAATGCGCCATTTATTGAGCGGTGAGAGGATAAGACCTCGCTGAGGAGGATTGGACATGCCAGTTCGAATAGACTATGTATATTACCCATTTTTATGCACACCGCGTGAACACCCTCGATTATTTATGCAAAGACCCAGCTTGTTCGTTGCATCTAATAACGAACTTAGAAAGAAATTGACTCTTGTTCTAAGAGGTATACTTGAGAAAGGTGAGATACAAGAGACTATAAATGATCAGGATGAAAGCATATTAATTTACTACACAGTAGTCGAGATAGTAAAGGCACTAAAAGATGGAAGACTAGTGAATAAAGTATCTCTGAGTTACTCTAAGCACGCTTCAAGGAAGCTTAATACTGAGAGCAACGAGACACTGATTGCTCTAGCGAGAAGACTCGGATTAAGTGCTGAGTTCGAAGCTAGAGATTTTCCTAAAATACCATTAGTTCTAGAGAAACAAAGTAAAGATGGAAAAAGGAAAAGAATGATTGAAATAGTAGAT
>JAWAPI010000046.1:6540-10058 GCA_038894495.1 Desulfurococcaceae archaeon
GATTTTAAGTATTCTATCCCATTAAATGAATACTTGGAGATAGTCTCATCGAGACTAATCCACGATCCATCGTACTCGCTTTCAAATATCCTGATCGATGCTGGAAAAGTCTATATTGATAAGCATATGTTTTGTAGAGTTCTCGAGGAGAAGATATTCCAATATATTAAGGGACAAATCGAAAACACTGAAATATCTATGAACGATGAATTAAGCATCCTTCTGAAATATACTGCGGAGATTTTAGGCGAGTATTATGAAAAAGCACTTATTGAAAAGGTATTTCAAAAAACGGATCAAATCAAGGAAGAGAAAATAGGAGAACCAATTGGAATACTCATTGAAGACCTACTACCACCATGCATGAAGAGAATAGTTGAATCAATACACGCTGGTGGAAACCCAAGTCACCACGAGAGATTTAACTTGGCTGCCTTTCTAGGAAATATAGGTCTAGGTGTAGATGAAATATTAGAATATTTCAGGAAGACAGCTGACTATAAGGAGAGAATTGCTAGATATCAAGTAGAGCATATTCTTGGACTAAGAGGAGGCAAGATAAGATACAAACCCTACAACTGCGAGAGAATGAAGTCTTCAAATATATGTCCTATTATATCACAATGCCCAGGCGGGAAAAACCCTTTAGCTGTTTATAAATATAACTTGAGAAAACACTTGGCAAAGAATAAAAAGAAAGAGAGAGGGGAATCGGACTCAAATACAGAATCAACAGAGCCGCCGGCGGGATTTGAACCCGCGTCCACCGGCTCACCTAGCGGACCTAGTTAAATTATGCGCTTACAAGGCCGGCGCTCTACCAGGCTGAGCTACGGCGGCTCTTATTCTATATAGAATAAGAAAGGGTTTAAAACACTATCCACCAGATACCGGTGGCATTAAGACTACTATATCTCCCTCTTTCAGGCATGTTTTTAGACCATTGTATGGAGTCACTGAGTTGTGTAATACAATGAGTTCAGCGCTACCACTAAGAGCGTCTTGAATTGTTTTCCTTAAACTGGGTCTTATTTCAATTATTTTTAGTAGTAAATCCTCTAGAGTAGAGTTTTCATCCATATCTATATATTCTTCGCTAACTCCTGCTTTCTGTGATATCCACATTAGGTATTTAACGAGTATTCTCAAGCGATATCACTTTTACTCTCTCTTCTTTTCGCCTTCTCTAGTAATTTAAACCAATCTGGATCATCCAGTTCTCTATATCTATCTATTAATATAGATCTCTTATCTTTGTTTTTCATAAAATAATAAATAGTAAAACTACATATTGGCTCGATTAACCAATTATTTACTCGTGCTAGATTAATTGCATATTCTACTAGTTTGTATCCTATACCTTTCCCTCTGAATTCCTCTGGAGTATAGGTTTCAATTAATTTCATAACATTGTCTTCCACTTTATATTTTAGGTAAGCTTTAACATTTCCAGGTAGTTGTGTATATATAACTTGAGTTGTATGTCTAATTACGAGATCAAATGATCCAGCCATATTCACACCAATAACTTTGTTATTTTACATAGTTAAAAAAATAATATCTCAAGAACTTATTATTTTTTTATTGTCAAAGTGGTGTTTACTGGTGAATTATTCCAAGGAATTAATATCTATAATAGTTGTTATTATGATCGCAGTTTCTATGGCAAACAGCCATGTATATGCTGAGAACGAATACAATAATACATATGTAATCGAGTATGGAGGAAGCTTCATTCTCAACTTGTATGGCGAAGAAGTGATCAAATCGTATATAGACGTAATTAATTTCTGTAATATAACTCTTAACCAAGTTCTTCTTGCCGTAAACTTTTTTATAACACTTAGAGTCGAATTTGTTGAATACTACGGTATCATTACAAGACATGTAAATATAAGTATTCACCAGGTGTCGTTATCTCATCAATGCCTATATGATTATGTTTACACTTTAAGTAATAATTCCATAACAAATGCCTCTCTAAGGTATATTCCGATAGAATTAGGTATAAGTGAAAATGAATTATTCTTAAAAATAGTTAATATTACTGGAGATATGATAGGTGTCACAAGATTTAATTACGATGTAGTCCACATTAGTTACGTCAGTGGATTTGAAGACACACTAGTTTCTCGATATGTTAGAAAAGATCTCTATTATGAACCATTATCAAACATACCAGTTCATTATAGCTATGTAGCCATGGAAAGGAATATTAATGGCTACGTGCAAATAGTATACTACGTATCGCTTTCCAATGAACCCGAGTTGTTCAGAAATATTGTTAGAAAAGTATATGAAGTGAGATACTTAGAGAAGGATATTAACAAGACATCTACACTTATCATCCTCTATTACTCTCCTAACAAACACATTGAACCATTATATTCCTTCATGGACAGGAATATCTCAATAGTGTTTTCGGAACCAACACGTTGCTTTGTTCAAATAGGTGCAATAAAAGGAAGTCTAGATAGCAACATAGAGTTCACCTCATATAACACAACAACTGGAACAATATACTTGTCAAAAGAGTCAAGCTTATGTAGTGAAATATACATCTCATTACAACACCTCGAGATGCAAGATGTTTTCATCGAGGAAGAGAAAGAATACCCGGAGAAGGGGTTACCTCCGAAAATACCTTCGCCAACTTTAGCCGATTTAGTATCCGCAATGATTACACTTGCTTTGTTATTATTAGTAGCATATATAATTGTAAATTTTATAAGTCGTAGATTAATTAAAGTTGATTAATTTTTAGAATTATAGATATCATTTAGTGTATTTTAGGGAAACACTAGTCTTGGGGGTACGATGATCAAGAATGACTTTGGAAAAATAATACAGATACATGAGAGAGGAGATCTGCTTTCAATTTTTAAGCCTATTGACGAAACACTTAGTAGTAGTAAAGCGAGGATAAATGTTCCATTAAATTTATTTAATAGAAGAGGCCGCGAGATCAAATATAGTATTCTTGAATTAATTGTTGAATCAAGAGATCTACCAGCTGAATGGAAACTTAAGCTAGAAGATATAAGTATCACAAGACATTTTAAGCCAACATGTAGCATTGAGATCCTTAACGATGGCTTATATATTTATAAATTTGTGTATGATATAACAAGTATCTTAAACATTCCTGAGATCGCGTCAAAGGAGTGGATTAATCTATTTATAAAATATATTGGCGGACCCTCATTCACTATTAGGGCAGCTCTAATTGATGCACTTTATGGAGACCAAGATGCTACCACTACTTACGAACATATAACAGGTTTAAATGCGATTACTCAAGGCAGTGTATTTCAATACAAAATTAGACAAATAGACGAGAAGCCACAATATGCAAGATTGATTATATATACTCCGAGAAGGTCTAGCATTGGTATATCAATCAATGGGAAGAAATCAATACTCCAATTAGAACAAAAGAGTATAGAAGAATACATAACCAGTGTTAATGGATCAGGGTATGTAGAGATCACCCCCGAATACGTCGAGGGAAAAGCATC
>JAWAPI010000047.1:0-9664 GCA_038894495.1 Desulfurococcaceae archaeon
TTTTTTACTAAAAACCCCCTAGGTGAATTAGTTAATAGTTTAATTAATGTTATTAACGATCCAAAGGGAGTCATAGTAGCACAGGTGTTTATAGGATTTCCTCTAGCAACTAGTTATTTTATCGCTGTTTTTTCAAGTATACCTTTAATATATGAAGAGGTCGCATTAGTGTCTGGACTAGATAGACTTAGATATCTCTATAAAGTCTTAATACCAATGACACGTAAACAGATATTCCTAGGTTTTGTACTAGTCTTTACTCGCGTATTCGCAGACTTTGGCGCTTCTCTTATACTTGGAGGAGGAATAAAAGGAAAAACATGGACATTTCCAATCGTTATATACACGTTAACACAGTATGGTGAAATCACTGTATTAGCTACCTCTATTTCAATATACTTTGGAGTTGCTTTTATGATATATTTTCTGCTCTTTGGTGTAGAGCATTGACATGTCAAGTAATAGGAATTACAACAGATCTGCTAGGGACCGCGACAGTATCTTTCCTCTATTTTAGAAATTTTATTGATATTTTCGATCTCTGATGGGTCAGGCTTTTCAACCGACAACCATGCATCTATGATCTCTCTTGCTAGTATGTTGGTTACAAGCCTACCGCTCATTGCGAGAACATTAGCATTATTCCATAATCTTGCTCCCTTAGCTGTTTCAGGATCGTTACATAGGGCAGCTCTAATACCAGTTATCTTATTAGCAACTATTGAAACCCCTGTTCCCGTATAACATACTAAAACTCCAAACTCGAACTCTCCTCGTGAAACCTTCTCGGCAATCTCTTGGGCTACATCAGGCCAAGGTTCAGGCTTCATAGTCCTTAATGATCCAGCAGTCTCAACTTCTATTCCTTTCTTTTTAAGGTATTCAACAGCCTCGATGGCACATGCGTATAGATCATCTGATCCCACTATGACTCTTCTCATACGGATAAACCTATTTAATCCCTATTCGAATACGTGTTAATATAATCTACTTCTCATGTGCTAGGTCTAGGAGATTTAGCCTTTCCTTTCAAAACTTCAATAAAATACAAGTGGTTTCCGTGTTCAAAGTATGGATGATTACCAAGTGACTTAATACTTGTATTTATAAATTAGTGTTATCTAGAATGGGGTTCTCGAATCGGTTTGACTACTAATTGCTCTTGTCTCTTCACAACAGGTACTGTCCACTTACCTCGCAACACCCAAGGTATAATCAAGAGACCGGCAATTAGATTACTTAATGACATTGATATCCATAATCCAATAGTTCCTAGTTCAATCATAATCGCTAGCACATAGCCCAACCCTAGCCTTATACCCCAGAGTCTAAATATTCCTAAGATAGTTGGGTATAAGGTGTGTCCTGACCCTCTGCCTATTGCCATACCGATGAAAAACACAGCAAATAGTGCAAGTGTTGGCGCAAATAATTGAACAAAAGTATCAGCCTCCATGACAATCTCTGGCACATTTGTAAAGATTCCAATGAATTGATTTCTAAACAATAAAACTATCAATGAGCCCATGAAAGAAGATAAGCCAATATATAGTAGGGCCTTCTTACCCACGTTTCTAGCTCTTTTCTCGAGATTAGCTCCAATAGCCTGTCCTACCATAGTTGAAACTGAGGATGTAAATCCCCATAATGCTGCATCAGCAAGGTCCATTAATACAAAGCCTATTGCCGCCGCGGCTGCAACGTACTCTCCAAACGTGTTTATTAACCTATTTTGAAACATAAATGCTAAGCTATTACTCATCATCATTAATGAAACAGGTAATCCTATTTTCACGCTTCTATATAACCAGTTTTTATCAACCTTTATTATAAAGCTGGGTTTTAGAAATGGATATCTCTTATATAATATAGATAGGACCACAATTAAACCGATAAATCTAGAGATCACCGTAGCCAAGGCAGCACCTGCAACACCCATGCCTGGGAGTATCTGAAGATCTTTTATTTTCAATCCAAAAATAAAGAATGGATCCAGGATAATGTTAAGCAGGGCAGAGACCACTCCAGCTCTGGATGGTGTTCTAGTATCTCCCATTGCCTGAAACATTGTTCCATAACTAATATATATCCCCGATAAGAAGAGATCTATTGATATAATGCTTGCATAAATAACTACGTAATTATATAATCCTGGGGGAGTATTCATAACGTATCTGAATACTAACGGACCCAACACGATAAAAACAGTTGTTGTCGCTGTGTTAACAAGGAGTATTGTTGATATAAAATATGATATGATCTTTTTCGAGTATTCATAGTCTCTAGCTCCAATGGACTGGCTTATCAAAGCCATATTAGCTGTTGCTATCCCATGTACAATTGCGTTTAGAAACATGAAGAAAGGCCATATCTGTCTGGGAGCAGCGTAGGCTACTTCACTATATCTACTTAGCCAATAAGTATCAGCAATATTGTATGATACATGAACAAGTTGAACAGCCATTAAGGGCAATCCAAGCCATAATAATATCTCTCCTACCGGTCCGTTCAATACTTTATCACGGTACTTATCAACTACTCCAATATCACTAGACATAATTTACACCACATTATTTTATTCAATGACTAATTAAACGATAAATAGTGTAAACAATTAAAAAGACTCACATGAGCGAGTCCTCGCATTTTAATTATTGAGCCAAGAATATTTTCTTGAGAAACTCTACTCCAGTGTAAGAAACAATGATAACTATGATCGTGGCTATTAATACCCCTAGCTCTATTGATATAATCGTTTTTCTACGGTCAAGGCCAAGGACATAGGCGACAAGAGTACCAGTCCAAGCTCCCGTAAAAGGCAGTGGAACACCCACAAATATCGTTAAACCAATATAACTCTCTTTTCTTAACCTCCTTGCACGTCTCTTGCCGAAATTTAATAGAGCATTATAAATACGCTTAATGAAGCTAGGCGAGTACTTGGATCTAATAAGGTAATCTAGCATGTCGAGAACAAAGTATGCTATAAACGGAACCATCATGTTAGACAAAACCGAGAGCATGATTCCCCAAATAACATGAAATCCATCATTAAAAATAGCGAAAACCAATGGTATCGCGCCTCTCACTTCGCTTATAGGCGTCAAAGCCATTAGTATGATCAAGATCATTGATAAACTCTCCATCACTACACCTTAACACTTAACAATCTACATCTACTATTAAAAACTTCTATAATTAACTCGACATCTTTAATTTTATCACTGGATTATCACACAACATGAGCTTACCCCCACTAATTAATCCCATAAGACGTGTTAATCCCTGCCTACTCCCATATTTATGCAGAAGTATGATATTTGTAACTAATGGATATTGAGACCTAGAGTTGTAGACACCGGGTTTTTTAAATTTAGCTATCTCAATGCATTTAATGTATTCAGATACACTACATATCTCCACGTGAAGCTCTCTTTTCCTACTAGCTCCTTTGTATTGAATTCCAGTAATCCAATCATACCATTCAACGCTTAGATCGATGTTTCCGTTAGCGACGATAAGACCTGTCTTTACATAGCCGTTTTCATATACTAATTGTGAATATGATCTTGTTTTATAAAGTCGTGTATTTAAACACGCAATAATTACATCCTTTAATGTACCTTTCGTTATTTTCAAGGCAGGAAGTAGAGTCAAGAGATGTTCTCCATTACTTATAATTAACGGCATAATGTCACAAATCTCTGAAAATGGGATCTCTTTTAATTCGATGAAAGTTCTAGCACCTCTCCATCTTACAGAGGACGCAAAAGCTTGATAGTGCTTGGTAAATGGAATACTCACTCTTACCCACCCCTTTTCCAAGAACATTGTTTCAGGTAGAATCACCTTGTTTTCCACGATTTTTACTTGTTTGTCTAATAATTCGGAAGCTTTCTCTGCATGTCTAGCCCTAATAGATACATAGAAGCTGATAGAGGCAATGATAAAGAATACTAATATCTGGACAATAGCTTCTATCATGTAGCTATTTGCACCATATAATTCATTAGAGTTAAGCAATGCTCCAATATATCACATTTAACTTGTTTCAGGTGGTTCTATTTTTTTACCTCTTATAATACTTTTTATCACAGATTCAGCGGTTCCTATAATATCTTCCACGTCTTTATCCAAGAGGGTTTTATAAATCTTTCTATTTATGTAAAGAGAGATGAGAACCTCTGATTTCAAGCCAAAGTCTAATGCAAACTCGGTGAAGGTTTTACATGATCGATATACTATTTTTCCATCTTTTATATCAATGATTTCAACTTTATCCATTAGTTCCATCGAGGCGGAGGGAAATACATCGATTTTATCTATTCCTAAATATACATCGTTCTCTGTAATCCCCCTGCCACTGTATTTTGAGCTTAGCTCTTCTTTTATACGTTGAATCATTGCCTCTTGGATCCTTTCACCTATTTCGCCAAAAAGCATCTTTGCATCTTCTAGGTCATATGTAAATCTTTTAACAAGCTTCCAAACCGGCTTCCTTTGGTAAAATAAGCTCTCCAGAGCCATTCTCGCGAATTCTCTATCTTCGCACGTTGAGCTATTAATACCTTTGATTAAGAGCTCCTGTAGATGTGAATACAAAGAGTGATCAGTAAGGGTTATATATCTAGATAGATGATCGGGTGATGAGAACATACTATCTAGAACATCAGCTATATATTCCTTTAAGCAGCCAAGCAAGTATCCAATAGTCTCAATAAAGGCTACATTAACAGGGTGTAAATATACATGTTTATACATGTACTTACGTGCATCGAATAATCTTGCAACTTCATCAAGAGCTTTTGAAGATACACCAATTGTTAATTGCCCGTCTTTGGATAAGATGTAAGAGTTCCTTATGATCCACTCATCATTTATCTGGCCTATAGGTACAGATGTGAAGTGACTATCTCTTTTTAAGTAGTCCATTATGTCACTTGTATATATGTAATCCCTGACTATCATCCTAGTAATAACTTCAAAACCTCCTATGCCTTTTGCATAGAATTCATTACTATTAAGAACACCTTTTGAAACAAGATCTGTGAATGATCTCATCCCACTGGGAGGTTTCATCCCAGCGTCAAGTATCATGAGTAAATAATCAATGTCTAGATTTAATCTATCCTTGTTCTCCAAGAGGGTTTTTTCAAGTAGTCCACGTATGTAATCTCTATATATTAAATACCCTACAACCTCGTGATTTCCCACTCGATATTCTAGAAAATTCCTTGTTCTGTAGACGTATTTATCAAAAGCATGGCTGAATGGACCATGACCTATATCATGTAAAAGACCAAGTAACCTAGTAGCAATAATTATCTCCCTGAACTTACTAGTTGATTCTTTTACATATTCTTCAAATATATCTGATTGACTTATTGTTTTAAGTAGGAAAGATATATATTTGTATGAGAGATGCATAAATCCAATAGCATGCGAGAAACGAGTGTGAGTAGCACTTGGATACACTAAGTGAGCCGCTTGGAGTTGAAGTATATACCTAAGCCGCTGCAACGCCCAGGAATCCATAACCGACCCTTCAATTTCCTTATTGTAATCAATATATCCATAGATAGAGTCTCTGACCTGGCCATTAAATAATGGTAATAAACTCATTTTTTTCTCTAAATCCTCGTTAGGCAACATAATCCACCAATATACTTGAAAATCTAATATCTCAGCCATTTATAACCCATGTATAGCGAGTTAAATCAGTTCATAATATCTCGCAAAAGACTTATAAAACTCCCTTAGAACGGAATCTTAAATACGGATCTATGAGAAAGAAACCTTGTTTACATCGTGGACAGATAACTAAAATAGGTCTTTCTCTCTCTTCTCTTTCAACCTCATCGTCAACTACATATATTGTTGCCTCATGCATGTAGAAATATTCTTCTTTATTTCCCTCATATCCACATAATGGGCATTTCATTTTCTCCTTATACAAGCCTAATTCCCGTGTTATTGGTCTTGTTAATTTGGGAATATATATTCAATTAACTACAATTTTAGAATTACGAACAAATTTAACTTCTAAGTTAAATATATGGATAAGATTTATAAATCCTTGATTAATATTTAAAACATGGTGTGATATAATGCCAGGCACAATACCTCTAATAGGGGAAAAATTCCCTGAAATAATAGTTGAGACAACTCATGGCGTGAAGAAACTACCAGACGATTATAAGGGAAAATGGTTAGTGATTTTCAGCCATCCGGCAGACTTTACACCCGTATGTACAACGGAGTTCATCGCGTTTGCATCTAGGATAGAAGATTTTAAATCATACAACACCGAGTTACTTGGACATAGCGTTGACAGTGTGTTTTCTCATATAAAATGGATTGAATGGATAAAAGAAAAATTTGGAATAGAGATACCGTTTCCCGTGATCGCGGATCCGAATGGAGAGGTTGCGAGAAAACTAGGCTTTCTACATGCTCAAAGCGCTACTCACACCGTTAGAGCAGTTATGATTATTGATCCAGAAGGCGTTCTAAGAGCTGTCCTATACTATCCACAGGAGGCAGGTAGAAACATGGACGAGATCCTTAGATTAATAAAGGCTTTACAAATAAATACTCAATACAAGAGAGCTCTACCAGCAAACTGGCCTAACAATGAATTGATAGGTTCTTCGGTAATAGTTCCTCCGGCTAAAACGATACATGAAGCGCAAGAGAGAGTAAGACAATTCAAGTGCTTTGATTGGTGGTTCTGCTACGAAGAAGGAAAAGTCCCAGAAAACGAGGTAGTGCAAGTAAGGAAATACCTCGAAAGAGCAGCAACTCCTCTCAAGAAGTAGTAGATATTGGTATTATTTTTTAACAAACTCTAATTCCATTTCTTTTTGAACCTTTATTAACCTAGATAGAATTATACTTCTAAACTCTCGTACCTTAACTCCTTCGGGAGTATGAGCAATCACGATTACAATGTAGTAGTTTTTATCGCTTTGTTCTTCTAAGTATACCTCTATATTCTCTGAAAGGTTATTTAATGAGTCTTTAATTTTTCGTATGACCATATCCGGATCAAAGGTGATCGGAAACTCGTATCTTACCTGAACACGTGGCGACTCTAAAATTTCATCTTCTTCGAAGACTATGGAGTTCCCAAATAGCATAGAGTTTGATAACTTAATTAATTCACCGGTGTCTAAAAGAACCTTTGTGTACATAAGACCTATCTCAACAACTGTTCCCCTTAGTTGTGGTATCACAACATCTCTACTAAAAGATTTATATGCAGGGAAACTGATCGCTGAAAGCGGTATATTAGGACCAGCTAGTTTAATCTTCTTCCCAGGTTTTAAGAAACCAGTTCCAAGTATGATTAGGCCTGCAAAGAAATTAGACAAAATGGGTTGCATGCCAAGACCAATGATCAAACCAGAGAAAGTAGCGCTAGCTATTAATGGCTCGCCACCTAATCCAAGAACACTAGCTACTGTAACACCGATAACGATGTATCCAAGAACCAACACAATATTTCTTACTAAGAGAGCCTCTGCTCCAACCCTTTTAGCATGCTGCATTATTGTTCTTGCGATATATTCGATGATCGAGATGCCAACAACTAATATAATAAGCGCCTGAATAGCTTTTTTCTCGAGGACCCCCCTCAACTCGGGTGGGAGAAGAATATACAATACATATATTGCAATCCCAAAGATCACCAAACTTAGCAATATGTAAGTATATTTCCTCATAAAACCACCTATTCAAATACCATTATTAATATACATAAAGGATTCATAAGCTTTGAGTTACTTAAATTATCATACTAAACAGAGTTGTCATCACTTAAATACTTGGTGAGCACAATATTTCCCCTGCAGATCTATATCTAAGACTGTTAGCATACTATATGTAGCTTACTCTTTAAACAAATCCTCGTCTTGGGTGTATTCCTTACCGAGATCAAGGGCTATCTTTGCTTTTGCAAGCTCGTATCCAAGGTAAAAATAGTGGTCTGATTGTGATGCGAGTTTCCTTGATACGATCTCATTTAATACGTGGAAAGGATCCTTTCCTCTAATTTCAAGATCTGGTTCTTCTTTACCGTGATCATAGTGTTGCACGATCAACTCACGACTCTCATGGTCTATCGCTATTTTGAAATAACCACAAGGGTCTTTAGTCTCTTGATAAGGGTTAGTTGCATAGATCAATGAGGATGCTCTTGGAAGGCGAATCTCGTGTTTCTTCTTATCCTTCACTACAAGTAGGCTTTTTCCAATATCCTTTGGAGGTCTGTGAAACTTCCTTGCAACTAATGCCATATCAAGTGCTTTTCTAACCTCTTTCGTGGAACCACGTGTTTTAACACTAGACTCAGTTGTCAAATATAATTCCACGCCGATCTCGACACCGATGAAAGCTAGAAGTGCATTCACCCCTATACTATCTACATCCACCAATTCAGTTACATTTCCAACACCCATTAGCAAGGGTGTGTTAATCATTTCTTGTCTTGACAAGATATAGGCTTTAATGGACTCTACTAATCCATAAAACGGGGGTAGTAAAGTTGGATCAACTATTACCTTTCTAAAGTTGCTCTCAACTAGTAATCTAACAGCCTCCTTCAACTCGGAGACTCTTTGTACTGAGTTTTTCGAGGTCCCAACCACAACTATTGGTATTTCTTGGAGTTCTCCGCGCATGTTTATTACTTTTTCGACATCCTCGACTAATATACCATTGATAAAGTCAACTACTTTATATATATTTCTAATTGAGTCAACACTGAAAGTGTCGATCCCTATTGGCTTGTTGAGCAATTTCCTCGCTTCTTTAAGGATACTGATGATCCTTTCATCGCTATATCCACATGGTACACCTATAGATACTAAGTCAGCATACTTTGCTGCCTTTATTTGATTTCTCAGATCAACAGGGTTATCAATGTAAATTTCTAGTATGACTAGCGGGTAATGCTTGCTCACAGGTAGATCATGTACCAAGAAGTAGTAGTCTCTTCTTGCTTCTTCTTTTAATTCATTAATAGTTTTCTCGAAAATTTCTGATCGAGTGTTTTCGAGAACATCGTCAGCAGGGTATACTGGTGAGAATATTATTCCATTAATCAATGCATCAATAAATAAAGGGATATCGCTAGCATATCTAGGACCTTTCACAACTTTTTTTCCAATCGAATATGAGACCCTTGACATATCTCCTCTTGTTAAGCCAGGCACAACTATTAGATCGGCATCTAATAATTTGTCGATATACGAAGGAATAGTCTTGAGTAAATATTCATCTGTTATCATCGCGGCTACTTGAATAGGTAATTCTACTATCTTTATTTCAATACCTGGATACTTCTTCATAACCTCGTCTGCTAGCTCTTTTACCTGTTTATAAGCTAACCTTCCAGTTATAAGGACGAGTTTCATGTGATAACACCTAATTTTACTAGTATTTCATAAGTACTTGTGACTACGTGTACACCATTTATAGATCTTAGCTTCTCTATTATTGCTATGTAATATGGATGGGGCTTCACAATTATTTCCCTGTCAAATACTATTGCATTGTACGGGCATTTAGAGACACATATGTAGCATCGTTTGCAGTTTTCATGTTTAACTATGACCTTGTAATAGGTGTTTTCAAGTAATGCATTGTATGGACACGACTTTGA